>NZ_JHEG04000001.1:2439577-2761191 GCF_000760695.4 Tolypothrix bouteillei VB521301 | reverse complement strand
TCATAGCCAAGCGACCATTCCATAACTCAGCTTGAGGGTTCCAACCAAAAAGGAAAGCATTACGGTCAACGCCGTTGTATTCTGTAGCAACTGGTGGTAAATCGGTAGCAGGACGAGTTTCCATTTTGTGACTCCCTTTAATTTTCTTTTATCGTTCCGTGTGACTTTAATGTAGCTACTTAAAACTTTCCTGCTTTCTGCCAATGGGAACAAACTACGCCCATCTCTCACGGACGATTATATTGGCTGTATTTTTTAGTGAAATCCACCTACAGGGAGTGCAAAAAAAGTAAATGTAAATAAATGTAACATAGATGACAGGATGTCAAATTATTGTCTGCAAATCCTCTTTGAAAATATAAAAATTTTGATGATTTAGCCATTTAGAAATTGACTGAATTAATAACAAGGGATTTTTATGGATTTCCAGCCACATACAAGCGACTTTCATCATAATTTCTTGAAAAACAAAGAAATAGATTCATTCTTTAAATTCTTATACTTGAAAGTAGGTAATTTAATCAGTTACTGGATGTCGATCGCCCATTAGATGAATAAATTCTACCTCTCGCTGGAGTCAGTTTTCAAACTTTGGAGGGATGCTTGAAACACCTAAATTCCAGGATTCTAAGCATAAAGAGTTGGGTATTACAACATAGTGTTAATTTTATTAATCCCACTGACGTGAGCGATACGAGGAAGGAATTAGAATGTTTCATAGTACGCACGTAGTACTGGCACTATATAAGTCATTCTTTTGGGTGGCGCAAGAGCCAGTTGTTAACCAGCCAGATATCACCTTTGGACCGCGCTTTTTTTTCGCGTTGGTTTCTGGTGTGATCCTAGCTTTTGCCCTGCAACTGGTTTTAACAAACCTTTCTGTTGCAGCTGGTATCTCCTACTTAGGTCGTTCCTCAGACTCAGATGGAGATAAAGACCACAACGAGGTAGGAAGTGTAGGTGGTACCATCCGCAAAATTGGCACAGCAGTGGGCCTGTGGACAGTAATTTCTGTCACCATTGCTCTTGCTATTGCTTGTTTCTTAGCAGTGAAGCTCAGTCTTTTGGATTTAACTCCAGGATTGGGCGCAATTCTGGGTTTGGTTATTTGGGGAGCGTACTTTTTACTGCTGGTATGGGTGAGTTCAACGACAGTTGGTTCCTTAGTGGGCTCTTTGGTTAATGCGGCGACTTCCGGCTTACAGTCAATTATGGGGACTGCAACTGCTGCTTTGGGAGCGAAGGCTGTCAATCAGCAAGTGGTCTCAACTGCTGAAGCGGCGGCGGCGGCTGTGCGTCGGGAGTTGGGTAACGCTATTGACCCCGCCACTTTGCGCGATAGAGTGGAAGACTATTTAGATATGGTGCGCCCACCAGAACTAGATTTGTCTCGGATTAGAGGGGAATTTGAAAATCTACTGAGAGACCCGCAACTACTTGCGATCGCAGGTGGTACAGCAGCAGGTGGTGCAGCGCTCCGCAACATTGACCGTCAAAAATTTGTCGAATTGGTTAGCAGCCGTACTGACTTGTCCAAACGGGATGTTAACCGTATTGCTGACACATTGTACGGTGTTTGGCAACAGGTCGTAGGTCAGCAACAACCGCTACAAGATCGTTTTGGTGAGTTGGCTGATTATCTTAAATCCCTTCCACCGGGACACAGCAGGACTGATGAACTCAATGCCAAGCTGGATCGGTTGATGGAAGAAATGCGTTCCACAAAAGATGCAAACCAAAGGGCGACTCAAGAAACTGCCCCCGGTCCGATTCAGAGGACAATACAGCAAGCAATAACGGCACTGACTGGTGTTGTTATGGGACGTGCAGATTTATCTGACTTAGATGTAGAAAAAATTCTAGGTGCTCTTACCACTGCTAAAGATAAAGTATCAGAACAAGCAGATAAATTAGGGCTGCCCACACCAAAGCAGCCGTATAGCCCCATTCGTGCTGATATAGAAAATTACCTCCATAACACTTATACTTGGCAACTGAGTTCGGATCGAGTCGCCCAAGAGTTTCGTGAAGTTATTTACGATGCAGCTGCCGATCCGGGAACGGTGCGGCGAGAGTTGGAGCAAATTCAAAGAAGCGATTTCGTTAACATCCTGCAACAGCGAGGTCTGCTGACTCAAGCAGAAATTCAGCGTATTTGCGATCGCTTAGAAGCAGTCCGCCAGGAAACGATCGTTGCAGTGACTGCGGAAGAAGAAAGAGAGATAGTACAAGACTTGCAACGTCGCGTCGAAAGCTATCTCCTCGTCACTCCCAAGTCAGAGTTAACTGCAGAAAGCATTCAGAGGGATTTCAAAGCTCTGCTCGAAGACCCAGACGCAGACCATGAAACTCTCGCTCGACGACTCGCTCAATTTGACCGTCAGGAATTGCGGGAAACCCTGTTAGAGCGGAATGACATTTACCCAGAAGAAGCAGATACAATTCTTGACCAGTTAGAAAAACAGAGAGACCAAGTTTTAATCGAATCCCAAGGAGTGGCAGAACAAGCGAGATATCAAGCAGAAACACTGTGGTTGAATTTGAAGTCTTACCTGCGGAACACTGGCAAAGATGAACTCAATCCTGATGCTATCCGCGTCGACCTCAAGAGATTGCTGGACGATCCACAAACAGGGGTTTCTGCAATTAGAGCACGCTTATCTCGTTTTGACCGCGATACCTTAGTCAAATTACTGGCTCAACGGCAAGATTTGAACGAAGACCAAGCAAACCGTATCTTAGATACTGTTGAACATTCTTGGACTAGCGTTCGCCATGCACCAAAAACTGTAGCAGATAAAGCTCAGGCACAATACGATTCTGTCACAACAACAATTGCAGATTACCTGCGAAACACTGGTAAAGACGAGCTCAACCCTGAAGGAATTCAACGAGATTTAAATAGACTGTTGCAAAACCCCAGAGAAGGAGCTATAGCACTGCGCCGTCGTTTGTCTCAAGTAGATAGAGATACACTGGTGAAGTTGTTGAGCCAGCGCCAAGACTTGAGTGAAGAGCAAGTCAATCAAGTCATCGATTCCGTACAAACATCCATTCGCGATATAGTGCGTGCGCCCCGTCGTCTGGCGACCCGCACTCAACAACGGATGCAAAATTTCCAAACTTATTTGGAAGAGTATTTGCGCCTCAGTGGTAAGGAAGAACTGAATCCTGAAGCTATCAAGCGCGATTTACAACTCCTGCTACACGATCCTGGTGTGGGGTTGGAAAGCTTTAGCGATCGCCTTTCCAAATTTGACCGTTCCACCATCATTACTTTGTTGAAATTGCGAGAAGACTTGAGCGATGAGGAAGCAGCGCGAATTGCAGATACCATGATTTCCGTGCGCGACCAGTTTGTCGAACAAGTGCGGGGAATTCAACGGCGCATTCAAGATGTGATTGATGGAATTTTTGCTCGCATTCGCAATTACCTCAACTCCCTAGATCGCCCGGAATTAAACTACGACAGCATTAAACGCGATGTTCGCAAATTGTTCGACGATCCCCAAGCAGGATTTGAAGCTTTGCGCGATCGTTTGGGGTCATTCAATCGCGATACAATAGTCGCAATACTCAGTTCCCGTGAAGATATTTCAGAAGCAGATGCCAACCGCATTGTAGACCAAATTGAACGGGCAAGAAACAGCGTCTTGCAAAGAGCAGAACGCATCCAGCAAGAAGCACAGCACCGCTTAGAAGAAGTGAAACGCCAAGCGCAACGCCAAGCAGAAGAAACCAGAAAAGCAGCCGCATCTGCAGCTTGGTGGTTGTTTACAACAGCACTCGTCTCAGCCGCGTTTTCCGCAATTGCAGGAGCTGTTGCTGTTGCTTAAATGAAAAGTTTGTCTCCGCTTACTTGAAGAAAGCCTCTCTTGTTAAGAGAGGCTTTTTTCTTACCCATTTTCTTGCCAATATCGCGACAGGGGGTAGTACTATAAAATACCTTTGTGATCCATACTAAAAATTGCTCCCTTTGCAAAAAATTGCTATGGATCGATTGGAGGAACTCATACGCCGATTAGTTGAGGAAGCCTGCGGACACCCCCCAGGAAGCCAAGAACGCCAAAAACGGCTGACACAGATTATTCGCTTGACATCCGGTAAACTCTGGAGAGAAACCACTCCCTTCTACCAAGACGCACTGCAACAAACGTGGTTGTACTTTTGTCGAAATCTTTGTGAAAGTACAACGGGTCAAGCTTACGACCCCGAGCTAGGTAGTATTGTGACTTGGCTGAATGTTTACTTGAGACGCAGATTGCAAGACTTTTATCGCAATCAGCAACGACAACAAGCTAGAACAGTTTCTGCAAATTTCAGCCAATCCCGCTCGGGTGAGGATATTGAAATCCTCGATCCTGTAGATAACCTAGCCGCTGAACCTGATGTTCCTCCCATTTTAGAAGAAATCAAGTTATGGGTCGAGACCGATCCTGATGGAGAGTTGAGCCGCAGTCACATTCAAGGTCGTTCTGATGTGACTTGTCAAGTGTTAATTTTGAAACGCTTACCACCAGAAGTTGGTTGGAAAGAACTCTCAATAGAATTTGGCTTGTCAGTTTCTACATTAAGCAGTTTTTATCAAAGGCAATGTCTTCCTCGCATGCGAAAATTTGCAGAAAAAGAGGGTTATTTGTGAGTGAGTGGAACCGCTTGACAAAACTATATACCGAAGAGAGATAAATTAATATACTGAGCTATTAACTCCATTGGCAATAATGCCAATTAAATTGAAGTTACTTAAAACTTCCGTGGCTTCAACCAGTTCGGTAGAAGTTACCTGACCGAGGCGTCCTACGAGCGCAACTCCTTTGCAGTAGGAAGCCATAAGTCTGGTATTAACTGTTCCAAGAATAGAAGGAGCATCTACCAGCACCATGTCATAATTTTGCTCAAAAAACTGTAATAATTCTTTCATCCGTGTAGAACTTAATAATTTAACCGAGTCTTCTGGTATCGGTCCGGCGGTCAAAACATCAATGGAGGGGTGGACGGGTTGAACATATTGTTTGGCAGAAGCGTTTGTTTCTTCAACTAATAATAAGGATAATCCCCAATCATTCGAGAGCGCTAACATTTTGTGCAGATTGGGTTCGCGCAGATTAGCATCAATCAGTAACACCCGTCGATGCATGCGGGCGGCGCTGACTGCAAGCCCCAAGGCTAAAGTTGATTTACCTTCTCCTGATATTGCTGAAGTTACCATTAAAGACTTGCAAGGAGAAGAAAACCCTAACTGAATATTTTGATACGTCATATCAAGGGTTTCATGGGATTGAAAACAAAGAAGGGAATCTTCTTCAAGCACTGCTTTTGTTGACGAACCAGTCAATATTCTCTGTACAATAGAAGGCAGGCTGAATTGTTTCTTCTCTATGCTCAATAATGATAGCTTTGGAACTGTTCCCAATAAACGAAGATGGGACAAATTTTGTAAATCTTGTGGAGAAGAGATGGTATCACTTAAAGTTTCCGAGAGTACAGCAGTTCCAATCCCTAAAATGGGAGCAACTAGCGCCCCTATAAGTACGATAAGAAATCTATTGCTACCCAGGTAAGCTCCTCGCTGGGGTTCTTCTAAGACCTGCAATTCATATCCTCCTCGATCGACTATCAATCCTAAAGATTGTTGTGTTGTCATTAGATGCTCGAGGATTTTGCGATGAGTTTCTACTTCTGGTAACAGACGGTTGTATTCTGCAATTAGACCGGGATATTTGTTAAGTTCCAACTGAATTTGAGATTCTGATTCAGTCAAGCTCTTTTCATTAGCACTGAGTCCCAGTACAGTTGTCTGCACTTCTACAAGCTCTTCCACCAGTTTTGAATCCATCCCTACTCTTTGACCTTTCATGGCTAGAGGTGCTTCTATAGTGATAGATTCAGGAGCAAACAACTGCTTTTGTTTCAGTAAAGTATCAGAGAGTGCTTCAGTTTTCTCTCCCAGTGTTTGCTCCATCTCTTGTTGTAAAAGAGCAACTTGGTTTTGGCGCTGCTGAATTAATTTTTGCACAGTAGGAGAGTTTTCTGTATAGCGCAGTCGTTCTTGAGCTAAAGTCAAGTCTGTCTTTTGAATTTGTTGGACGAGTGTTTGATAGCGCGGCGATTGACTCAGGCGAAAAGAGACGATCTCCTGAAGAGGGTAAGAATTTATTTCTTTTTTAAGATTGCTGTAACGCGCTTGTGCATCTTGAAGTTGGGCGCGAGTCAATCGTAGCTGTTTTCTGACATCAGCAAGAGATTCTAAAAGGATTTTGCCTTGTATTTCCGGGTCAAGTAAGTTATGTTTTTTCCGAAATTTTTCTAATTGAGTCTCAGCTTGAACAATTTCCTTTTTAACTTTGGGTAAGCGCTCGTTTAAAAAGGCAATCCATCTGGAAATACGTTCTTTTTGCTGTTCTATTTTAGAATTTTGATAGACTTTCTGTATAGCTACAAGAACTTTTTGTGCTTTAACTGGATCGTTATCTTTATAAGAAATCTCAAAGATTTCAGTCAATAGTTTATTATTTTCTGTATTCCCTTCTACTTTCGTCACACTTAAACGTCCCTGTTTACCTGCGTTTCCTCGGATATCTTCTACTGTAAGATCCGGATAATCCGATCGCAGGGAGTCTACAACCTTTTGTAGCAGTCTAGAACTCAGCATCAGCTTTAACTGAGAAGTGCGATCGATAACTTCAAAAGTAGGATCGACAGCTTTGTTTTCTACTCCTTCTTGAAGGGAATTGGACCGTCCTCCCTCAGAAGAGCGAGAACTAACCATTATTTGCATAGAACTTTGATACGTTGGTTTTGTCATAAAAGCCAAAACGCTTGTCAAAGACATGACTATGCAATAAACACTGAAAATCTGTCTGCGCCGACGCAGTAGAAGTTTAGAGAGCTTTTTGACTTCAACCGTACTTTTTTGGGATACTAAAACTATCTTCCCACGTTCCAAACCAATATCAGTCACTATCAAGTTCCTCTAATATCAAAATGATTTTTTACACTGTAGGGAGAACAATATCTGTCAGTTTTTTGACTGAACTATAATTCCTTACTGAAGAAATGAGGCGTAAGTGAGTTGGATCTTCAATAAAGAATTATTGTCGATATAGCTAATAACACGTGCAATATCCAACCTCTAACATTTTTCTTTTTCATTTCAACCTAAGTTAAAATATCTCAATCGTCAACTCTTTCTTTTAATCTTTATAATATTGTTGATAATCTTTCTTGTATTGCTTTGTTGTTACTAAAAAACCTATTTAGACAGCCAATCATACAGATAAATATATATTTCCAAGTAAGCTACACATAGTAAAAGGTGTATTTTCATACTTGAAATACAATGAAAATCTCAAAAATATTAAATTGATAAATTTTGGAAATTAAAGTTTTTGTAAAAAGTTTTAAAGATTTGCGGATCGTCAAGTTTTGAAAGCGGGAAACCTACCTTTAAGAGTAATTAGAAACACTATTTATATGAAATGTTCAGTTTTTGGCCTCATCATATACCAATACGGTTCAGATAAGACTCAATCCCCCCTTCTTCAAAAGCAGGGCTTACGCAACCTCAACGGTAGTTTGGAGATTTCATCCCTTGCAAAGGCTCCATCTTTCTCCAACTCTAGAAGGAACGCCTAAGCCGCTCTGAAAAAGTAGGTCTTTACGAATCATGAATTAGAAAATGATTTTTCTCCTTTCTCTCGCCGTCTGGGTACTTCATAGGTCATAAAATCATAAGCCATATCTGTTTTGGGAAAAATAGCACGAGCTTCTTCAAGTAAATCCTTCAACTCTATGGAATTTCCGGGAGCATAACGAGGACTGAAATGTGTCATAATCAACCGATGAGCTTTAGCTCCTAAGGCTGTTTGCGCTGCCATTGTGGTTGTGGAATGCAAGCGCTGAAAAGCTAACTCTGAATCTTGATGGGCAAAAGTGGCTTCATGAATTAAAACGTCAGCATCCTGTGCCAACTCCACTGCATTGTCACAGTAAATTGTGTCTGTACAGTAGGCAATTTTGCGCCCAATTTCTGTAGGTCCGCACAATTCTTTGCCATTGATGACTCGCCCATCTGCAAGAGTGACTGTTTCACCACGTTTGAGTTGTCCGTAAATGCGTCCGGGTGGAATTTGCAACTCTTTGGCTTTTTCAACATCAAAACGTCCGGGACGGTCTTTTTCCGTGACTCGGTAACCAAAGGTGGTGACCCGATGATGTAAGGGGTTGCAAGTCACGATAAATTCATCATCTTCGTAAACAATTCCGGGACGGACAGCATGAACTTTGATAGGGAAGGAAAAGTGGGTGTGGGAGTGTCGCGAAGCTAGTTGTAGATAGTCATTTAATCCTGGTGGACCATATATGTCAACGCGTTCCACACTACCAGCCAAACCACAGCTTGCAAGCAGACCCATTAAACCAAAAATATGGTCGCCGTGCATGTGGGTGATAAAAATTCGGGACAGTTGGCTGACTTTTAGGTCACTCCGCAAAATTTGATGTTGGGTTCCTTCGCCACAGTCGAATAACCACAACTGCGCTCGTTGCGGTAGTCTTAAAGCAACACTGGAAACATTACGCGCTCGTGTGGGTACACCTGAACTGGTCCCTAGAAATGTTATCTGCACAGCCTTATTTTGCCTTCCTCTTGCTGAATTTAGCACCAATATCTATATATTGACACTGGTCGCACTTAACTGACGGCAATTCTATGGGAAGTTTGTGAAAACGAAGGCACCTCTGCTGGAATTAGAGGATAGGAGCATTTAGAGTATAACTAAGTACGTTTGGAAATTGCTCGAAAAATCTCGTACCTGATGAGTCTGTATTGGTTCTTGGTGGTTTTTGATTGCCTGGGGGTCGGTATTCCGCTACAACTTGAGTTAACAAAAGCATAGCTGTCAAAATACCAGTTGTTAAAAATTGAGTATTTAACAGCTTGTGAAAAAACCATTTCCTACGATCCATATTCACATCCTCCCCGGTATTTCACTGAGGAAAGGTAATCTTTTAAAAATTTTGTTTGATATATATACTCATTTTAGTAGGAGATTAGCGAACTAACTTATATTCTTAACTATAATTTTTATCTAAATTGACTACCAGCAGCAAAACTTTGTTACAGGCCAAGATAACTCGCAAAGAGTTCCTTTTGGAAAACAAGGACAACGTCGATATTTCCCTTTTAATTGTTTAGCCAAGTTTCTAAACTGCTGAGTTCCCCGACCCTCTTTAGATGAGTTAATTCCCAAGCCATTATCCACGATACTTAAAGTACACCAACCTTCGTGGCTAGTACAAGTAACCTCAAGACGGGTAACACCTCTAGCGTGTTTGCCAACGTTGCATAATGCTTCTTCTAAGAAGCGGCAAAG
This sequence comes from Tolypothrix bouteillei VB521301, assembly GCF_000760695.4. Lineage (GTDB taxonomy): Bacteria > Cyanobacteriota > Cyanobacteriia > Cyanobacteriales > Nostocaceae > Scytonema > Scytonema bouteillei_A. The sequence goes on along the minus strand of NZ_JHEG04000001.1, from coordinate 2,751,817 downwards.
TCCTAACTTTTGCTCTATACTTAAGCAGCGATCGCTGATAGGGTCAAAACTCCTGATTTTCACTCTAAGTGTTTTAAAACAGGGAAAATCTCGTTCTAAAGTAGAGCTATAAACTTGATACAAAACTTCGTGAATTGGTTCTTGTAAATTCAGCAATAATCCTTTTTTTAAATAAAGACAACTATCTTGAGTTATAGGTTCTTGTTGTAAAAATTCATAAATGCCTCTTAGCTCGTAATTTAACTTTTCCAGTTCGGTTTCTATTTGGAAAACTAATTCGTTTGGTGGTAAGTCTCTGTCTCCGATCAACTTTAAAGTTTTTGCTAAAGTTTGTAATGGTCCGTTATGGATTGTTTCAAACGTCCGTTCAATCAGAGTGAGATGAGCATTTATTCTAGTGCGTAGAGCTTGGTCATACTGATATAAGGCTGTCATACCCACACCATTCAAAACCAAAACAAGTATTGTCGGTACTATCGGAACCCAAAAACCCCATACGATCAGGAGTATATAACTAGCAAAAACAAGATGAAGACTTGCAAAGACAACAGCTAGAAGATTGATGAAAGGCAATTTTGTCAGTCTAGCAAAAAGAATTCCCAACAAACCCCAACACACAATCCACAGATATTCTTGTCCTTCAGACCATGTTTGTAAAAGCGCTCTTCTGTCAAGCACGGAACTGATAATTTGAGAAGTCGTGTGTGCGAGAAGCTCCACTCCATAGATTCGTCCTGGTGCAGGTTTTGTTGATGCAATAGCGGAAGTTGTTAACCAATCTTTGACGCTAGAAGCAACGACACCAATAATAACAATGCGATCGCGTAGCCATTCTGGCTTAAAATTTCCTGTTTTAATATCCTGAAGTGATAAAGTTCTAAATCGTTTTTCACCACTCCGAAAATTCAGTAATACTTGCACCCCACCATCGTCAGCTTGAATATAGCCTCCGGAGTTAGATAAAAACCTAGGTATTTCGGTCTTATCAAATCTTACGGTATTTTCATCATCAATACCATTTTCTAGATAGAAGCCATCTTGATTTAAATAAGCTGTTGCCAATTTTAAAGATAACGATAACTTATAGCCTTTAATTGTAGGTGTTGCTAGCAAGCTGCGTCTCAACTTTCCATCAGTATCAATAATTTGATCGGCAAAACCCACTTGTTCTTCAGGTAATTCTATTGGTGGAGGGACTCGTTCTGGTAAAACTTTCTCTATAGCAATGACATTTTTAAGCTCTTGAAATGCTACGCTCAGTTTGCCATGACCGGGTTCTACAGGAAGATCTCTAAAGAGATCGAGACCAATTGCTCGAGGATTCAAAGAATGCAATTTTCTTAACAAACTAGCAATATCTTTATCTGGTATGGGATAAGTTCCCAGACTACGAATATCTTCTTCGTTAATACCTATAATAATAATGCGTTCATCAACAGGTTCTTGAGGACGCAGACGAAGGAAATTATCAAAAACCAACCATTCTAAAGATTGCATGGAACCGACGAGACGGGTAGCGATTACCAGTCCAATCACTAAAATTCCTGGTAATGCACCTACACGCCAAATGGTAATTTCTTCTTCGATCCTTTTCCAAAATTCTGGCGGCATAAATTGATGCTGTTAGAAGTTTGTAGTTACTATATGTGTGCCCAAGCACTGCTACAAAGGGGAGCCAATAATTTTCAATTTTTCTGACTGAGTCCCTATACTAATCGATTAATCCTTCTTCTCTAGCTCTCATCTCCGTTTGAATCCGAATATTTTTTCCCTCTTCAGGATAAACATTTAAAGCATCTTGTAGCTTATTCCAGTAATGTCGCACCATGCGTTCTGATACGCACATTTGTTCGGCGATCGCTTTATCTTGTAATCCTTGCTCAAAAGCCAAACTTAGGACTTTCAACCACTCAGGTTTAATCTCCAACCCAGCATGAATTCCTTTAATATCTTTTGTATGAGTTAACCCCTGTAAAGCCCAATCAACTCTAATTAACATTTCTTTGCTAGAAAGACTTTTATCAGCCACAGTAAATCCCCCTTTATGAGTATCAATGTCAGGTCTGATTCTTACGAGTGTTCTAGCATGAGCGCTTTGGACAACAAGATTTAAATTGGGGAATTCTTTCATCAAAGTTTTTAGAAGTTGAACACCCGTCTCGGGGCGTGGTGACATCCCTGGGCTATCAGGAATAGATAAATCCATAACCACAAGATCTGGGTTTAATATTCTCACTCGATCGAGAGCGTTTTTAGACGTGAGAGAAGTACTAAATTTAGCCTCTGGATATTGTTTTTGTAATATATCTATAGTTCCGCTTAAAACTGATTCGTGGTCATCAATAACCAAAATATTTATCAAAGCTTTATCTGATGTTACTTGTGTCATATTTTACCTCCGTTAAAATACTATAAGGAACGGGGTATAAATTAATAAATTATGTAAAGTTTAACAGGCTACAAGCAAGGTATGTAAGTAATCTACTATTCGTATTGGTGAAACAAATTCAGGATACTAGTATATAATTCTTAACTTTCTGAATGGAGACAATTTAACACTATGTATGAAAAAGGTTAAGTACTAGAAAGCACGCAATGCTTACCATAGATACACTGAAAAAAGTAAATTGAATTGCTATTATAGTAATCCTAAACTATTTGTTACAAATTCTAAGTACTGTTAGGTCGGAAATGCTTTCAAAAAGCCTTATGTTGGTAGATATACTCCTCTAAACGCAGAAAACTCCCCCACGAGTGTGACTCCCCAACGTGTATTTCATCAACTGAACAAGATTGCTCTATAAGTGAAAAACATCACCAAGAGAAATGCCAATTTATATTTAAGTTCCTGTAGAAATATAAACATTTTCCTGAGGTTAAGAATCTAAAACTTTCACTTAAACAGTCAAATTCTAATTGACTGCAATACAATGTTAATATAGATATATCGGGATAAGTTATTTCCACCACTAATTTCGCTCTATTTTTTCGTTGTTCTAAATTTATGTAAATTAAAATGGGCGTTAAAATGTCTGGTACGGCAATTTTTAATAACTCTTCCAAAGACCAAACTACTATCAAGCTGTGTTCGATAGTTTCATATTGCCAAGTTTTTGGTAAACTGACATTAAAAGATATAAGTGGATGAGACATAGTCCAAGATTCTAGTACACCTTGAATAGCTAAAGGTAAGCTACCTTGAAAATAGGCTGGAAATAAACGTTCGCTTAATTGAGCAAGAGATTGATGTAAATTCTCAACTTTTGTTAAACATTCTTGAGTTCTATACGCTGATAGCTCCCAATCATCTCCTGATAACATTTCTAAATTGCGACGGATCGCAAAAGTTTCCTGTAAAAAATTATCTCGAATAGTTTCTGCTTCTAAAAAAAGTTTGATGGATTGTCTGTAAGACCACCAGTGTAATGCTTCTTGGGTCTTTTGGTAAGATGCAATAAACCTAATGAGGGTAAGGCAGTAGATGATTGAAAATATAACGATCGTACACAATTTCAGCCTCACTAATAGAAAATATATTTTAAATATCTGTTATTAATCTGGCTTTTCTCAACATAAATTCTAGTGCAGTTTCTTCTTTAGAAATAATGTCAGCTTTTGCATCCATTCCAGCTTGAATTGAGCAATGATGATTGTTATTTCCAAAAGAGATAGTTTTTGGTTTGATTGTTGCTTCAAAATAACTGGTTATAGGAGTTGTAGCAGCAGGGGAGGAAGTGGAGGAATTGTTATTTTGAGGAACTATGGCGTCTGGTGAAACAGCCGTGACAACCCCATGGAGAGTCCCGTAATCGGGATAGGGACAAGCATCAACTCGCAACTGAACATTTTGACCAACTTCAACATTTTTGATATCAGACGCAGGAATTATTGCTTTTATGACTAGAGGGGTATTGTGAGGTACGATTTCAGCAACAGATTCTGAGGGACGTACAACTTGACCGGGATTTCGTAGATTTAACTTAAGGATAGTACCGTCACTGGTAGCACGAATTAAGGTATTTTGAAGTTGAAGCTGGTTTTTTTCGAGTTCTTTCTTTGCTTGTTTTATTTGATTGTTCATCTCAATTCTTTTTTGAATCAAAGCATTTTTTTCGCGAAGAAATGCTGCAATAGTTGATTTTCCTCTGACTGTTTCTTGAGCGATTTTCTGTTTGGCTATTGCTACGATCGCTGCACTAGGATTAATTGCAGCTCGAGCGGATTGTAGGTTAGCTTTAGCAATATCAATCGCTCTCTGTTCGGAATCAACGACGGCTTTTGCTTGTTCGACAGCTAATTTTCTTTGCTCGAATTCTCGCTTGCTGACGGCTCCAATTTCTGCAAGTTGCTGATAGCGATCGCGATCCAATTGAGCAAAATCTAAATCGGCTTTAGCTTTTTGTAAATTTGCTTCTGATTTTTGGAGGTTGGCTTGCGATGCTTGCCATTCACTTTGGGTTTTAACTTGTTGGTCGTTATACTCCCTTTGACTGCGTGTTAACTCAGCTTTTGCAGAAGCCACTGTCCATTCTATCACTTTTTTCTCAGCTTCTATTTGATTATCCAAAGCATTGACTTGAGCATCAATTTGAATCAATTGTAATTTGTTCTCTTGTAAATTTGCTTGCAATTGATTGTTTTTAATATGTATTTCTAGATCGTCAAGTCGAGCAATAATGTCACCTTGTTTGACTGTTTGATTTTCTTTAACAAAAATACTTTTAATAGTACCTTCTATTTCTGGTTGTACTAAACGAATATCACCTGTAGGACGTACAGTAGCCCCAGTTTTTACAGTAACATTGTATTTGATATATGAGGAGAGAGCGATCGCAGTACCCACAGTCCCCATTAAAGATATTCCAGCTAAAGAAGTCCAACGACTCACTGGAGGTAGAAACTCATCGTAGTAAGAAGAGGGAAGAAATTTTTGAGTGTGGGTATAGAGCATAATTAGCACCTAATGATTGCTAGAAAATTGTTTTTTTAATAAAACCCTTGATTAATGACGAGTCTTCAGATCGGGAATTAGAAAATCTAAATGTTCGCCTTGCATAGCTTGCAATTCTTCTAGATAACCTTGTATTTTCAACTTTCCACGATCTAACAAAACAATCCAATCCGCTCTGTTTATAACTTGAGGGCGATGGGTAATTAAAATTGTGGTTTTTCCACGACGATGTTGTAGCAATTTATTCAAAACCTTTGATTCACCGACTGGATCGAGTCCAGAAGTTGATTCATCTAAAATCAGAACTGCTGGTTCGGAAACAATCGCCCTTGCTAGCGCAAGTCTTTGGCGTTGACCACCAGAAATATTTGCACCAAATTCCCCTAAAATAGTTTGATATTTGTCAGGGAGTTTGCTAATAAAATCATCAGCATCAGCAATTTGACAAGCTTTTACTATTTGTTCAAAGCTTACGTAAGGTGCTCCCATGCGAAAGTTTTCAATAATAGAACGGCTCCAAAAGTGAGCATCTTGTGGTACGAGAACTACCTGTTGGCGCAAACAATCAAGAGCAAGGTCATTGAGGTTGTAAATTCCAATACGAATATTCCCAGACTGGATCTGATACAACCCTGCAATTAATTTTGCTAAAGTGCTTTTCCCACATCCAGACTGACCTATGAGAGCAGTCACTTTACCGCCAGGAATGGTTAAAGAAAAGTCTTCTAATAGCTCAACTCGACCAGCATAGTGAAAATTAACATTTGTACAAACAATGTCAGCGTCGCTAAGAATTTTGGCAAAAGGCTTTCTACCATCGCCCTCATTTTCTGGTGTAGCATCGATAACTTCTGTTAAACGTTGCGTTGCAGTCTTAGCACGAGTAAATTCGTCTATAAAGGTGATAATAGTACCAATGAATCCTAGAAAGTTATGATTCATAGAGTTAAAGGCAAGTAGTTGCCCTATACTCAAATGTTCAATTGGATTAACTACCAAATTGCCACCAAACCAAAGCAAAACAACGCTACCTGTAGCAGAAACAAAGCTAGAAAAAGTACTATTGATAATGCCAATTTGAATTGTCCGCAATGTTACATTAGAAAGACGGCCAAATCGGCTTTGGAATTCATCCCAAAACTGAGGTGCTGCTGTCGTTGTTTTTAAAGTAAGTGAACCTTTAAAGGTTTCTACTAAAACACCTTGATTTTCAGCTTCTGTGACTAAAACCTCACGAGTTTTTTGTTGTAAAGTAGGCTGAAAAATCACTGTAGATAATGTCATTAAGATAGCAATGAATAAAGCTACAGCAGTGAGTTTCCAACTATAAAAAATCATGAAGCCTAAAGAAACTAAGGAAATAAAAAATTGACTGGGTAAACTCACTACGACTTGAGCAACTAGCTGATTGATTTGGTCGATATCTCGCAGTCGGCTGACAATTTCTCCACTACGACGGGCTTCGTAATAAGCAAGAGGTAGATGCAGCATTTGTCGTCCAAATTCTAGGACTAATCCCAATTGCAGACGTTGGGCGAAATGAGCAATAAGGTTGGATTGTACCCAGGTAAGACTGGTGCTAATAAAGTTCATGACAACAACTGCGATCGCCACAGTTGTTAGCAATTTTGTATCACCTCTAACTAAAACGTCATCAGTTAAGATTTGTAGTAAAAATGGCGAAGATAAAGATAATATTCCTAAAAAGAAGTTTAAGGGTAGAGCTTGCGCTAAAATAGTTCGATAAATCCAAATACGCTTTAAGAAGCGCCAAAAACCTGAAATATTCTCATTTTTTTGGTCAAAAAAGCGTATTGGATCTGGCTCTAATAAGAGCATCAACCAATCTCCCCAACCTTCCACCAAATCTTGTTTGGAAAGATAGCGGATACCTACAGCAGGATCGGCAACAACGCATTGTTTACCTTTCTTGCCATGTAAAATAACCCAGTGATTTCCTTTCCAGTGAATAATAGCTGGTAGAGGTGCTTCATGCAGTCGATCTAAAAGTTCTGGTGAAGTTTTGACTGGGCGAGCATTAAAACCCAGTGTTTCCGCTCCCCGTTTAAGCCCTAGTAAAGTTGTTCCGAGTTGTCCAGTTCCTACTACCTCACGAATATGATTCAGGGTAAAAGTACGTCCATAATGTTTGGCGATCGCAGCAAGACAAGCTGCACCACAATCTTCTTCACTATGTTGTAAAACGTGAGTATATTTCATAATAAACCCAGTATGCTTGTCTTGATTTCTCGTGCATTTACCACCAGAAAAAACGTTTTCTTCGGCGAGACTTCGAGGGTTTGTTAGAAACAAACGATTGCTCCCAAGCAAACTGAATTTCTTCTGACGTTAGCCCAGGGTTGCCAAATAATACACCAGCCCCCAAAATAAACAAGTAAGTATTTATGTCAAAACCAACCCGAGATGCTCCTCCACTGACGGCAGCAGATTCTTCAGAATTTAATTCTGTAAAAAGCGGGTTTTTTTCATCTTCCATCGCTTGCAGATGATAAATAGATACAATGGCGAACTACCTGACAACCGAAGAGCATTCAAAATAAAATGAATATGAAAGTTATAGTTTATTACCTTAAGCCAATTTCGGCTTTGCTAGTTAAACCCATAAACTTCCATAATTCTTGTAAAAACCATAGCCTCCAAATAAGCCGTTAAAGATATAGTAGGTGTCAAATAACTCAAGTAAGTCTTCACCAAGTTCTATCTTTTTGGTTTCTACCTTGAAGCTTTTAGTTTGAGAGTCATATTTAGCTCTCAGAACCATCAGTCCACCTGCAATTGCAGCTGATTCTTCCATTGTTAATCCCGTAAAAAGTGATTGGTTTTCAGTTATTTCCATCTCCGGCTCCTTAAAAAGAATTTCAGAACTTCGCTTCAATACTCAACATGGAAAAACCCGGTTTCTCTATGTTGCAAAGCTTAATTTTTGTTAGCGTATAGACGCTCCATGGTGCGCCTATACTGAAGAACCGGGTTTTTGAGATTAATGAACTAGGGCGTATCCCTTTTTGCAAGTTGATGAAAGATATGAAATGTTTTAGTACTTACCAAAAGGTGCTAATGCTGGGTCAGATCCATAAAGTGAGTTTTCCCAAGCAAATTGAATTTCTGCTACAGTGGGTACAAAGGGTACACCATTACCAAATACTGCTGCGGCACCTAGTCCAAAAAGATATTTATCGAGGCTAAAACCACCAATAAATACACCTCCACTAACACTAGCAGATTCATCAGATGTAATGTCAGTAAATAGTTCTTCCTGGGTGTGAGCTTGCATAGGTTTTCTCCTGATTTTGTATTGAAATTGTTTTAGTATAAGCAAATTGTTGATTTCTTTTTTGGTCTTTCAACTTCTTGCTTATATTGATAAGATATCAAGGCATACTTCAGATATCATTTACATTTTCTGCTAACTTTATTACCTAGTTCAGAAGAAAATTTTGTCGAATTACGAAACTATCTATTTCCTAAAAATACATATAAAAAATGTAGGGGCGCAATACTTTGCACCCCTATGATTGAATCTATTTGATTTTATCGAGAACTACGACTATCTAATCTACTACTTCCCTATTGAAGATAGACCGCTTACAAGCCGATCGCGAATCGCTTTTAATTCTTGTTGGCTATCAACCGGACATCGAGGTGGGGGTAACTCAGTATTAGGCCATCCAGCTACATCAAAGCAAGGGCACAGCAAAGGAGGCATACCCATATTTCTTGCAGGTATTGGCATATTGCAACGAGCGCAAGGAGTCACATCCCAAGAAGGCGACAGCAACTCCGCTATTGTTTCGTGAGTACCTTCTAGATAACAATCACCCCCCTCAGGAGAAGTAATCTGCTCCCAACACGCTTCAAATTCGTCACTATACCGATTGCCCTTAACAACTTCCTTTAGCTGCAAGGTTGCAGCGCCGTTGTCGATAACAACCCTTTTGCCTAGCTGAAACCAGTAAGCTAGATACCGTTTAACGTCTTTTGTTGATGCCATATTACAATTTTATAGTTTGTCTCTGGACTTTTCAGTTGCGAATCTTGAATAAAGAATTAAGAATAGTTTCTAATTAATTAGAAATGATTCATGAGTTATGAATCATCTGTCATTGGTTATTAGTCAATCATTTTCCTGAATCCCTTGTATTCCTCGATCGCGTAGCGGAGAACCGAGGACGCTGAGATTAAGAGCATAACCTCCAGTCACCAAATAAACGGTATCGGCAATTCCACCTAACTGACGCACCAAAGAACCCAAGCGATCGCGAAACGTTCTCCCGGTAGAATAAGCAGGTACGACACCCCAACCTGTCTCCTCAGCAACAAAAATCATATCAGCCGCCACAAGTTGCACGGTGTCTAAAAACTCTTGAACGGTATTTTGCCAGTTCCAATCATCTTGTTCTAAAAGATTGGCAATCCAAGTTCCCAAAGCATCTATCAAAAGGCAGGTATTTGGTTTAGCTTCAGCTAGCGCTGCTGACAATTCATACGGCACCTCCAACGTCATCCAATTTTGGGGACGTCTTTGTTGGTGTTGTTGAACTCGTTGCATCCACTCTTCATCATCTGAATCAAGAGTTGCTGTTGCTATATAAACAACTGCTTTGCTTGACTGTGCTGCCAAGGTTTCTGCCCATTCACTTTTCCCAGAACGTGTTGGTCCGGTCACCAAGATAATTTTACTCAAAGCTATTTACCAAATTTTTTCATCTCGAGGCTGGCATTTTGTAGCCTAATAACTTTAAATATAATGACTGGCAGGATTTGAAGGATAAAGTGTAGAGTAAATAAGTGTAATTTATTTTACATCCGTTATCCTTCATACTTTATCCTCAATCCTTCATCCTTACTAGAGATATTTATATGAGAACAGGAGTAAAACGCATAGAAGCAACTTTACACGATTTGGGGACTCGCAACACTGCTTCCACCGAACCAGAGACTTCGACCAAGAAAGCTTTATCATTTCGGATTAGTCTTGGGACATCAGAGGCATCTTCTAGTACTGAAATACCAACTGAAAGTGAGTTAACTACGCAACTAGAGCAGGATTTACCCCCTCACGATAATTCCGTGCAGACTTTTCCCGCGCAAGAAAACGGTTGCAAAACACCCAGTCTCCCAAAATTGAAAACTCCTAACTTTTCCAGCCATCGCAATGCAGCTAATCCAGGATTGGCAATGAATATATTGCTAGAAATCCAAGAAACAGTTGCTTCTTGGCAAACAGAATTACAAACAATTGTTAAGCAAATTCAAGATATTTATTTAGAGGGACCAATTGTCAATGGTTGGTTGGAATCTCGCGAACGCGAATCACAGCCAGGAGGAACCGCAACACTGCGACACGCAGAAGTCGATCGCCTTATGGATTATGTAGAAGAAATTTGTACATCTGACAGTAATGTTGCCTGTCAGTCACCTCGTGCTGGGTATCGTTTGTGTGGTTTGGATGCCTCAGGTCGAGTCTGGTCGCGTCCGTGTCCGCAGGAGCAAGTTGCTAGTGTCAGTGTAGCGATCGCTCGTTACCAAAAGCTGCGCCAGCTCTTGGGGCGCAAGCAGTATTTAGAAACCCGTCTTGCACAACTTGCAGAAACTCTTGTGATTTTGCACGGTCACATTCAAGCACAGTAACTTATAATTCCCAAACTTCCACCGCCCCAGTAAGACTCACTCGTGTGGGGCGGACGTCTCCCTTTTGTTTACCAAATAAGCAAGAATACTTATTGCATGAGAGAAATAGTTTTCTTGCCCATCCGTGTCTAAAAGAAAATACCAGAAAAATAAAGAATTCTTTCGATTTCTCCGAAAAAACTCGGTTGGTGAGATGTAAATCTTTGGTATAGATTAGCTCCAGAGTAGGCTAAAACAGTAATCAGTGAAAAGTTATTAGTCATAACTGATAACTGATAACCCACAGCTGATAACTGATAACGATGACTAAATATGCCACAAATACCAATTTCTGCCATTATTTGTACTCACAACCGCGAAAAATACTTAGGGGCTGCCATCGATAGTCTTTTGGCACAAGATTTTGCTGGAGACTTTGAAGTGATAGTTGTGGATAATGGGTCGAGCGATCGCACTCGTGAAATTACGGAACAAAGAAACCACGACCTACGGCTTAAGTATATTTTTGAACCAGTATTGGGACTTTCCGTTGCCCGCAACACTGGCGCTCAAGTAGCTAGTGGGGAAATTTTAGCCTACCTAGACGACGATGCAGAAGCGAGCTCGCGCTGGCTGCAAGTTTTGTACTCAGCGTATCAGGACAACCCCAAGCTAGCAATTGCTGGTGGCAAAGTTACCCTACTGTGGCCTCAAGGAATGCAATCCCCAAGTTGGCTATCTACCGGATTAGCAGCTAACTTAGGAGCATACGATTTAGGTAACAGCTTAGTCTACATCCAAGACCCAGGAATGACCCCTAGGGGCTTGAATTACTCCATACGCCATAGTTTCCTTAAAGAAATAGGAGGTTTTGATACAAATCTTGGTCGAGTTGGTACTAAGTTACTCTCTCATGAAGAACTGCAAATGACCGAACTTGCTCTCGATCGGGGGATGCAGGTTGCTTACCTTCCAGAAGCTCTTGTAGCTCATAACGTTGCTCCCGAACGCCTTCAACGCTCTTGGTTCCTCAATCGGGGCTGGTGGCAAGGGATCAGTGATTGTTACCGAGAAGAACTGGTTGGCAAAGCTGGTATAAGTCAATTGCTGCGTGGCGGCGAGCGATTCTTACGCGGGCTGTACAAATCGTTGCAGCATTTTTCAGACCCAGCAGAACGCTTTGACAAACTTGTTTATGCTTATGGTCAAATTGGTTATTTAAACGCTGCTATTAAGGGTCTTTTACTCACATCCAAAAAAGATAACAAATAAAGCTTATTGATTATGTCTTCCAAAATACCAGTTTCTGTACTTATTCCAGCAAAAAACGAACAAGCTAATTTACCTGCTTGTCTGACAAGCGTTCAAAGAGCAGATGAAGTTTTTGTTGTTGATTCTCAAAGTAGCGATAAAAGCGTTGAAATTTCTCAAAATTATGGTGCAAACGTTGTACAATTTTCCTTCAACGGACGCTGGCCTAAAAAGAAAAATTGGTCTTTAGAAAATCTACCCTTTCGTAACGAATGGGTGCTAATTGTTGATTGCGACGAACGCATTCCCCCTGAATTGTGGGATGAAATTGCCCAAGCTATTGAAAATCCTGAATTCAATGGTTATTACCTCAACCGTCGAGTTTATTTCTTAGGAACATGGATTCGTCATGGGGGCAAATATCCTGATTGGAACTTGCGTTTGTTCAAACACAAAAAAGGTCGTTACGAAAACCTCAATACTGAAGATATTCCCAATACAGGCGATAACGAAGTTCACGAACACGTTATTTTGGATGGAAAAGTAGGCTACCTCAAACATGATATGTTGCATGAGGATTTCCGCGATCTCTTCCATTGGATAGAGAGGCACAACCGTTATTCTAACTGGGAAGCCCGTGTTTATCACAATTTGCTCGAAGGCAAAGATGATAACGGTACTATCGGTGCGAGTCTCTTTGGAGATGCCGTGAAACGCAAACGCTTCTTGAAAAAAGTTTGGGTACGATTGCCATTTAAACCATTGTTACGCTTTGTTTTATTTTATATTATTCAACGCGGGTTTTTAGATGGCAGAGCGGGGTACATTTACGGACGGCTTTTAAGTCAATATGAATATCAAATTGGTGTCAAACTTTACGAATTGCGCCAACATAATGGACGCTTAAATACCTCATCTCAACCCATTGTACAGCCGCCCTCCTTACCTAAAGAAATTGGGCACACAGTAATTTGAAGAAGGCAGCCTTGCTGGAGGCAGATGGCAGAAGGCTCACTTCTGTTGGGGATTCTGACCCCAACCGATTGTAGACACCGTGTAGACGGTGGGGTTTTATACCCCTTTGGCAGAGGTCAGACGGAATAGAAGGGATTACTTGTTACCTTTAATACTTATTCCTCCCTTCTGCCCTCTGCCCTCTGCCCTCTGCCTTTCCCAGATAAATTAGTGGTTAGTGGTTAGTGGTTAGTAGTTATTTTTATCCACGAACAACTAACCAACTAACAACTAACAATTTTCTTGTATGACAAATAACACACCTTTTGTAGATTTACGCAAATACGACCAATCTTGGTTTGACCGAGGGCGACCCGGCTGGTATATCTTGCTGTGGTGGTTTGTACAAGCGATCGCTTTTCCTCTGACACCTCACCCCTTCAATGGCTTGCGCTGTGCTTTGCTGCGTTTGTTCGGTGCTCGTATCGGTCAAGGGGTTCTGATTAGACCAACTGCTCGTTTCACCTATCCATGGAAAGTCACTATTGGCGATTACAGTTGGATAGGAGATGACGTAGTTTTCTACAGTCTCGATTGTATTGACATAGGAGAACACTGCGTCATCTCCCAAAAAAGCTACCTGTGTACTGGAAACCACGACCTTCGCGATCCAGCTTTCGGCTTAAAAACAGCAAGTATTACCGTTGGCAATGGAGCGTGGATAGCTGCAGATTGCTTTGTGGGACCGGGAGTTAAAATTGGGTCTAATGCTGTGATTGGTGCTCGTAGCAGTGTTTTTAGCGACATACCTCCCGCACAAGTTTGTTGGGGAACTCCCTGTGTCCCACGTTATGAAAGAAAATGTGAGTTAACCTCGTAAAAATAACTGCGTAATATAATAAGTCCTGCCAATTCTTCAATTATCGTCCTCACAACCTCTGAATTTGTTTCTTTATAATAAAGAAGTTTACAATAATAGAAAATTTACTGATGACACAAGCTTCAAAGTTTGAGCAGGTTTTAGAAAGCGTTGAGACTTTATCGATTGAGGAACAAGAGGCTCTTATCGATTTGGTACAACGACGATTGGCTGAACAGCGACGTTCAGAAATTGCTGCTAATATTGCTCAAGCACAGGCAGAGTATCAAGCAGGTAAAGTATTTCGAGGAACAGTTGAGCAGATCATTGCTGAGTTGAGGCAGTAAGTGAGAACGATAGTTTTAGCATCTTCGTTCAAGCGAGCTTTCAAAAAATTGGTACAACGACGACCGGAAATGCAAGAACGCATTGAAGAATGCTTAGTCCTCTTAGCAACCAATCCATTCGATCCAATTTTGCAAACCCATAAGCTTAAAGGTAAGTTACTTGGGGCTTGGGCTTGTTCTATTGAATATGATTGTCGTATTGTGTTTAATTTTGTTGAGAATTCAGACTCTGGAGAAGAGGAAATATTCTTGATTGACATTGGTTCTCATGATGAAGTGTATTGATCGAGGATGACTACTGGCAATGAAGCGTGGGTAGCTGCAGATTGCTTTGTGGGACCGGGAGTTAAAATTGGGTCTAATGCTGTGATTGGTGCTTGTAGCAGTGTTTTTAGCGACATACCTCCCGCACAAGTTTGTTGGGGAGCTCCCTGCGCCCCCCGTTATGAACGAAAATGTGAGTTAACCTCGTAAAAATAACTGCGTAATATAATAAGTCCTGCCAATTTTCCAAACGCCGACCCCAGTCTCTTTAAAAATGGGACGTAGGATATTCTCCCGGTGTCCGGGGCTTTTCATCCAACCATCCACCGCCACTGGTACGGGTCGGGGAATATTTGTGCTTTTAAATAAATTTTCACCAACCACCCAGTAAATAATTCCTCCCGATCGCGCTCTTTGGGAAAGGGTGCTACCATCAGATCCAGTATGGCTAAAAAAGTTTTTCTCGGCCATTTGCCGACTGTACCTTCGGGCTACTTCTGCTAGCTTTTCATTGTTTTGCAAAGGTTTTAAGCCATATTTAAGGCGAACTTGATTAATATCTTGCCTAACAGCTGCCTCAATATTGGCTGTTGCGGAAGTTTGGGCAAGAACAGCAGGTTTTTGAGGTTTGCCAGATGGTACTTCAATTTTGGGCAGAGGAGGTAAATACTCTACAGCTTCCTCACACCCGGCGATTAAAAATGCAAGTGTTATTCCTATAACCGGGATTATTGGTGCGATCGCACTTCTGTACTTAGATTTTATATGAAATTTCAACATACGCCTTAGCTACTTTTACCCTTTTTTCTTACATCATTATTTTTCATTTTATTAACTAGTTTTGGATATTTAGCTTCTACCATTTCTAGAACTTCTTTCTCTTGCTTTTTATTAGCTTTACCAATTAAAGTATTAAAAATTTAAAATGAAACTTCACCTTTTTTTATTCTTTTATCCCTTTCTAGTGCTTGATACAGCTTCCAAGCAGTATCAAAATCAGGAGTAAATTTTAGTAATAGATTTAAAGTCAATGAATTATGTGCAACATTTTGTTTACACATTAGCTCGTGTACGTATATTGCTTTATTAAAAGCTTCTTTATTTGTCCTATCAATTTTATATAAATCTTCTTCATGAGAATTTTGTTTTGGAATTACGATTGAGTCAAAGTCTGGTATCCAAAGCACAATAGTGCTATCAACAGACAATGAGGACGGCATATTTTTCTTCTGAAAAATTTTTATCCAAAAATGTCTGTAGCTTGTAAAGATCGAGCTTGCTTAATTACTGAGTATAGAAAAATACTAGTTTTCCAGACATTTAGTTTAAAATATTTACGACAAAAGCCTAACCTAACTGACTCTGCTTCGCAGCATATGTTTTTCTACAATTCTCTTTGTGGATATTACTGAAGAATTGAATTTAACTTGATAACTTTCTCAACTGTAGATAGTTTACAATTAAGCCGTTTTAACTGTTCGAGAGTAGAAAATGCGATCGCTCTGTTTAAAGTGAAGAGAAAAACAAGCGATCGCAATTTAGCAGCTAGGTAAACAATTGCTTCTTATCTCATTTTCTCGTATATCGATGCTTAACTCCAATAGGAAAATACTCAGGGTCGCCTAATGGTGCTAAAGCGACTTGTGGTATCTGGTATTCTGAAGGTACATAGTTAGCAAATTCACTATTGAGACGTTTTAGCTGTTCGAGAATAGAAGATGCGATCGCTTGTGTTTTATCCTCACTTTCTTCTATACCTGGTGCTAATTCCACCACTACAGATAAGTAGCGATTTTTATCTGCATCTTCCTTCACCTGCAACACAAACTTACCTGTCACCCATTCTCTAATGACTGGTTGCTCGAGTCCTACAGTGACATTTTCTGGATATATATTCGCTCCAAAATAAGAAACCGTAAAGTTAGAGCGTCCAAAGATATACACAAACGGTAGCGAACGAATTCCTCTTCCACCATTTGTTTGCAATTCTGTAACTGGATCGAAGCCCCATTTTGCTAAAAACTCAAGCATAGCATTGTAAGGAACTATACCTCCATTATCCAATATATTATAACGCACGAGAGGGATGCCGTTGTTTCCTGAAAATAACAACGCCCCATCTTTCACTTCAAAAAAGCGACTGATGGGGTCGTATTGTACGAGTGTAGGTAAACGAGATTCACCAAATAAAGCACGCGCTGCTTCTGGATTGTTTGATAAAAAGCGGCGAATACAAATACTTAAAGGTGTCTCATTCCCCAACACCCCTGCATCAGCCGTACCGTAGAGAGACGCCGAATCGTAACAGAAATTCCGGGAACCGAGGCGATCGCCAACTAAACTGCGCCATTCCTCACTAAACACCTCTCCCGCCATCACCAACTTTACCTGATACCTCTGCCACTCAATCCCACGAGCTATACCAGTATCAATAACATCTTTTAAAAAGGGTGGATATCCCAACAAAACAACTTGCTCAAAAGCCGAACCCAATTCCCGCACAACTCGAAAAATTTCTTCTTTATTATTACCAGGAGTTACCACAGTAATGGGATAACCTTTGCTTGCAAGATATCGGCAGCAATTAGCTGTAAACATACCACCAACCCAGGTTCCTAGAGTGAAACAAATAACAGCGAGAGTGGATTTTGTATCGGCGGCAAAACTATCATGAAATACCTGCTCAAAACGCGTTGCAATTTGCATTTCATCTGAGAAAAACCGAGGCCAAAATGTAGGTTTCCCTGTAGAACCAGAGGAGACAGCGATCGTATCGCATGTTTCTAACTGTCCGTGACGGCATAAGTTCGCTAAAGAGTAATGCTGCAAGTAATTTTGTTTTGTCAGTTCTGGAAGCCGTTGGAAATCATCTGTAGTTTGGTACTCATCAGGATTGATTGCGTGTTGTGCCAAGAAATCTTTGTAAGCAGGGACATTACCAGCCACATCGTGAAATAATGCTATGGCTGCTGCGGAAGCATCCGTATTGATATGTTGCTGTAGGAGTGAGTCTAATGGTGTAGTTAAAAACTCTTGAAATGCTGCAATCGCACGTTGCTGTTGTTCTACCTTCATTTCCAACACTCCCCCGGTTTTTGTATAGCTACAGATTGAATGGTTCAACCATTACAATAGAAGCACATTTCGCAAATTTAGTCGCATTTTGTATGACAACCGTTATCTCCAGACCCTCACTCTTACCTAGCAGTATCCAAGTGGAAAAGGTGGATAACTTCCACATCTTTACATTTAATGATGAACTGCAAGCACGGATGGAAAAACTTTTAGAACGTAAAAAAGCTGATTTACTGACTCCTGAAGAAGTCATTGAACTTGAGGAAATTGGAGAGAGGGACAGGATTTTCACTCATATAAATGCGATGTTGGTAGCTCAGGGATGACCGTTGATGATGTTAGCAGAGAGTTTGTGCGAAGACGAGCAAATTATCTGTGTGAGTATTGCCACTCTCTCGAGCGTATTTGCACAACAAGGTTTACAGTTCTTAAGTGCGGAGGCGGTAGGCGAATAACGGGGGAAACCCCTGCAACGCACTGGCTCGTCTTTGCGGTTCATTACAGATAGGTAAACTTGAGGCGAGAAGGGAATAATATGCGTAAATGGAGCTAACCGCCTTGTAGCCATTCATAAAAATCTTTGATTCATCCTTCAGCACCATGCACGTCTATTGCAGCAAAAATCACGCCAATAAAGAGGGAAACCGCTTTTGCACCCAGTGCGGAGAACCATTGCCTCTTGCACCAGAGCAGGTTGTGGACAATCGATATCGAATTATACGTCATTTAGGGCAGGGTGGTTTTGGGCGTACCTATGTAGCTGAGGATTTAAAGCAGTCTCCACAACAGTGCGTGCTGAAGGAATTTGCTCCTCAAGTTGAAGAAAAGCAAGATTTACAGAAAGCAAAAGAGCTTTTTGAAAGAGAAGCGAGTGTTTTGAAACAACTACAGCATCCCCAGATTCCACGTTTTCACGAATCGCTACAAGTAAAGTTGGGTAACAAAGATTTTTTCTTGCTAGTGCAAGATTATGTAGAAGGTGACAATTATTGGGATCTCTTACAAGAGCGTAACGAACAGGGGCAAAGCTTTAGTGAAGAAGAAGTCGTCAAACTGCTGCAACAACTGCTACCTGTACTATCTTACATTCATTCTCGCAATGTGATTCACCGAGATATCTCTCCTGATAATTTGATTTTACGGCGTACCGATCGCATGCCAGTGCTGATTGATTTTGGTGGTGTCAAACAATTACCAGCGTCTAAAGGTTTTTGGTTTACTCAACTCAGTGGTAATCACACTATTTTAGGGAAAAAAGGATATGCGCCAGAAGAACAGTTACGTCAAGGTAAAGCATTTCCTTGTAGTGACTTATACTCATTAGCGGTGACTGCTCTCGTATTATTAACAGGAAAAGAACCGCAGCAACTTTACGATACTTATGAAGGGAATTGGCGTTGGGGAACAGACATTCAAGTCAGTCCCAAACTAGAAGCAGTGTTAAAAATAATGCTAGCCTACAAACCGAGCGATCGCTACCAAAAAGCGGATGAAGTTCTGAAGAACCTACAACTCTACGCTCCAGCCAAACCAACAAGCACCCATCAAACGACCAAAATCAAAACAATGGTTGTTGCGCCGGGACGAAAACCCATCAGGACTCTTGTTACTAACTTTCATAACAGAACTCAAGCAATTGCCCAAACACTTCCTTTACCTGCTTGGCTTCGCCCCTTTGCTATCAGCCTTGTAGGGACAAGTGTTGTTCTTTTAACATTTGCGGGAACTTGGGCGCTCGTCAATGCGGTGATTGCTGCGGTATCATCTATTACTATACCAAGCATTTCTTTACCAAAATTACCAGATGGTTCCAAACCAGCTAGCAATCCCTCAAGTAACAACGAAGGAAATCGGATAAACGCGATCGTGAGTCGTCGCCAACAGCTTGGAATTTCAGACGCCTATTTTACACCAACAATAGATAAAATTTTTTATACCAAACACCCTGAAGCACGAGGACGTGCTCTGACAAACCAGCCAGAAGACGCTGCTTTAAGAAATAACTGGTATCGTATTGCCGAAGACTTGCTAGATAAGTTAGAAAGGGCAGAACTAAGCACCAGCGCTAGAAACAAACTAGGAAAGTACACCGGTACAGATTATCAAAATTGGAGGAGACAAGCAGAATCAGGACAATTAGGAGACTACAGTATCGAACAACTAACCACAGACACAAATAAAAAGTTTGATAGATTATTTCCAGGGTTGCGCCGGGGTCAGGAGAAACTTGAAACTCAAACATACGGTCAAATTTGGTATGCCATAGCTGCGGATAGAGTGAGTAAACTAGAATCTGCAAACTAAGAGAGGTTAGTGGTTAGTTGTTACTCGTTAGTGGTTTCCCTCTACTAACCACTGACAACTAATCGCTAACAACTAACCACCAACGTTATTATGGTTTATTGCTCCAAAGGACATGAAAATCCCATAGCTAGCCGCTTTTGTCTTCATTGCGGCGAAAAATTGGATAGCCAGGGAAATTTTGCTGGTATTCAACCGGGACAGACTTTGGGCGATCGATATCTTATCGTGCGTCAAATTGGTAAAGGAGGATTTGGGCGCACGTATTTAGCTGAGGACAGTAATCGTTTTAATGAGCTTTGTGTTTTAAAAGAATTTTCGCCTCAAGTTCAAACACCATATGTTTTACAAAAAGCGGAAGAACTCTTTCAACGGGAAGCTACTGTTCTCTATAAGTTACAACATCCGCAGATACCCCGGTTTCGAGAATTATTCCGCAATAAAATACACGGTAAAGAATATTTATTTCTCGTACAAGATTACGTAGAAGGGCTAACTTATAGCTCTCTATTAGAAGCTAAAAAACAACAAGGGGTGGGATTTTCAGAAGCAGAAACGCGTTTGCTGTTAGAGCAAATTTTGCCAGTTCTACAATACATTCATTCTATAGGAGTTATTCACCGCGATATTTCTCCTGATAATTTAATGCTGCGCCAGATTGACCAATTGCCAGTTTTAATTGACTTTGGTGGTGTCAAACAAGTGGCTGCAACTGTTGAATCACAGTATTATCAATCAGGTGCTGTAGTATCCCCTGTCCCTCCCACGCTTCTGGGTAAAGCTGGGTATTCGCCTCCAGAACAGATGCAGACAGGTTTAGTTGAACCTCACAGCGATTTGTACGCTTTAGCAGCAACAATTCTCGTTTTACTAACAGGCAAACAACCACAAGAATTAATTGATACACAAAGTCTAACTTGGCAGTGGCGGTTGTTCGCGAACATCACCCCTTCTTTTGGGATGATTTTGGATAAAATGCTGTCACCAACACCAGGACTCCGTTTCCAAAGTGCAACTCAAGTCCTTCAAGCACTTAACCCAATCCCAGTTGTTGCGCCACCACCTCCTCCCCTACCAATACCACCACAACGCACGGAACAAACCCTAGCCGTATCTCCGCCATCCCCACCCTCTCCCCCTCCCCCTATCTCCCCCTCTCCCCCTCTTCCTTTATCTCCCTCTCCCTCCACCAGCTGGTGGACGCCAGCGAAAATAATAGTCATAGCAGCAGTATTAACCATTACTGCTGGTGTAGGTTTTTGGGGAGTTACTCAGTTAATCAACTCTTCTTCCGATGAAATTTTGTCATCAAACGACCCCAAGTTACCCCCAGAAGAACGACAGCGTAAAGCAAGACTTGAGGAACGCCGACAACAGTTGGGGATCGATGTCAAATTTTTAAATGATGTTGTCAATCAATTGTTTTGGGAAAAAAACCCGAATTTACGCAACCGCGCTCTGACAGATTCTCCTAATGATTTACAATTAAGAGCAGATTGGGACGCAATTGCTGATGACACTCTATCCAAAATCTCTGTCTTGAGTTCTGGTTCTCGCAGACAGTTGGGTAGTTTTACCTCCGCCGATCGCGATCGCTGGAAAGTGGAAGTCAATAAAGTTAATGTTGGCAGCCGTTCTTTATTTGATTTGGGAGATGCTGTTTTCTTTAAGTACTTTCCACAACAACGGGGTAAGAATTTTATTAATCAACCGATTGGGCAAGTATGGCATGGATTTGTAACTGATAAACTCAACGCTATCCTCGCAGGAAGTGCTTTCAGAAAAATTTCATTTGAAACAGGAGCTACAAGTACCACACGCAAGGGAACTTTAAAACCGGGTGAAGGTCAAGTTTTTATAGCCGACCTTCGGAAAGAGCAGCTGATGGAAGTCAGACTGAGCGCAAGTCTCAAAATTTTGCTTTCTGTCTACTCACCTAGTGGCAAACTGAAAATTTTAGAAGATTCACAAAAACGGAATTTATCTCTCAAACTTACCGAAAGCGGATTTTATGAATTTGTTGTTGTCTCTACAGCCTCAAGAGACGCTTTAGATTACGCTCTAACCATTACTGCAACTACAGAAGATCCCATCCCACCTCCAACTCCAACGCCCACAGAAACACCTACACCTACAGAAACACCTACACCCATAGAGACACCTACAGAAACACCTACACCTATAGAGACACCTACAGAAACACCTACACCCATAGAGACACCTACACCCGCACCTGATGAATCAAATATATAAATCCCAAAATAAAATTTTATAACAAATAACTATACACAAAATTACTTTAAGTATGCCACAATGGCCGTTCTGTGCATAACTGCACAGCAGCCTCTTAAGTACAATAGCTAACTTGAAAGTAGCGAAGTGTGTATTTAATGCCAGGGGTTCATTTTTTGTAGTCTTCTGTGTTTTAAGGGTTAAAAATTGGAAATGCAATCTTACCCGGTGGGGGACACACCTTTGGTTCCAGTTGGCAGACACTGCATTTTAGAGCTTTATGACTGTCCAACACACCTACTTAACAATCCTGTTTTTATTAAACAGGCTCTTGAGGAAGCAGCTAAAGTGGCAAAGTCTACTTTGCTTTCTGAGGTGACTCACCATTTCGAGCCTTATGGAGTCACTGGTCTAGCACTTTTAGCTGAGTCTCACATCTCAATACATACTTGGCCGGAATATGGCTATATAGCTGTGGATATTTTTACCTGCGGCGAATATGCCGAACCGGAGAAAGCTTGCAAATACTTAGTGCAAGCTTTCCAAGCTAGCAGTCATACCCTCTTAACGCTTCCCAGAGGGAAGTTATCGCCTGAAATTCAAAAACGACTTGAGGAGAGTTTGGTTCTTCAAGTTGCCGAGTGTTAGGCATATCAGTAAATAGTACACCGTTATCAGTAAACAGTACACAGTCTTCACTGATAACTGATAACTGATGACCGATAACTATCAAGGAGTAGAGAGGGTTATTGTATGTCAGGTAGCAGTGTGGGTGCAGATTTTTGGATGAGCGGTCCTTCATTTCCACTGTTTACCAAGGAATACTTTGAGAAAGTCCGTCGGGTACTCTCCCCTAAAGGATTTTTTGTTATTCAAGCAGGTCCGGTGTCGCCAGGTGAATTAACCCTCCACGCCCGCCTAGTGCAGACTTTGAAAGAGGTTTTTCCCAACGTTCAGTCATACAGTAGCTATACCTCTACGAGTCTTCTGGTGAAGGTATTCCCAGGCTCTGCTTGAGAAAAAGCTGATAAGCTGCAAGTGCTATTTTAGAACAAGTTCATCAAGAGAACATCCAAAATGCCCTGCACCTCGAATGAATTGAGAGCTAGCGATATGATTATCAAACGAACTATAGACTACTTTATCAAAGAATAGTGAACCTTTATAAATATTTGTCAACAAGAATTTTAAACCAGAGAGTAAAAACTCTGGAAGAGAGTTATTACCAAATTTAATAGACTCAACAACGGGTGAGATTGCTTTAAAATGACCCGGATCGTTGAAGACAAGGCATAAGCTACTAAATATTAAATATTCTTCGTTGCTGTGGTTGATTCCCAGCCAGGATGTTGTCTGTCTTTCTGCAATGTACTTTAATGTTTGTGCTGCTGCTACAAATTGTTGAACTTTAAGAATTAATTCATCTGCAGTTAACAGATCGCAATTTAACCAGGATATATAGCTGAGCCACGTGTTGTTAAATTTAATTGCACTTAGGGAGAAGTTAGCTTGTAGCTGTTGAAAGAAACACATAATTTCAGCTTCTGATAAAACGGGACAAGTATTCCCGTTTTCGGGAAAAACCTGAGCTAAACTGAGTGTTTCTTGAGGACAATGTAGGGTTGCGATCGCATGAGAAAACCAAGCTCCTAAATTGTTTGGCGTCTCTTCATTCACTAGTTGTTTTATGAGAATTTTATCTCGTTCAGTTGTCGAATTTGTAATAAAGAGGAAGCCTTTTGGGCTTAAAGTGTTAATGATATGGTTTTCATAATCTTGAAATGTTTTTAAGTGATAGATTTTCATAATCCTGTCTCCTTCATTTTTCCTTTAGCTGCGTAAGTCAACCCTTTTAAAATGAGCCTGAAATTATAAAAAAGCCATGCAAAAGTTGTTTAAGGTCAGCCGTGATAAACAATCGTGACTGGTTCGCGGTTGCGCTTTAGCAATAAACCACGATCGAGAACGGAATCTCGAAGATTGAATTTTTTTACACAAGCTGGTTTTTTTCTTGCCGACCTACTTTAAGTACTTTTGCTTAGTTTGGTGCTGTTCAGTTTTTAAGCTAAAGGAAAAATGTGAGGAACTTGTGAGTGACTCCTCTTACGTAACCGAGCTAATCAAAGTCTGTAAGTAAATTTGGATTGCGGTAATGTTCAAAAAGTCGAGCGATCTGAGCTGGTGTGACGCGCCCAAGAGAAAGTTCTGGAATACCATCTTCCGGGAAAAAATCAACTGCTTCCGTTTCAATACTTGGTAATGCAGAACCGCCGATAAGTTCGCACAGAAAAAATAGCTTGTAGACGTAACAGGGATGCGGTGGATGACCCTGTTTGTTTCTGTCATAAACGGCTAACAATTTAACAACACGGGTAAGATAACCTGATTCTTCACGAATTTCTTTGACGACTGCTTCGCTTGGCGATTCTCCAACATCAGCCCATCCGCCAGGTAATGTCCAAAGACCGTCTTCACGTTCTTTAACTAACAATATTTGATTGTCGCGAAATACAGATCCACGCACGTCAACCTTGGGAGTTGCATAACCAACTTCACGCGTAAATAAATCAAGAATGTAGGGATGTTCGACGTTTGAATGAGTTGCGGCAATTTCAGCTGCAATGACCTGTATTGATTTAAATCGTTCGATGTCGTAAGGATTTTGAGAATAGGTCAAACCAATTTGAGCGATCGCTTGCAATTTTTGCGCCCATTCAAGCCATTTCATAATTTTTTGTTATTAGTTAGTAGTTACTAGTTAGTAGTTAGTAGTATTTCTACTATCCACTAACCACTAACTACTAACGACTAACCATTATCACATTTTACGCTTCATCTAAGGCAGCGATACCGGGTAGTACCTTACCTTCAAGCAACTCCAAGCTAGCGCCCCCACCAGTGGAGATGTGGCTCATTTGGTCGGCTAAACCAACTTTTTCCACAGCCGCTACGGAATCACCACCGCCAATAATGGTAATAGCGCCTGTTTTACCGATCTCGGCAAGAGTCTGGGCAACGGCCTCAGTACCAACAGCAAACTTATCAAATTCAAACACACCCATTGGACCATTCCAAATGACCGTTTTGCAATCAGCAAGGGCATCTTGGAAGAGTTTGACAGAGTCGGGACCAATATCCAATCCCATCCAACCATCGGGTATATTTTCCACACTTACGGTTTGTGAGTTGGCATCAGCAGCGAATTTATCTGCAACGACCACATCAGTAGGAAGCAAGAAAGCTACGCCCTTTTCCTTTGCCTTAGCTTCCAAAGACTTAGCTAGTTCTAGCTTGTCTTCTTCTACCAAAGATTTACCGACACTTAAACCACGAGCTTTAAAGAAAGTGAATATCATACCACCACCGAGGATCAGCTTGTCACACTTCTCCAAGAGGGCTTCAATTACACCAATCTTGCTGGAAACTTTAGAACCACCGATAATAGCTACCAAAGGACGTTGGGGATTCTCGATCGCATTTTGCAGGTACTGCAATTCTTTTTCAATCAAATAACCAGCAACAGAGGGGGATAGGTAATTTGTAACACCTTCAGTAGAAGCATGGGCGCGGTGTGCGGTACCAAAAGCATCATTAACGTACAAATCTGCATTTGCAGCTAATTTTTTGGCAAATTCCGGGTCATTTTGTTCCTCCTCCTTGTAAAAACGGACGTTTTCTAGTAAGAGAACTTGACCGTTTTGCAATGCTGCGACCTTAGCGGTAACATCATCGCCGATGGAGTCATCGGTTTTTACAACTTCTTGCCCCAATAACTCAGAGAGGCGCTTGGCAACTGGAGTTAGGCGAAGTTTATCATCGACACCCTTTGGTCGTCCAAAATGACTTGTTAGAATTACCTTAGCTCCCTTCTGTGTCAAATCCTGAATGGTTGGTAGAGCTGCCCGAATGCGCGTATCATCTGTGATGTTACCGGCATCATCTAGAGGTACGTTAAAGTCAACTCGCACTAGGGCGCGTTTACCGGACAAGTCTGCTGCGGACAAATTTGCCAAAGATTTCTTTGACACGTTACGAACCTCCTGATTGCCTTTTTGATATGTTTTGATAAGTAGACCCATCCAGATTTTACCGACTCAGGGGGGCGGAGGTGAATCCAAATGTTCAAAACTGTTTTATTTCCAATTGACCAAAGCAGGGAAGCACGAGAAGCAGCCGATGTGGTTGTGAATATTGTGCAAAAATATGGTAGTAGCTTGGTGCTGCTGAGTGTAGTTGAAGAAGTTGCAGATTCTACTGGAAGTGTAATGACATCTCCAGAGACAGTAGCCCAACTACTGGAAAATGCCAAATCCTTGTTTTCCCAACAAGGAATTCGAGCTGAAACTCTTGAACGGCAAGGAAAACCTGCTTTTACTATCTGCGATGTTGCAGATGAGGTAGGAGCAGATTTAATCATCATGGGCTGTCGCGGATTGGGATTAACAGACGAGGGGTCACAGGATAGCGTGACAACTCGCGTCATTAATCTTTCCCCGTGTCCCGTGTTGATAGTGCCGTAGCAGTGACTAGTGACCAAGGTAAATTTTTCTTGGTTGAGAGGGGCGCATCTACCTTACTGTAAACGCTTGGCTAGACTTTCCAACAAGAGAGACTGTGCTGAATTGATAAAAAAGTGGTCACCTGGAAGCATCTTTAATGAGAAAGCAGAATTTGTTTGTTCTCGCCATGCTTCCAGTTCCTCATAATTAGCTTCTGTATCTTCCAATCCACCAAAAGTTGTTATGGGACAGTTAAGCGGTGGCTCATAACTATAAACATAGGTTTCCAAAACGGCAAAATCTGCTCGTACAATAGGGACTAGTAGTTCCATCAATTCGGCATTTTCCAGTACGGCTTTAGGAGTCCCATTGAGGCGGCGTAATTCTTCTTTGAATTCAGAATCGCATAAAGTGTGGATCGGAGGCTTTGTGTCAGGAATTTGAGGAGCGCGACGACCAGAAACAAACAGCTGTACTGGTTCTAAAGTATTCTTTTTTCTAAGAAAACGGGCTAGCTCAAAGCTGACGAGGGCACCCATACTGTGACCAAAAAAGGCAAATGGTTTGTCTAAATGCGGTTTAATTGCTAGAGCTAAAGCCTCAATTAAAGGTTCGAGTCGAGTGAATGGAGCCAACTTCATTTGCATTCCCCGTCCGGGAAGTTCCACAGCGCAAACTTCTACAGTTGAAGGTAGACTGTCTGACCATTGGCGAAAAATTAGAGAGCTACCACCAGCGTAGGGAAAGCAAAATAAACGCATGGTGGCTTGCGAATTTGGTTGGAAGAATTTTACCCAGGAGTTAAAAACTGATGTGGAGGTCATGGGATCGGATCGTGTTATATTTCCATTGTACGGAAAAATTTGGTAATCATTAAAACACTAGCGATCGCTACACCCAAGCCAACGATAAACACTCCCCGATAGCCAATTGCCTCAGCAAGAACACCACTGATAGATGCAGCACCAATACTACCTAGAGACCCAACTGAACTTTGAACAGTGTAATCGGTACCAGGAGTTTCTAACCTGCTTTTATCCATCATTATAGTGAACGTAGCAGTGTTCATGATGCCAATACTGAAAAAAGCAGTGCTAGCTACTAAATAGAGAACAGGTATACTGGTGATGCCAAACGCTGGAAGTAAGTAAGCCATCATGGTAAAAGCCCATAGCGAGCTAAATACAATCAGCGATCGCTTTCTTCCCAAGGGAGCAATGAAAAAACCTGCAAGAATCCCACCAATTATGCCAACAGAAGTCCCAACAATTCCTAACAGCCAGCCAATATCTGATAAGGACAGCCCAACATCTACTAATAAAGGACGAAACATAGTTATTGCCATGCTGCTACCTCCTGAATACAGTAGTAAAATAAGTAGCCAGTACCTTATGCCAGGACGGCTACAGAAGCTAGTGAATGTTTTGAGGTAAGAAATGGCAGCAGAAGATTTAACAGATGTTACATTGTCAACAAATGACACAGAGGATGTTACGGGTGACCGATCTGTGGGGCTTTCAAATACATCACCTACTACATACGCAACCAAACCCGTTGTTGCTACTTTCTCCCGATGTAAAAAGACTGGTATCAGTGCTAAGACAGTAATGAGTGCCAAGGTGAGTAGACTGGAAGCCCACCCCCATTGATTGAGCAATATTAACATTCCTCCTCCTCCAATGATTGAACCAAGAGAAGCACCTACACTTTGCACCGCGTTTCCTAGACCTCGCTCCTCTGGCTTTAATAAGCCTACAGCAAGGGCATCAGTAGCAATGTCTTGACTGGCACAACATAAACACATGAAAGCCATACAAAGGAGCAGGGCAATAAAATTGCGTTCCACATTTACCCAAGCACATATTGCTGTAGTACACGCAACAAGAAGTTGAAAACAGATGATCCAGAAGCGATAGTGTCCCCAGCGAGTGAAACCATAGCGATCGATTAGGGGAGACCAAAGAAATTTCAATGTGATGGGGAGAGCAAGCAGTGGGATGATGCTGATTGCTTGTAAAGAAAGCCCCTTCTGACGTAAAAATACTGGTAGTGCTTGATAAAGAAACCAAAATGGCATGAACTGCGACACATACAAACTACCAAGCAACCCAAGTTTTAAAAAACTTTTCATGTTTGTTAAGAGAGATAAAGTATTGCAAAAGCGCTAACATTTTTCTCAAACAAGGATTGGAATTACAATTGCACAGCAATAGAGCCAATTACGGTAAATGGTTCGCCAGGGTAAATTCCATTAACTCTGCTAAAAGGTGAACCAGTAATGTAGTCAATGTTGAAAAGGTTTTTGAAGTTTAGGGCAACTCGCCAATTGTCTCTTCGGTAAAAAATGGCGGCATTAGTTAAGAAGTAGCTACCTAAACGAAAAGTATTTTCTAAGTCTCCTTCGCGGTTTCCAACATAATTGAATCCCACACCGAAGCCTAAACCTTGCAGATTCCCACGTTGTATTTGATAGGTCGTCCAAAGGCTAGCACTATGTTTGGGAATTCCCGAGAACCTGTTACCAATAATCGAACTATTGTTATCTTTTGTAACTTCAGCATCAGTATATGCGTAAGAGGCAATAATGTTCCAACCAGGGGAAATTTCCCCACTAATATCAAGTTCAATGCCTTGGCTTTGTTGTTCACCCGTTGCTATTGAACCAAAGCCAAGAGCGTTTGGATCTGTTGTAGCAACGTTCTGTTTGGTAATGTCAAAGTAGGCTAAGGTCGCAGAAAGACTACCTTGCAATAATTCAGCTTTGACTCCAACTTCATATCCCTCACCGCGTTCAGGTTCAAGGGGATCGCCATTACTTGTGAAATCATCAGTGTTGGGAATAAAAGATTTTGAGTAACTAGCATACAAAGAAACCTGTTGAATTGGTTGATAAACAATCCCCAGCCGTGGTGTCCAAGCATTAGCATTTTGAGTGGGATCGTCACCGGTCGGACTGAAAAGCCCAACCTCGTTTGTAACTTTTTGGTCAAAGGTTTCATAGCGCAAACCCGCCAGTAACTTCAGATTGTCAAGTAATGCAATCTGATCTTGTAAATAAACACCTAATCTGCTTGTCTCAGATTTTCTATCTAACGCCAGATTTACTAAAGCAGGTCTGGAACTATTTCTGTAAACTGGATTGAAAACATTAATGGGTGATGGATTAAAGAAATCCGCTCTAATAATGTCACTAGAGTTGTTTCGATTTAAATCAACACCAAATAACAGGGTGTGTTTGACCGAACCAGTAGCAAACTTGCCTACTATATTTGTCTGTAATGAGTAATCTTTAGAATCAAAATCATCAAAAGCAAAAATCCTGTTTAGGATACCTGTTGTTGCATCAAATGTAAATGGAACTGTTAGCTTATCAGAAAAAACTTCTTGGTTAATATATCGAAAGGCATTGCGTATTGTCCAATTGTCACTAAAACGATGTTCTAGAGTGTAGCCAGTATTTAAGAAATTCCGCTCAATATAGTCGTCTGGCTCATTAAAAATGCGCGAGCGAGGAGTTTCTATTACCCCTCTACCAAAAGCAAGCAGACCATTGTCCGATGGTCTCTCACTGTCTGAATACTGCAACTCAAAGGTTATATTTGTGCGATCGCTAATATTCCAAGTCAAAACTGGCGAAACAAAGAATCGCTTAAATTCTTGGTCGAAATCTCGAAAACCATCACTATTAAGATACAACGCATTCAGTCGGTAGAGCAGGTTATTATTTCTAGTTAACGGACCGGAAATGTCAATCCGAGGTCGAAGCAAACCAAAATTTCCAGCCTGAAATTCAGCTTCATAAAAAGGCTCTGACAATGGTTTTTTAGTCACAGCATTAATCACACCGCCCGGTTGTATCTCACCGTATAAAATCGAAGCTGGTCCTTTGAGTACTTCGACTCGCTCTAAATTTGCTGTTTCTGGAGTTGATGGAAAGCCGTATTGTCTGAAACCATCTATTAAGACAGGCGCTCCCTCAAAACCACGAATACTGTAGCGAGTTTCTGTAGTTGTATCAAAACCACCGGAAACAACGCCACTAACGTTACGTAGTGCCTCATCAAGTTGAATCACTTGTTGGTCTTCAATGACTCGTCTAGGAACAATTTGAATCGATTGGGGAATGTCCCGGATAGGAGTATCAGTTCTAGTGGCAGTGGTAGCATCAAGTACGTTATATCTATCTTGCTTACCTGTAACCAACAATTCGATCAATTCATCAGTTGTAGATGATGGCTTTTTTGGTTGGATATCGCCGGGAGGCTTTTGTGGTTCAGGTTGCTGAGTTTCAGATGGTTGCGGTGACTGTGCTATAGATCCCGTTGGCATCAATCCAAAAATCAAACCTTCATTGCTGTCAAATAACTCAACTTGTGGTATTTCCTTCTCACCTATCACCACTACTCGAATAGTACTAGCATCTTGATTGCTGACCTTGATTTCAGTAATTCCTGCAATAGGTTTCTCCGACTGGAATTGGAATTCATCCCCACTAGGTAGGCGTAATTGAGCATTGGGAATATCAACGATCAAACTATTTCCAGAACTGCGGTTCTGTACTTGTAACTGTTGTCCTTTAGAAGTCTCTAAAATCACCTCTAAACCTTTTTTCGTAGGGACTGCCCGCACTGCCGTCACTAACACGACTGCTTCTGATGAAGCCGCCTGGGTGAGCTTTAATGGTTGCAATAACATTTGTGCGTTTTTAATTGGAAGCAGTACCTCGCTCAATTGCTGAATCTTCCGAGTAGGTTCAACTTTTTGTGCTTTGAAGGGATCAAATGTTTGTTTGGAACCACCACTAGTTTTAGTTGACGTTAAGGATTGCCGCACATTGGTTTTTGATAACTTTTCACCTTTTGCAGGAATTACTATCAATACAACAAACACGCCTGTGAGCAACAGGCTTTGAACGAATTGCTCTTGTTTCATTATTTTCCTCACACTCCATCGCACCATTGTATTTTTAGCTAATGACACGATAGTTTTTCAAATTATTGAAAGTTATTTGCAGCTATTTTACAAGTCGAATGATGGGATTGTAAACAAAATTTACAAAATTAATGCCTGATAAAATAATGATTATCACAAAAACTGGATTTACTATCAAAACTCAGTTAGTATCTAAAATGCTCTGCAACGTCAATTTTGTTAAAATCTATACCTCATAATTAGAGGTTTTTATAAGTATTGTTTTTTTCATAAAGCTTAAACTATTTTCATAAAATTACTTTTGGCTACAATTAAATTCAACATACTTACAAATAACGCTCGATTTTCTACTATTACGTAATTAAGATCTATCAAAAGGAAGAAAAAATTATTTTATGTATTTATTTAATGAATTTATAATCTACTTATAAGTTTTATATATCAATTTTCTATTGCTAAATGCTATAGATTCCTATTAGAGTAAGTAAGCAGTAATTGAAAATAACTTGCAATACGGATGCGATAAGATTTCCACTTCTGCTCTTGCAATTGCTTGTTACTGATTGGAAAGCAGCGTGGAAAATTTCTAATTTGAATGAATTTAGGGCGTCGAAAAAGTACTTTGTTTCAAAACGAGTTCAAAGTAACATTTCTATAGCGTCTTTTTGTTCCAAAGCGGCAAATAATGTTCAAAAAAATCGAAAATTCAGGGGAAGGCGAATCCAAAACAACCTCACGTTCCACTTTACCGAGAGTCAGTTTTGGGTCTACAAGAAAGAGTGTAAAAACTATTCAAGACTGGCTGCGCTCGCAACTAGCCTCCTTACTAGAAATTGCTCCCCAAGACATTAACCTTGAGAAACGCTTTATTGACTGTGGACTTGATTCAGTAAGAGCAACTGGTTTGATTAACAACTTAGCGACTGAGTTAGGGTGTCAGTTGTCTCCCACTCTAATTTGGGAGTATCCAAATATTACAGCCTTAGCCAGTTATGTTGCGGAGGCTCAGGATAACCAGTTATTAGTTAGTACAAATAGCCAGAAATTTAAGAATTTACCGCCTGAACCTATTGCAATTATCGGTATTGCCTGTCGCTTTCCAAGTGCTAATAACACCGATGTCTTTTGGCAATTACTTAAGAATGGAGTGGATGCTGTAAATGAGGTACCAACTGAGCGATGGGACAAGGATGTTTTGTACGGCCCTAACTTAACCACTCCAGGCAAAATGAACACGCGTTGGGGTGGCTTTCTGGACGAAATAGATAAGTTCGATCCTCAGTTCTTCGGTATTTCCCCAAAGGAAACAGTGCAAATAGATCCCCAACAACGTCTCATGCTAAAACTGTCTTGGGAAGCCTTAGAAGATGCTGACCAACCTGTTGAAATCCTAAAAGGGAGCAAGACTGGTGTTTTTATTGGAGCTATGTGGACTGACTACGCAAATTTGGTAAGGCAGACAGGAAACATTGCTCAGCACACGGCTACTGGTCAAGATTTGAGTATTATCGCCAATCGCATCTCCTATATTTTTGGTTTCGCTGGACCGAGTATGACAGTGAATACCGCTTGTTCATCCTCTTTAGTTGCTGTCCACTTGGCTTGTCAAAGTTTGCGAGTTGGAGAATCGACTCTTGCACTGGCTGGGGGTGTTAACTTGATGATTAACCCCGATAGCACTTTGGTCATGTCCAAGTTTGGGGGCTTATCTCCTGAAGGTCGATGTAAAACTTTTGATGCCAATGCTGATGGCTATGTTCGAGGCGAGGGAGCAGGTCTGGTCGTACTTAAGCCCCTCTCCCTAGCGCTGGCTGCAGGCGATCGCATTTACTGTGTTATTAGAGGTAGTACAGTTAACAATGATGGCTTCAGCAATGGGTTGACCGCTCCTAACCCCAAAGCTCAAGAAGCCTTGTTGCGGGAGGCTTACGAACAAGCTGGGATCAATCCCAATCAAGTCCATTATGTTGAAGTTCATGGTACTGGGACAAAACTGGGAGACCCAATCGAGGCTAAAGCTTTGGGGGCAGTGCTAAGTTGCGATCGCACCGCAGAGCGTCCATTGATTTTAGGCTCTGTTAAAACCAACATTGGACACTTAGAAGCAGCTGCTGGCATTGCTGGGCTTATCAAAGTTGTCCTAGCTATTAAACACCGCCAAATTCCTCCAAGCCTTCATTTTAACCAACCTAATCCGGCAATTCCCTTTGAGGAATTACATCTGCAAGTACAAAAATTTTTAACTACTTGGCCATATTCAAAAGAGCCTGCTTTAGCAGGAGTAAGCGCTTTTAGTTTTGGGGGAACAAATTGCCATGTTGTAGTTCAAGAATTAATGGATGATTTAAGGCAACAAAGTCGCTTTCCTTTACTAGTTCCTTTATCAACAGATACTGAAGAAGCTCTCGATTCTCTCTACCAAGAAGTCAAAGCAAAATTACAAACTCCTGAATTCGAGTTAAAGAAATTAATAGATTTCAATCAGTTGCGCGGTACTCATAAACTGGCAATAGTTGTTGATTCCCACAGCAACCCAAATTGCGTAGAGTTGTATAAAAACTCTCAAATTAAAAATCCCCCCGTAGTCTTTGTGTTTTCGGGACAGGGGTCTCAATGGTTTGGCATGGGCAAAAAATTGCTAAAGACTGAACCCGTATTTCGAGCGACTCTAGAAAAGTGTGACCATCTTATGCAACAGTACGTAGATTGGTCTTTACTTGAAGAAGTCGCTCTCTGGTCTGAAGCAAAATCTCGGCTACACGAAATCGATGTGATGTGGATGACTATTTTTGCCATTGAAGTTGCTTTAGCGTCTTTGTGGAAACACTGGGGTATTGAACCAGATGTTGTTGTCGGTCATAGCATTGGAGAAGTAGCCGCCGCTCATGTAGCTGGTATCCTTAATCTGTCTGATGCAGTGCGGGTTATCTATCATCAAAGCCATAATGCCGCGATGAAGAGTGGTTCTGGAGCAATGGCGCTTGTGTCGCTTCCATGGAACAAAGCAAAAGCAGCGACACTTTTCTATGAAGATAGTGTTTACCCAGCTATCTATAATAGTCCTATTTCGACAGTGTTGTCAGGAAATCAAACGGCACTCGAAGCAGTATTAGACGATCTACGGCGTCATAATATTTTTGGTCGTTTAGTTAAAACAAATATTGCCGTTCATACTCCAGAAATGGAAGTTTTAGAAGGGCCGCTATTGGAAGTCTTTAGGGACATCAAAACTAACCCGGAAGTGGTTCCTATGATTTCAGCCTTGACTGGTACGCAGTTAAATTATCATCAATTTAATGGGTCTTACTGGGCGCGTTCTTTAAAAGAACCAGTACTATTTTCTCAAGCTATAGAATATTTAGTAGCAAAAGGTTTTAATACCTTTTTAGAGGTCAGCCCACATCCGATTCTGGTACCAGCTATTCGACAAACCTTACAACATTATGAAAAAGAAGGCACAGTGCTAGAATCCTTGAGAAGGAATAAAGATGACCGACACGTAATGTTACAATCTCTCGGTCAGCTATATACTCTGGGAAAATCTATTCATTGGCACAATGTTTACAATCAATTTTCCACATTTCACGTTCAAGACACAACAAAAACAGAAGCACTATTTCCACTCTCAGCTCATACGCCAGAGGCTCTACAAGATTTAAGTAAAAGACTATATTTACAAATCAACAAACAGCCAGAAATTTCACTTAATGACCTTTGTTATAGTGTCAGCCGACACAGAAGTCATTTTGACTATAGGTTAGCGGTTATCGCCCAGTCAACCAAAGAGTTACAACAATACTTAAAAGCTGTTGCCGAAGGAAATTCGGATATAACTATCGATGTACGGCAACAGAATGTGTGTGTCACTTTTGTATTTTCCGGTCAAGGTTCACAATGGTGTGCTATGGGAAGGAAATTGCTACTTACAGAACCCGTATTTCAAACTGTATGTGAGCAATGCGATCGCGAATTTGGTCAATATGTAAGCTGGTCGGTGTTGAAGGAGCTACAAAAACCAGAGAATGAGTCTCGCTTAGATGAAACCGCATACGCACAACCAGTAATTTTCACCATTCAAATTGCCTTAGCCGCTTTGTGGCGTTCTTGGGGAATCGTTCCCGAAGCGGTGGTAGGTCACAGCCTAGGAGAAGTGGCAGCAGCATACGTAGCTGATATTCTTTCTCTTTCAGATGCTGTACGGATTGTCTTTCACCGCAGCCGATTGATGCAACAAGCGACTGGCAAGGGGAAAATGGCAGCCATTGGGCTATCGTGTGAAGAAGCATTGGATTTACTGGCAGGATATGAAGAGCGCCTGTCCGTAGCAGCAATTAACAGTCCAAATTCAGTTGTAGTGTCTGGGGATGATGTTGCTATTACCAATCTCGTGCAAGATATAGAACTGCAAGGTCATGTTTTTTGTCGTCTGCTAAATGTCAACTGTGCTTTTCACAGTTTTCAAATGGTTCCTTTTGAAAATGAATTGGTGTCTGTTCTCCAAGGCATTGAACCAAAGGAACCATCAATTCCCATTTTCTCAACTGTGACGGGAAGTTTATATAAAACTGGTGATTTTGATGCTCGCTACTGGGGTCGAAACCTCATAGAGCCAGTACAATTCGCTGCAAGCATCTCAGCGATCGCAAAAGAGGGTTATGACATTTTTCTTGAGATTAGTCCTCATCCAGTTCTTTCCCAATCAATCATTCAGTGCTTACCAAATAAAAAAGTAACTACACTGTCTTCCTTACGCCGGGGTCAAGATGACCGAAGTGTAATGCTGACCTCTCTTAGTAAACTTTATACAATAGGAATAGCAGTAAACTGGTCTCAACTCTATTCAACAGTTGGAGAGTACATTCGTTTAACTTCTTACCCTTGGCAAGAACAACGATATTGGGTTGAGGAAAAAGACCCCTTACACCCTATTGCCAGTTCACACAGCACTGATGGCGTGGATGTCTCGTCTAACACGAATAAAAATACGATATTTGATTTGAGTGACACGCATAATTCCAACTTAGTATTACAATCTGAACCACGACTTCAACAACGCTTAGAACAAATTCCTCAAGGAGATCGCTTAGCCTTCTTAATTGCACATCTTCAAACAGAGGTTGCAAAAATTTTAGGGCTTGACTCCGAACAGCTACCATCTCCAAAAATAGGCTTTTTTGAAATGGGTATGGATTCCTTAATGGTTTCTCAGTTAAGAGAGCAATTAATTACCAATTTAGAATATACTTTGTCCCCAAGTGTGACCTTTAATTATCCAACCATTGAAGCTCTAGCTCAGTATTTGGCCGCAGAAGTGCTTCCTTTAGAATTTGTGGAAAAATCTTCTGAATCATGCAAAAACAATGCTGACGAGTTGGAGATGACGATCGCTAAACTCGAACAGATATCGGAAGAAGAAATAGAAGCATTACTCATCCAGAAATTACAAACTCTTTAAAAGTCAAGATTTATGGGTAACACTTCAGATCGCTTAGCCCAGTTATCGCCGTTAAAACAAGCTTTTCTCAAACTCGAAGAAATGCAATCCAAGCTTGACGCTATGGAGCGCAAGCAAACTGAACCAATTGCCATCATTGGTATGGGTTGTCGCTTTCCTGGAGGTGCTAATAATCCTGAGTCATTTTGGCAGTTATTATATGACGGTGTAGATGCCACTAGAGAAGTGCCATCAGATCGGTGGGATGTAAGTGCTTATGACAAAGCTAATTTAAAAGATTTCAATACAATATCCACACATCGAGGTGGGTTTTTGGATACAGAAGTAGATCGATTTGATGCCGAATTCTTTGCCATTCCACCGCGTGAGGCTGTGAACGTCGATCCGCAGCAACGGCTATTATTAGAAGTGAGTTGGGAGGCTCTAGAAAATGCAGGAATTGCACCAGACAAATTAAATGGTAGCCGTAGTGGAGTGTTTGTAGGGATTAATAATGATGACTACAAACAGCTGATGATGTCTGGGAGCGGGAATGCTAATGCTTACTCCTTCACAGGCAATACGGCAAGTGTTGCGGCTGGTCGGTTGTCTTATTTTTTGGGTTTGCAAGGACCTAGTTTGGCTGTCGATACTGCTTGTTCATCTTCCCTTGTTGGTGTCCATCTAGCTTGTCAAAGCTTACGTTTAAGAGAGTGCAATTTAGCTCTTGCTGGCGGAGTCAACCTCATACTGTCACAACACTTGAGCATTGTGTTATCCAAAATGCGTGCTTTATCTCCCGATGGTCGCTGCAAGACTTTTGATGCGGCTGCTGACGGTTACGGGCGTGGAGAGGGTTGTGGAGTGATAGTACTTAAACGTCTTTCTGATGCCTTAGTAGATGGAAACAATATCCTTGCCCTGATTCGAGGAACAGCAATCAACCATGATGGTCGCAGTAGTGGATTGACGGTTCCTAATGGCTTAGCCCAACAAGCAGTTGTTAAAGCGGCACTAGAAAATGCTGATGTAAAACCAGCAAATATCAGTTATGTCGAAGTTCACGGCACAGGAACTGCTTTGGGAGACCCCATTGAGGTTGAGGCTTTAAGGGCAGTACTTGCTGAGGGGCGTTCAAAGACTCAGCCGATACTACTTGGTTCAGTTAAGACAAACATTGGTCATTTGGAAGCCGCCGCTGGAGTAGCTGGTGTCATCAAAGTGGTACTTGCAATGCAGCATAAGAAACTCCCACCTCATCTGCATCTCAAGAAACTTAATTCTGCTATCTCCCAGGAAAGCTTTCCCATAGTCATTCCAAAAGAACAAACTCCTTGGTCTTTAGTCAACGGGCAACAGCGCCTTGCTGGGGTAAGCTCTTTTGGCATGAGTGGCACTAACGCTCATGCAATCCTGGAGGAAGCACCTACAAAAAATCAAAAGAAAGAAGGCAACAAACGTCCATTGCACATTTTGACTCTCTCAGCTAAAACGGAAACAGCATTAAAGGAGTTAGCTTCTCGTTATGAGCAGTACTTAGCAACCTGTTGTAGTGAGTCTTTGGGAGACATCTGTTTCACAGCAAATACCGGTCGATCGCATTTTAACTACCGTTTGGCAATCGTCGCCGATACCTTACAACAACTGCGCCAGCAACTAACTGCTTTTATTCACGAAAAACAACCGCAGGAATTACGCAGTACTCTAAGAACCCCCAGCAAAAAAGCAAAAATTGCATTTTTATTTAGCGGTCAAGGCAGTCAGTACATCGGTATGGGACGCCAACTCTATGACACTCAACCGATATTCCGCCAAGCTTTAGAACACTGTGACGAACTATTACGCCCTTACTTGGACCAATCTTTATTGTCAGTACTTTTTCCTCCATCAAACGCAACCTCGTCATTAAATGAAACAGCTTATACCCAACCAGCTTTATTTGCTTTAGAATATGCATTGGCGCAATTATGGCTGTCTTGGGGGATACAACCAGATGCGGTGATGGGTCATAGTTTGGGTGAGTATGTTGCAGCTTGTGTAGCAGGAGTTTTTAGTCTAGAAGATGGGCTAAAACTGATTGCTTATCGGGGAAAGATGATGCAATCGTTACCAAAAGGTGGTGAAATGATTGCGATTTTTACTGAAGAGTCAAGGGTGAGAGAAGCATTGGCAACGCCCACTGTAGGTATCGACATTTACGAAGAAAAGGTTGCGATCGCAGCGCTTAACAGCCCAAGGGAGATTGTGATTTCCGGAGACAGCAAAGTGCTTGAGGCTGTGGTGGCAAAACTGGAAGCTCAAGGTATCCACACTCAACGCTTAAATGTCTCTCACGCCTTTCACTCCCCCTTAATGGAACCGATTCTCGATTCCTTTGAGCAAATAGCTGCAAATGTAAAGTATTCATCACCAAAAATTGATTTAATTTCCAACTTAACTGGAAAGCCCATTGCAGGAGTTGAGGTTGCTAACGCCCGGTATTGGCGTCGGCATATCCGAGAGGCAGTAAAATTTTCTGAGAGTATGAAAACTTTGCATGCCCAAGGGTATGAAATTTTTCTAGAGATTGGTCCAAATCCAATTTTACTGGGTATGGGTCGTAGGTGTTTACCAAATGGCACGGGAGCTTGGTTACCTTCATTGCGGAAAGGGCATTCAGATTGGCAGCAGTTACTTCAAAGTTTGGGAGCGTTATATACTAGTGGTATTGAGGTAGACTGGTCTGGATTTGATCGAGATTATCCTCGTTGCCAATACCCACTGCCAAATTATCCTTTTCAGCGATCGCGTTATTGGATCGAGCAACAGAAAACGGACGACCAACACAACAATTGGCTTTACGAAATCGAGTGGCAGCCTCAATCTCTTACATCCTCTGCATCAGAATCACTAACGAAAGGATCGGTTGAGCATAGCGGTTGGTTAATTTTTGCCGATCGGTGCCATGGTGTAGGGTCCGCACTAGCAACATTGTTAGAAAAGCATGGAGAAAGCTGTACCCTAGTGTTTACAGGAGACACTTACGAGCGTTCCATGCAAGGGTGTTTGCAAATAAACCCAGCACAACCTGAAGACTTTCAGCGGTTGTTGAGGGAATTATTAGAAAACAATAAACTGTCGTATCGTGGAATAGTGCATCTGTGGAGTTTAGATAGTACACCAACAGATACTACCACCATAGATTCCTTATACACGGATCAATTACGGAATTGCGGCAGCGTACTTCATTTGGTACAAGCCCTTGCCTCAGTCAAGGGTTCCTATTTACCTCGTCTGTGGTTAATCACTCACGGCTCTCAACCTATAGAGACAGAGAATTTAGCAATCGCTCAAGCACCACTTTGGGGACTAGGAAGAACAATTGCCCTAGAACATCCGGAAATGTCGGCAGCATTGGTAGACATAGTTTCGAGTTCTCCGGAAGAGACAGCAGTCACTTTGTTAGAGGAACTTTGCCAACCAAAAGGTGAGTCTCAAGTCTGTTGGCGTTATGGAAAGCGGTTTGTTGCTCGCCTAGTACCGAGTGCAAGTCAAAAAAGAAAGCTCAAACCTCTCAAATTTCGCACCGATAGTACCTACCTAATTACTGGTGGTCTTGGTGGTTTGGGACTCAAAGTGGCGCAATGGCTATTAGAGCAAGGTGTGCGGCATTTAGTATTAGTAGGTCGCAGCGTTGCTACAGAACAAGTTAGTCAGGAACTGAGCAAATTGCAGCAGTTGGGAGCAAAAATTGTAGTTGCTCAAGCTGACATATCTCAGGAAACTGAGGTGCAAAGAGTTTTAACTGATATTAAAGTTAACTTGCCACCTTTATGTGGTATTATTCACGCAGCAGGCGTTTTAGATGACGGTGTGCTGACTAAGCAAAACTGGAAGCGTTTTGCTCAGGTCATGGCTCCAAAAGTGGCAGGTGCTTGGAACTTACACATCCAAACGCAAGATATTGCTTTAGACTTTTTTGTTAACTTTTCCTCGGCAGCGTCTGTACACGGTTCACTCGGTCAAGGTTCCTACGCTGTGGGCAATGCCTTTTTAGATGCCTTGGCTCATTACCGCCAGTTACGAGAACTACCAGCTTTAACTATTAACTGGAGTTCTTGGGATGAAGTTGGTATGGCAGCGTCTATGAATGGTCGCGACCAGCAGCGATGGAAAGAGGCTGGTGTAAGTTTCATTCCACCCCAGCAAGGAGTGCAAGTTTTAGGACACCTGCTTAAGCAAGCTTGTACTCAAATTAGCGTATTATCGGTAGATTGGTCTAAGTTTCTTCAGCTATTCCCAGATAACTTTAAATCATCATTTTTGATGAAAATAGCTGAAGCAATACAATCGAAGACAGTAGAAAAATCGCAAGCGGAATTTCAGAAGCCTAAACTTTTGCAAATTTTAAATGATACTCCTCCCAACAAACGGAAAAATATTTTGATTGCTCACATTCAAAAAGAAGTTGCGATCGTTTCTGGCTTTGAACCTTCCTATTTACCAGAGGTGCAAGTTGGTTTTTTTGAACTGGGACTCGATTCTTTAATGATTCTAGAGTTAAAAAACCTTCTCCAATCTAGCTTGGGAATTTTTCTAAGTCCAACATTAACCTTTGAATATTCAACCATAGAAGCTCTTGCTGAGTATTTAATGAGTGAAATTTTCTCCTCGGATTCGCTGTTGCATTCTACCACCCAAGAACAGAAAAATACTTACGATCAAAATGAATTATTAACAGAAATCAAACAGCTATCCGAAGACGAATTGACTGCATTGATTGATTTAGAAATAAAAACGTTGGCAAGAAACACAACTAAGGATTACCACAATCCAAAATTTAAAATCTAAAATGCTATGAACAACCCTTCAGAAGATAGTAACCATCTCTCGCCATTACAACGTGCAGTTTTTGCTATTAAGGAGATGCGTTCTCAACTAGATACGCTAGAGAGATCGCGGACCGAACCAATTGCCATCATTGGTATAGGTTGCCAATTTCCTGGTAATGCCAATGAACCAGAACCTTTCTGGCAACTGTTACGTAATGGAGTGGATGCTACTAGGGAGATACCAACAAACCGTTGGAATATAGACGCTTACTACGATCCAAATCCCAAAACTCCTGGTAAGTCATACACTCGCAGGGGTGGATTTTTAGATAAGGTAGATGAATTTGACGCTGAATTCTTTGCTATTTCACCGCGTGAAGCGGTGAGCATGGACCCCCAACAACGGTTATTACTAGAGGTCAGTTATTCAGCTTTAGAGAATGCTGGGATTGCATCGGACAAACTAATTGGCAGTCAAAGCGGTGTATTTATAGGAATTAGTGCTCGTGACTATGAACAACTTAGTAGTTTTACTGATATTGATGTTTATAGCGCTACAGGTAATGCTTTGAGCATAGCGGCTGGTCGCTTATCCTATTTTTTAGGGCTCTCTGGTCCTGCCCTATCCGTGGATACAGCTTGCTCGTCTTCCTTGGTTGCAGTCCATCTTGCATGCCAAAGTTTGCGTAATGGAGAGTGCCACCTCGCTCTAGCTGGTGGGGTGCAACTGATATTGTCACCACAGACAAATATCTCCATGTCTATGATGCAAGCGCTATCTCCTGATGGTCGCTGCAAAACTTTTGATGCCAGTGCTGATGGCTACGGACGGGGTGAAGGTTGCGGGATAGTCGTACTCAAACGTCTCAGTGATGCTATTGCTGACCGCGATAATATATTAGCTCTCATTCGGGGTTCAGCAGTTAATCAAGATGGTCGAAGTAGTGGGCTTACAGTTCCTAATGGACTAGCTCAAAATTCTCTGATTCGCTCCGCATTGGACAATGCAAAAGTTGAACCCAGTCAAGTGAGTTATGTAGAAACTCACGGTACAGGAACTTCTTTAGGTGATCCTATTGAGGTAAAGGCGCTAGGGGCGGTACTCGGTCAAAGACAGCCAGAAGAACAACCCCTGATGATTGGTTCGGTAAAAACGAACATTGGCCATTTGGAAGCGGCAGCGGGAGTAGCTGGTTTAATTAAAGTAGTGCTGGCTATGCAACATCAAGAAATTCCACCTCACTTACACTTAAACCAACTTAACCCTCTGATTTCTTTAGAAAAGACTTCTCTAAAAATTCCTACAAAACTGACTCCTTGGACTTCACAAGAACAGCAAAGACGTATAGCTGGAGTGAGTTCTTTTGGATTTAGTGGCACTAATGCTCATGTCATACTGGAAGAAGCACCTCAAGCAAGCCAAAAAAAAGAAGGGATTGAACGTCCGGTACATATTCTGACGCTATCTGCTAAAACGGAAGCAGCATTAAAGAAATTGGCTTCTCGGTATGAGTTGTACTTTGCAGGAGAGCGCGACTTTTGTTTGGGGGATATTTGTTTCACTGCTAATACTGGAAGAGCGCATTTCGCCTACAGAATGGCAATTGTCACCACTTCCTTAGAACAGATACGCCAACAACTTGCTGCTTTTGCCTGCGGTCAACATTTACAGGGGTTAAGCACTTCTCAAACAGCACTTACCAAAAAAGCAAAAGTGGCATTCTTGTTCGCAGGTCAAGGGAGCCACTACATTGATATGGGCCGTCAACTTTACGAGACCCAGCCTGTATTCCGTCATGCCTTAAAATACTGTGACCAATTGCTACGCCCATATCTCGAGCAACCACTACTCTCTGTGCTCTATCCCCCACCAGGTGTGACCTCGCTTTTGGATCGAACAACGTACACTCAAGCAGCTTTATTTGCTTTAGAATACTCTCTAGCACAATTATGGTTATCTTGGGGGATACAACCAGATGCGGTGATGGGTCACGGTGT
Organism: Tolypothrix bouteillei VB521301; assembly: GCF_000760695.4. Classification (GTDB taxonomy): domain Bacteria; phylum Cyanobacteriota; class Cyanobacteriia; order Cyanobacteriales; family Nostocaceae; genus Scytonema; species Scytonema bouteillei_A. The sequence continues at coordinate 2,708,278 of NZ_JHEG04000001.1, read as the reverse complement.
AGGCAAGTATGTAGCAGGTTGTGTCGCAGGAGTTTTCAGCGTAGAAGATGGTTTAAAACTGATTACCCATGCCTTTCACACCCCTTTGAAAGAACCAATTCTCGATTCCTTCGCTCAAATAGCCGCAGAGGTTGTATACTCGTCTCCAAAAATAGATTTAGCGTCAAACGTAACTGGACAATTTCTTAAAGCGGAAGACGTGACCAGATCTCAATACTGGTGTCGCCCTATTGATGAACCTGCCAATTTAAAAGCTAGCTTGCAAATGTTACACGAGCAAGGTTATAACGTGTTCGTGGAGATTGGACCGCATTCCACTTTCATAGAAATAGGCACCCCATGCTTGCCTGAAAAGGCTGCTCTCTGGTTACCTTCTTTAATGAAAGGACAAGAAGACTGGCAGGTGTTGTTACAGAGCCTGGGAAGTCTGTATACAGAAGGTATAGATGTAAATTGGGTTAATTTTGATAAAGATTATAATTGGCGTCGGCTGTCATTACCTACTTATCCCTTCGAGCGACAAAGATTTTGGAAGAATGCTTCCGAGCAGAAGTATCAAGAGGTAATAATTGGTTCATCAAAAATTGCTCATCCTTTGTTAGGAAGACAATTGCGATCGCCTCTTAAGCAAGTTCAATTTGAGTCCCAGTTTAGCATTGATTTACTACCACTTGTAAAAGATCATGGGCTTCAAGGTGTGCCAGTGGTAAATCTTGTCATTTATCTGGAGATGGTTTTAGCAGCAGCAGCAGAGGCGTTTGGACAAAGAACTTACATTTTAGAAGATGTGTTTATACCCCAAGCGCTTGTCTTTTCCAAGAAAGATATTTGTACTGTGCAGTTAATACTTTGTCCTGATGAGGTTTCTGGAAAAATTTCTTTCCAAATTTTCAGTTTGATATCAGATGAGGCAAATAAACGGACAGATTGGACAATGCACAGTACGGGAGTGTTACGCTTTGAGCAACAAGATAGCACAGTACTGACTCAAAAACCATTTTCTTTTACAGACATTGAGGCACAATCTCAAAAACCATTTTCTGGTTCTCAGTTCTACGAAATGATGGCAGAGCGAGGAATGAACTTAGGTCTTAGCTGTCAGTCACTTGAGCAAATTTGGTTGCAAGAGGGAGAGGTTATTGGTAAAGTAGTGACTGGATTGTCAGAAGAAGCAAATAGTCAATATTATCTTCCTCTAGACGCGATAGATGCATGTTTTCAGCTTTTATCGGCTAGCTTTGCCCCAGAAACTTCTGATACTTACGTTATTGTAGGCTTTGAAAGCTTCCAATTTTATGGTTATGCTAGCACTCGAACATTCTGGGCTAAAGCAAGATTACATTCTGGTAAAAAGAATTGTGCTCGCAATGAAATTATCGCTGGTGATGTTAGCCTGTTTGACTTAGCAGGACAACTCGTAGCGGAAGTTATCAACGTACAACTTAAGTGCTTGGATCGTGTAGCACTACAACCCAGTTTTCAAGCAGGAAGAAATGAATTGGGGATTCAGTTCATAGAAACAAACCATAAGGAAAAAGACAATTTCTCCACAGACAAACTCTTAGCGATGGAACCAGCAGAGCGTCAACGCGTGTTAGAGACTTATGTCATAGGAGAATTAGCAAGTTCGCTACAGATTCCAGTTACTAAACTGAATTCGGATATGTATCTTGCTTCAATGCTGGATTCGTTGATGGCTTTTGAAGTGAGGAGTCGAATTGAGTCTAGGTTAGGGGTACGAGTGCCAATGGAGAAATTTTTTGGTGACAACACTGTCACTCAATTAGTGCAACTATTGCTCAACCAATTAACTCTAACAAACTTAGTTTTATCAGATGCCACATTCGACATGAATACAGAAAGGGAAAAATTGAGTTTTTAGCTTTGTTTGTGAATAAACTATTAAGGCGAAAATTCAATAAAAAGGACAAATAATTTTAAAAATTATGGAATTTATCCGTCTCTATTCGTCGTTTTGAGTTAACAATGCATAAATTATATGGAACTAAACTTACTTTTAACAACCCTCTCCAATAAAGGTGTAAAACTTTTTGCAGATGGAGATTTACTAAATATTGATGCACCAAAGGGGGTAATAACCTCAGAACTCCGTAACGCTTTGACTGAACATAAAGCAGAGCTTTTGGTATTGTTACGCCAAAATAGTATCAGTACCAGTTCTGCTTCTCTCCCAACAATTGTGCCAGCGCCAGATCGGCGTTATGAACCTTTCCCACTCACTGATATGCAGCACGCCTTTTGGGTGGGGCGTAGTGGAGTTCTAGAGCTAGGTAGTGTTGCCAATCATGGTTATTACGAGATTGAATGCAAAGGTTTAGACTTAGAACGATTAAACTGGGCACTGCAAAAATTAATTGAGCGTCATGATATGCTTAGGGCTGTGGTGTTACCAGATGGTCAACAGCAAGTTCTCAAACAGGTGCCTTTCTATCAAATTCAGGTCTTGGATCTTAAGGGTCAGGATGAAGAATTTATCACCTCTGAGATTGAGATGATTCGCGAGCGAATGGCTTACCAAGTACTACCAGCTGACAAGTGGCCTTTATTTGAGTTTAGAGCAACGTGTTTAGATGAAGAGCGTATCCGATTACACGTCAGTTACGATTTACAAATTTTTGATGCTTGGAGTCTGTTTCGTCTATTTGATGAGTGGTTTCAACTTTACCAAAATCCCAATTTTACATTCCTACCTTTAGAACTTTCATTCCGGGATTATGTTCTTGCTCTGCAAGAATTGGAAACTACAGAATTGTACAGGCGATCGCAAGAGTACTGGTTGAATCGCTTAGATAACTTACCCCCTGCTCCAGACTTACCTCTTGCCAAAAATCCCAAAGAACTCAAACACCATAGAAATAGGCGTTACGAAGGGCGATTGGAGCGAGATGAATGGCAACAGTTGCAACAACGTACTGCTCGAGCTGGTTTAACAGCCTCTGGAGTTTTACTAGCCGCCTTTGCTGAAGTTTTAACACTTTGGTGCAAAAGCTCTCGGTTTACTATCAATCTAGCCTTATTTAATCGTCTACCTTTGCATCCTCAAGTCCATGACATTTTGGGAGATTTCACTTCTGTCACCTTACTCGCTGTCGAGAATTCTATTCCGGAACCGTTTATTGACCGCTCAAAGCGCCTACAGCAACAGCTGTGGCACGATTTAGAACACCGTTACATCAGTGGTGTACGCGTGACGCGGGAATTAGCACGCAGGCGAGGTACGGCACCTAGCGCGATGCCAATCGTATTTACTAGCACTCTTGGTTTTGGTTTGCTTGGTCAGGAAACCTTGACATTTAGTCATTTTGGAGAGTTAGTCTATGGCATTAGCCAAGCTTCCCAGGCTTGGATGGATATTCAAGTTTGGGAGGATAAGGGAGTATTGACTTTCAACTGGGATGTAGTTGAAGAACTTTTTCCAGAAGGTTTGATCTGTGATATGTTTGAGGCTTATTGTCGTTTCCTCAAACAACTGGCAACTTCTGAATTAGCTTGGACTGAGACAACTCGACAACTCATTCCTCCTGCCCAATTAGCGCAACGGGAAGCCGTTAATGCAACGACCACACCAACTCCCGATGAACTGCTGCATACTTTATTTGCAGCACAAGTCCAAAAGCGAAGAGTGGAACCTGCCGTTATTTCATCCGAGCGAACTCTGACTTACAAAGAGCTATACACACTTGCCAATCAAGTTGGTCATCGATTGCGGAAACTTGGGGCTGCACCCAACCAGTTGGTAGGTGTAGTTATGGAGAAAGGATGGGAGCAAATTGTCGCTGTAATGGGAATTTTGGCTGCTGGTGCAGCTTATGTTCCCATCGAGCCGGGATTGCCACAGCAACGCAGAAAATATCTTTTAGAAAATAGTCAAGTCAAGATTGTTCTGACTCAATCTTGTTTGAACGAAAAGCTGGAATGGCCATTGGATATACAACGTTTGTGCATAGATACAGAAGCATTTGCCAACGAAAACAGCCAGCCACTCCAACCAGCGCAAACGCCTGATGATTTAGCTTATGTAATTTACACCTCTGGTTCTACTGGTTTACCGAAAGGAGTAATGATTACTCACCGCAACGTGGTTAACGTAGTTATCCATACCAACAAGCGGTTTAATATTACTTCTCAAGACCGCATCCTGGCTGTAACCGCTTTGAGTCACGATCTGTCTGTTTATGACATATTCGGTCTACTTTGTGCTGGTGGTGTGATTGTGATGCCTGATGCTTCTGCTGTCAAAGATCCGGCTCACTGGGTTAAGTTGATGGTGCAGGAAAAAGTGACGCTATGGAACTCAGTACCCCCAGTGATGAAGATGTTGGTGGAATACGCAGAGAACCACTCTGTGACATTACCAGTAAGTTTGCGTTTGGCAATTCTAGGTGGAGATTGGCTCCCAATTTCCTTGCCTAACCGTCTTCAAGCTTTAATACCAGAAGTACAAGTACTCAGTATTGGTGGTCCAACAGAAACAACTATTTGGAATATCGGTTATTTAATTGCGGAGGTCAATCCAAACTGGAAGAGTATTCCTTATGGCAAACCGATGGCGAATACAAAATACTATGTTTTGAATGAAGCTTTAGAAGATTGCCCTGTTTGGGTTCCCGGTCAAATGTACTGTACTGGTATGCAGGTTGCCAAGGGCTATTGGCAGGATGAAGAAAAAACTGCTGTCAATTTTATCACTCATCCCCGCACAAAGGAACGCATTTACCGTACTGGTGACCTCGGTCGTTATTTACCTGATGGCAACATTGAATTTTTGGGACGTGTAGATTTCCAAATCAAACTAAGGGGATACCGCATCGAAACAGGAGAAATTGAAGCAGCTTTAAAACAGCACCCAGATCTGAAAGATGCAATAGTTGCTGCGGCGGGAGAGTCACAGCAAAATCAGTATCTAGTAGCTTATGTGGTTCCCAAGCAAGACAAAGCATTAAGCTTCTTAGAAACGGAAAGTGCTGATACTTTCAAATCTCAGATCCTCTGGCCATCTCTGGTAAAAGCAGGACTTCAACAAGCAAAAAATAGTTTTTGGGATGTAGATATCCAAACTTTTGCGGCAATATGGGAACACCAAAATTATCTATACACTATTTCAGTGTGTCGGGCGCTCAGAAAGCTTGGTGTTTATCACTCACCTGGAGAGAAGTATGACGTAGATGATTTAATGTCTCGATGTCATATTGCTCCACGCTACAAAAAATGGTTAAATCGAGCTTTGCAGGTGCTGGTTCAAGAAGGATGGTTGAAGCAGGAGGGAAAAGTCTTTACCAGTGTTGTTGAATTACCAATTTCTGCATTTCAAAAGCTTTCAAAAGAAATTCAGATAAATCATGGTTTCACTAAAACTTGGATGGATTTGATACCTGATGCTCCTTTTGATAACTTAGCAAACATTATTACTGAAAAAATCCACTCGGCAGAAATTTATGTTTCCGAAAAAACTCGGGATATATACAAAATAATGTTTGCTGATTGCAATGCGATCGCTAGTGAAATCATGGCGGCAATAGTACAAAATATAGAGTCAGGAAAACAACTGCGAATCCTGGAAGTTGGAGGCGGTTATGGTTCTACTACAGAACATTTACTGCCATTGTTACCGCCAAGCCAAACAACTTATGTGTTTACTGATATTTCTCAATTCTTTCTCCAACAAGGTCAAGAAAATTTTACCAACTATCCTTTTGTTAGCTATGACATTTTAGATCTTGAGAAAAACCCTATTGAGCAAGGTTTTGAGCCACATTCCTTTGATATTGTTATTGCTGCAACTGTTATTCATAACACTCAGTTTATAGAGCAAACCCTGAAGAATATTCGCTCCTTGTTAGCTCCAAATGGTTTACTCCTTGCAATTGAAAAAACAAAATTTCATCGCTCCTTTGATTTGAACATGGGTCTACAGCAAGGGTTTGAACGGTTTGAGGATCGAGAGCTAAGACCGGAACATCCAGTGCTGTCAAAAGCACAATGGCAGAGAATATTAGCTTCTTTGGAATTTTCAAACAGCGTTTTTATGAACGAGCCCGATTCTGTTGCTGATTTAATTGGGTTTGATGTATTCATTGCTCAAGCACCATCAACGGTGCAACGTTTTCAACCTAGACAGTTGCGTAATTTCCTACAGGAAAAACTACCTGAATATATGTTGCCTGCTGAATTTGTACTGTTAGATGCTTTACCACTGACAGCTAATGGCAAAGTAGATCGTCTTGCTTTACCTGGGTTAAAAGGATTGCGATCGCAAGTGAAAGCTGCTTATGTAATGCCTCAAACAGAAACAGAAAAACTCATTGCCAGTATTTGGCAAGAAGTCTTGCGAATAGAGAAAGTGAGTATTAACGATAATTTTTTTGAACTAGGGGGAGATTCTCTGCAAGTTACCCAAGTTGTCTCACGGGTAAATGAAAGATTACACCTAAATATACCCATGCAAAATTTCCTGCAAACACCAATTCTATCTAGCTTAGCAAAGTCCATTGAGGAGATAACCATAACATCTCAAAAACTACAAGCTCCTATCGACAAGGCATTAACTAACCGAGTGGAAATTGAGTTATGAAATCTATTCAAGAGTTTTTGTCCTATTTAACTAACTTAGACATTAGGCTTTGGTCAAATGGTGAGCGTTTACGCTGTAATGCCCCTCAAGAAGTACTCACGCCAGAGCTACAAGCTCAAATAACTGAACGCAAAGCAGAAATACTTAAATTTCTCAATCAAGGTCATTATGTTGCCAGTCCAACTTCAGTAGAAATTCAACCAGTTCCGCGAGATAAAGATCTGCTCTTGTCTTTTGGTCAACAGGGAATATGGTTTATAGACCAATTAGAGGGTGCTAGCGCTGCTTACAACCAATTATTTGGTATTCATTTGAAAGGATCGCTGAATACAGCTGTTTTAGAACAAGCGCTTATAGAAATAGTACGGCGTCACGAAGTTTTACGGACTTCATTTAAAAATGAAGATGGTCAAGCTGTTTTGGAGATCGCTTCTAACCCCAATTTCACGCTGTCAGTCGTAGATTTGATGGATTTGGCGGAAACCAAGCAGTGGGAAACAATTCACCAGTCATCTATTGCTGAATCTCAGCATTCCTTCAACTTATCAGAAGGTTCATTACTTCGAGTTACGCTATTTAAAATAGCCGAAACAAAGCACGTGTTGTTATTCGCTATACATCACACCATCTCAGACGCTTGGTCGAGTAAAATTATTATCCAGGAACTAGGCACACTCTACGAGGCTTTCTCCAAAAATCAGCCTTCACCCCTAAAGGATCTGTCCATTCAGTATGCTGATTTTGCCAACTGGCAGCAACAATGGGTGCGTGGATCGGTGTTTGAGGAACAACTGACTTACTGGAAGCAAAAGCTTGGCGGTCATCTTCCTGTTTTACAATTACCGAGCGATCGCCCACGACCACCTGTTCAAACTTTTCGAGGAGCCACCACTACCCTAAAAATAGGGACAGATGTGACTGAGAAGCTTAAAAAGCTCAGTCAGCAAGAGGGGACGACTCTGTTTATGACTTTGCTAGCGGCGTTTAAAACACTTCTTTATCGTTACACTTATCAGGAAGATATATGTGTCGGTACTACCATCGCTAACCGTCACAGCCGCGATTTAGAAAAACTTATTGGTTATTTTGTTAACTCTTTAGTTCTGCGTACTGATTTATCAGGTAATCCTTCATTTCGAGAGTTGTTGAGGCGAGTGCGCCAAGTAGCTTGGGAAGCATACAATTATCAAGATATACCCTTTGAATTGCTGGTAGCACAATTACAACCAAAACGAGATTTATCTCATACACCATTATTTCAAGTTTTGTTTGTTTTGGAAAATGCACCGAGAGAAGAACTCAAACTTCCTGGGCTGACTCTCAGTTTCTTAGAAATGCCAACTGCAACAGCAAAGTTTGATTTAACCTTGTCGATCAAAGAAACTGAAGAAGGACTGCGTGCAAACTTTGAGTACAGCACTGATTTGTTTGATGCTGCCACTATTGAACGAATGGCAGGGCATTTGCAGACATTACTCTCAGCGATTGCGGTCAATCAAGACCATCGCCTTTGGGAATTGCCTTTATTAACTGAAACTGAACGCTCTCAGTTGTTGGTAGAGTGGAATGACACTTTAAATGAATATCCTCAAAATGTATGTATTCATCAAATATTTGAAGCTCAGGTTGAGCAAACACCCGATTCTGTGGCGGTCGTGTTTGAAGACCAAAAACTCTCTTACAGGGAGTTGAACACCCGTGCTAATCAATTAGCACATCATTTGCAAAAGTTGGGAGTTAGCCCAGAGACCTTGATAGGAATTTGTGTGGAACGCTCTCCGGATATGTTAGTAGGACTGTTAGGAATCCTAAAAGCAGGTGGGGCTTATGTCCCTCTAGATCCGGCGTATCCACAACAACGGTTGGCATTCATGTTGGCAGATTCACAAATATCAGTGCTGCTGACTCAGAAAAAGTTGGTGACAGTTTTGCCAGAACATCAAGCCCAGGTGGTCTGTCTAGATGCTGACTGGGAAGAGATTGCCAAACAAAGCGATCGCAATCCTATTAACCGAGCTAACGGCGAAAACCTCGCCTACATAATTTACACCTCCGGTTCTACCGGTCAACCAAAAGGAGTACAAATTCCCCATAATGCCTTAACTAACTTCTTAAGTGCAATGCGCCGCAATCCAGGGCTGACAAAAGAAGATACTTTCTTATCAGTCACCACCTTATCATTTGATATTGCAGCCCTAGAACTATACTTACCAGCGATCGTAGGTGCTCGTCTTGTTATAGTTAGCCGCGAAGTTGCTACTGATGGATCGCAATTGTTAGAACAGCTTATTTCTTCTAACGCCACGGTAATGCAAGCTACACCAACCACTTGGCGGATGCTGATTGCTGCAGGCTGGACTGGGAGCCAGCAGTTAAAAATCCTTTGTGGTGGTGAAGCTCTTGACCAAATTCTTGCCAATCAATTACTCGAACGAAGCACTGAACTGTGGAACTTATACGGTCCTACAGAAACTACTATTTGGTCAGCTGTCAAAAAAGTAGAGAATAACACGAGGATAGAGCACACAAATAACATTGTCTCTATTGGTCGCCCGATTGCCAATACAGAATTTTATATTTTAGATACTTATTTACAACCAGTGCCTGTGGGTGTTCCTGGTGAATTGCATATTGGCGGTGTTGGTCTAGCTCGTGGTTATTTTAACCAACCAAAACTCACATTTGAGAAGTTTATCCCAAACCCTTTTAACAACAATCCAAAATCCCGTTTGTATAAGACTGGTGATTTAGTTTGTTATCAATCAGATGGTACGATTAAGTACATTAGTCGAATTGACCATCAGGTAAAACTTAGGGGTTTTCGCATCGAACTCGGAGAGATTGAAGCGCTGATCAATCAATACCCAGCCGCGCAAGAAAGTGTGGTTGTGGTTCGCTCAGATGAACCAGAAAGAGAGCGTTTGGTCGCTTACGTAGTTTCGCAGCCCAAGCAGACAGTGACAATAACCGAGCTGCGGCGTTTCTTGGAGTCGAACTTGCCAAATTACATGGTGCCAACAGCTTTTATGATGTTAGAGGCACTCCCTTTGACACCTAATGGCAAAATAGATCGCCGCTCGCTACCAGCACCCGATACAAGCAGACCTGAATTAGATAAAGCCTTTGTACTGCCTCGTACTCCTGTTGAAGCCAAGCTGGCTCAACTTTGGGCTGAATTTCTCGGTATAGAGCAAGTGGGTATTTATGATAACTTCTTTAAGTTGGGTGGGGATTCCATTGTCGCTATTCAGATTATTGCCAAAGCTAACCAGGCCAGTTTAAAGCTAACGACTAAACAGCTATTTCAGCATCAAACAATTGCTCAGTTAGCAAGTGTAGCAGTTCTCAAGCAGGAAATTCCGGCAGCACAAGAAACCATAACGAGTGTTCAAGCGTTGCTATCAAGCAAGGATCATTGCCAATCTTCTGAAGCCAAAGGGTTTACAACTTCTGATTTTCCAGAAGCACACTTAAGCCAAAAAGAACTCGATCGGTTTTTAGCAAAACTTAATCAGAAAAAACAGTAGAAAATAATATGACAACAGAAAATATTCAAGATATCTACGAATTATCGCCAATACAGCATGGGATTCTAGTCCACAGTTTGTCTTCTTCTGACTTAGTGCTCTATTTTGTCCAACTAGGCTTTACTTGGCACGGAAATATAGACATTGTCTCTTTTGAACGTGCTTGGCAGCATGTTATGGACCGACACACAATTTTGCGTACTAGTTTCTATTGGCAAGATATAGACAAACCTCTACAAGTTGTATACCAATATGCAAAAGTACCTCTAGAGCAGCAAGACTGGAGAGGAATAGATTCATTTGAACAGCACAAGCGCTTAAACTCTTTTTTAAAACACGATCGCGAACGAGGTTTTGATTTTTCTCAAGCACCTCTTATGCGCGTGACTTTAATTCGTCTCAACGACCGCTCTTACAAATTCATTTGGAGTTTACACATGATTATTTTGGATGGGTGGTCCTATCCGTTAGTGCTGAAAGAAGTTATGGAGCTGTACACAGCATTTTGTCGAGGGCAAGATGTACCTTTAGTACCTGGTAGCCGTTTTCGAGACTACATTACTTGGTTGGGGAAGCAGGATTCATCACAAGCAGAGGAATTCTGGCGGCAAATGCTGAAAGGAGTAAAAGCACCTACTCCCCTTACCAATCTAGATGACAGCAACTTACTCAGCCTAGAAGAAAGATACGATGAGCTACTGGTTAAACTATCCGAAACGACCACTGCAAAACTACAATCTTTAGCAAAACAGCATCACCTCACTATTAACGTACTCGTTCAGGGAGCCTGGGTTTTACTTCTCAGTCGCTACACTTGTCAAAATGAGGTTGTCTATGGGTGTACTGTTTCTGGTCGTCCAGTAGATTTAGAAGGCTCAGAGTCAATGCTTGGTATGTTAGTCAACACACTACCAGTAAGGGTCAAAGTAGATGCAGAACAATATTTATTACCTTGGCTTAAACAGTTTCAGGAACAACTGGTAGAGATTCGTCAGTATGAATACACTTCTCTAGTTGATATTCAACGATGGAGTGAAGTGCAACGAGGTTTCTCTTTGTTTGACAGTATATTTGTGTTTGAGAATCAACCAATTGATAAGATATTAAGAGATTCAGGAGAGCAAAATCAAATTATTGATTTTTCTCATCCACTCAACCTTTACAAGACTAATTACCCTCTGAATTTAATTGGATATCCAGGTTCAGAGTTACGCATTGGGATCAATTATGATTTCCACCGTTTTGATACTGCAACTATTACTGGCATATTAAAGCATTTCGAGATATTACTGCAAAATATAGCGGCTCATCCTAACGTTATCCTCAAAGATTTGTCTTGGCTAACAGAACGAGAGCAATACATGAATTCTATGTTAGAAGAACAAGTGACATTTAATTTTTCTCCACATGACTCTCTTTTTGCCAGAAAATTACCGATTGCAAATCGTTAAGACGAGGCAGTGATTTGCGAGAGTTCTCCCTTGGGAGCATGGGTGTAATTTCAAGTAAATTAAGAAAAAGGTCAAAAAACATGAATATTTTTGAAAAACAAGAATCAAATGTTAGAAGTTATTGCCGAAACTTTCCAGATTTATTCCATCGAGCTAAAGGTTCTTTAATTTATTCAGAATCAGGCAAAGCTTACATTGATTTTCTAGCAGGAGCAGGTGCTTTAAATTATGGGCATAACAATGATTATATAAAACAAAAAGTGATATCTTATCTAGACGCTGACGGAGTTGCACATGGTTTAGATTTATATACATCTGCAAAAGAAAAGTTTTTAATTAAATTTAAGGAAACAGTTCTCCAACCTAAAAATTTGGATTATCGACTTCAGTTTTGCGGACCTACTGGAACCAATGCCGTTGAAGCTGCCTTAAAATTGGCAAGAAAAATAAAAAAGAGAACAGGCATATTCTCATTTATGGGAGCCTATCATGGGATGACATTAGGTAGCTTATCCATAAGCGGAAATCTTGAAATTCGAGCGGGTTCATTTGGCACATCAAATAATATAACGTTTATGCCTTACCCTTATGGTTTCATGTCAAATTTTGATACTATAGAGTATATGGAATCAGTCCTTACCGATCCTAATTCCGGGATTGAAAAACCAGCAGCAATTATATTTGAAACAGTACAAGCTGAAGGTGGAGTTATTGTAGCACCAATAGCATGGATGCAAAATCTCAGACAATTGTGCGATAAACATGAGATTTTATTAATCTGTGATGATATTCAAGTAGGCTGTAGTCGAACAGGACCATTTTTTTCATTTGAAAGAGCTAACATTGTTCCCGATATGGTAGTGCTTTCAAAATCTATCAGTGGTTACGGTTTTCCCATGTCACTTCTGTTAATTAAACCAGAATTCGATATTTGGCAACCAGGAGAGCATACTGGCACTTTCAGAGGCAATCAACTAGCTTTTGTCGGTGGAACTGCTGCTCTAGAGTATAAAGAAATTACTAATCTTGAGCAGGAAATTAAAGTTAAAGAAGCTTTTTTGAAGAATTTTCTCCTTGAGAAAATAGCATCCATAAATGAAAAAATAGAGATACGTGGACTTGGCTTAATTTGGGGTATTGATATCGCTCGTTTTGGTAAAATAGATTTGGCAAAAAAGATAGCTTCACGTTGTTTTGAACTAGGTTTAATAATTGAAAAAGTTGGTAGAGATAACACTGTACTAAAAATTTTGCCACCTTTGAATATTGAAATGTCTATTTTAGAAAAAGGATGCTCTATCTTAGAGCAAGCTTTTCACGATTTTTTAGAAAAATAAATTGAGTAATCTGTACTAAAGGGTGATAGATGATGTTGGCTAATCAAAGTAAAAATACATTAGCTCCTGAAGAAATCTTTTCTGACAAAATTTATTGGTTAAATCAATTATTTGGAGAATTACCAGAGACAAATTTGATTCTAGATTATGTTAGACCAATAACCTATGAAGGTAAGCATAATTCGATAAGTTTTGAATTATCTACTGATTTATCTGAAGCTCTTATTCAGTTTACAAATCGCTCTGACTTATCTATATACATAGTTCTTGTATCCGTACTGAGTATATTGATGCAAAAATACACTAATAACCGTGATGTGATTATTGGTTCTCCTATTTATCAATTTAAGGGAAGTGATACCTGTTCAAATACCATTGTTCCCCTACGTTTTAACATAATAAATCAACTGACATTTCAAGAATTTCTCTTACAAGCCAAAGAGACAATATTAAGTGCTTATACTCATCAAAATTATCCTTTTAATGAATTAGTAAAGTTATTAAAATTACCACAAAATCAAAATCGTTGTCCGATTTTTGATATAGTAGTTTTATTAGAAAATATACACCTCAAAAACCATATAATAAATCTAAATAATGATTTGACAATTTCGTTTAGATTAACTGGGAACCAGATAAATGGTAAAATATATTACAATTGTAATATTTTTCACGAAGAGATTCTTAAGTCTTTTATAAACACTTATAACAATGTTCTTGAAAGTGTTATAAACACTTCTTTTAAAATACCATTATCTGATATTGCATTTTTAAGACAAGTTGATAGACAACAGTTATTGGAAAAATTTAATAAAAAGGTCAAAAAATATCCCTTGGAGCAGACGATTGACAAATTATTTGAAAATCAAGTAGAACAAAATCCTAGTAGGATTGCAGTTGTTTATAAAGAACTTCATTTAACATATCAAGAGCTAAATGAAAACGTTAATCAATTAGCCACATTTTTGCAAAATTTAGGAATTGAGGAAGGAGAGTTTGTAGGGATTTTCAAAGAGCGAGACATCAATTTTTTGCTCGGTATACTTGCGATTCATAAGGCTGGTGGAGCTTATGTACCTATTGATAGTAACTATCCGGCGGATAGAATCAAATACATGGTATCCAACAGCGAAGTGCAAATTATTTTAACAGACTCTTCCTGTTTAAAGATTTTGCAAAGCTTACTAGAGAATTGTTCGCACCTAAAATGCTTAATTTGTTTGGACGCTCCACCTACGCACAAAGAATTCTTCAGCCTGAGTGATGTTAAAATCTACAATTCTCTCGATTTCAAGAATTGTTCTAAAAAGAATCCAGAAAGGAGCCATGTAGGAACTGCTCCAGCTTATATGCTATATACATCTGGTTCAACTGGATTGCCCAAAGGTACTATCGTTCGGCATGATGGGGCTATTAACCATATATATGCACAATTTGATGAACTAGAATTAACAGAAGATTTTTGTTTCTTACAAAGCGCTCCTTCTTCTACTGATATTTCTGTCTGGCAATTTTTAGCTCCACTCCTTATTGGTGGTAAAACAGTTATCGTTGACACAGAAACAAGTTTTGTTCCTGAAAAATTATTTGAAGTTCTTAAAGAGCAAAGTATAACAGTTGTTGAACTAGTACCAGCAGTATTTGGAGGATTGCTAAGCTATATTTCCCAATTACCTGAAGAGCGACGATTGTTACCAGAGTTGAAGTGGATGATGGTATCCGGAGAATCAATATCGGTACAGCGAGTTAATCAGTGGTTGAGTATATATCCTTCAATCAAGATAGCTAATGCTTACGGTCCCACCGAGGCTGCTGATGATATTACACAGTTTATAGCCGATAAAGCTTTACCAGAAAACCTACGGACTGTTCCTATTGGTAAGCCGTTAACTAACTTAAATCTCTATATTCTCGATTGCCAAATGCAATTAGTACCGATAGGATTTCCTGGAGAAATTTGTGTATCCGGTATCGGCGTAGGGAATGGGTATTGGAAAAATGAAGCAAAAACTAAATTAAGTTTTGTTCCTAATCCCTTTCCAAATACCAAACAAAAATTGCCAGAAAATAATCAAGATTTACTTTATAAAACTGGAGATTTAGGAAGGTGGCTCCCTGACGGGAATATCGAATTTCTAGAGCGTATAGACAACCAGGTAAAAATTCGAGGCTTCCGCGTCGAACTTGGAGAAATTGAAGCACTTTTGCATCAGCATTCGGCGGTGAGGGAAAGTGTAGTTATTGTTAGAGAAGATCGGCCTAGCGAAAAGCGTTTGGTGGCATATATAGTTCCAGAATTTGAGGTTCAGCAGCCACATGACAATGTGGATGAAGCACTATCAAATCAAAAATCGCCAATCAGTAGCGAACTAGTGTCACAACTCCGGAACCTCTTAAAAGAAAGGTTACCACAACATATGGTGCCGTCAGCTTTTGTAATGCTAAGAACTCTACCATTAGCTCCTAGCGGTAAGGTAGATCGCCGAGCGCTACCCGCACCCGATCTGATACAGCTTCAGTGCGATCGCAATTTTGTCTCTCCTTCTACTCCCATTCAAGAGATGTTAGCTGGTATTTGGATAGAAGTTCTTGGTGTTACGAAAGTCAGCATCTACGATAACTTCTTTGAATTGGGAGGCCATTCTCTACTGGCGACCCGTGTTATTTCTAAGGTACGACAAATCTTTGAGATAGAGTTTCCTCTGCGTCGCTTGTTTGAGCAGCCAACAATAGCTGAGTTAGCACCAGACATTGAGAAGAGCACTAAGGCGGGGTTAGGATTGGGAAGTTCTCCTATTGAAAACATTCCAAGGAACGGAGAGTTAGTTCTGTCCTTTTCCCAACAACGTTTGTGGTTCCTGGCTCAGCTACAACCTAATAGCTCTTTCTACAATATGTCAGCCGCTATCTGCTTGCAAGGAGAGCTAAATCAAAATGCCCTTGAGCAGAGCCTTAACGAAATTTTACGTCGCCACGAAGTCTT
The DNA here is from genome assembly GCF_000760695.4 of Tolypothrix bouteillei VB521301. Taxonomy (GTDB): domain Bacteria; phylum Cyanobacteriota; class Cyanobacteriia; order Cyanobacteriales; family Nostocaceae; genus Scytonema; species Scytonema bouteillei_A. The sequence goes on along the minus strand of NZ_JHEG04000001.1, from coordinate 2,692,388 downwards.
GCGAACTACCTTTAAAACAGTTGAAGGACGACCCATACAAGTCATTTTATCAGCAACAAGATTGTCATTGCCAGTGATTGATTTGAGTGAATTAACTTCAGATCAACAAAAAGCTAAAGTCAAACAATTGGCACTTGCTGAGGCACAACAGCCCTTTGACCTAACAACTGACTTAATGATTCGCGTGAAATTGCTGCGCCTTGGAGCACAAGAGCACGTAGCGGTATTTACCATGCACCATATTGCCTCTGATGGTTGGTCAATAAGTGTACTGTTACACGAACTTTCTGTACTTTATCAAACCTTTTGTACGGGGCAAGCGTCACCTCTTGTTGACCTACCGATTCAGTATGCAGACTTTGCCGCTTGGCAAAGGCGATGGCTTGTAGGAAAGACACGAGAGTCCCAGCTTACTTACTGGCGGCAACAATTAGATGGAATGCCAACAGTGCTGGAATTACCTACCGATCGCAAACGACCTGCTATTCAAACTTTCCGGGGTGCTACTTGTTCTTTTCAAATTTCTCAAGAGCAATCTACTGCACTCAAGACTTTGAGTCAGCAAGAAGGATGCACTTTATTTATGACTTTGCTAGCAGCTTTTAAAATATTGCTGCATCGTTATACAGGAAGTGAAGATATTGTAGTTGGTTCTCCTATTGCCAACCGCAACCGCTCTGAGATAGAACGGCTCATTGGTTGTTTTGTTAATACCTTAGTGTTTCGGACTCGTTTTGACAGCCATTTTACCTTCAAAGAGTTGTTAAGCCAGGTGCGAGAGGTAGCATTACAAGCTTACTCCCATCAAGATTTACCGTTTGATGTGCTGATAGAAGAGTTGCAACCGCAGCGATCGCTAAGCCACGCACCTCTATTTCAGGTGATGTTCATCCTTCAAAATGCACCAGTGTCAGAGATAGAGTTATTGGGTTTAAACTTGAGTCTTCTTGAAAATAACAGTGGTACAGCAAAGTTTGATTTGACCTTGTCCATGGAAGAGACTGCTTCAGGACTAGTTGGGACTTTCGAATATAATACCGATCTGTTTGAAGCGGAAACTATACACAGGATGGCTGGGCATTTACAGACGTTTCTTTTTGGAATTGTTAATAATCCAGAGCAGCACCTTTGGGAGCTACCTCTATTGACTGAAGCCGAAAAGACACAGTTTTTGAAGTGGAATGAAACACAAACTGAGTATCCACTGCAGCAATGCATTCATCAGTTATTTGAGGCTCAAGTAGAGCGTACACCCAATGCGGTTGCTGTAGCCTTTGCAGATCAACAACTGACATATACGGAGCTCGATCGGCGTGCAAATCAACTAGCACACTATTTGCACAAGTTGGGTGTAGGACCAGAGATATTGGTAGGCATAAGCGTAGAGCGATCGCTCGACATGGTTGTTGGGCTGTTAGGAATTCTCAAGGCTGGAGGTGCTTATTTACCTTTAGATCCGACATATCCACAACAGCGCTTAGCCTTCATGCTATCAGATGCACAAGTGCCAGTGTTACTCACTCAACAACGAAACAAAACAAAACTTCCCCAGCATAACGCACAAGTGGTTTGTTTAGATACAGACTGGCACACTATTGCTCAAGAAAGTCAACAGAACCCAATATGTAACACGACATCTGACAATTTGGCTTATGTCATTTACACCTCTGGTTCTACTGGAACACCCAAAGGAGTCCTCGGTCTCCATCGAGGTGCTGTAAATCGGTTTTACTGGATGTGGCAAACTTATCCGTTTGCAGAAACAGAAGTTTGTTGCCAGAAGACATCCTTAAACTTTGTGGATTCAGTTTGGGAAATTTTTGGACCTTTATTGCAAGGGGTGCGGACAGTTATTATTTCCGATGCTTTAGTTAAGAATCCGCAAAAATTTATAGAAGCCCTGGCAAGTAACCACGTGACGCGGTTAGTTCTTGTCCCTTCGCTACTGCGTTTGCTATTGAATACTGAAAACGATTTGCAAAAAAAATTACCCAAGTTAAAGTTTTGGGTGGTTAGTGGAGAAGCGCTCTCAATTGACTTATTGCAAAAATTTCGGCAGAGTATGCCAGAAAGCATCCTTTTGAATCTTTATGGTTCCTCAGAAGTTTCTGCTGATGTCACTTGCTACAATATCACCCCTCAAGATAACGCTCCTTCGCGAGTTGCAATAGGTCGTCCCATAGCTAATACGCAAATTTATGTGTTAGATAAGCATTTACAGCGTGTTCCCATTGGAGTGCCAGGTGAGTTGTATATTGGTGGTGCAGGACTGGCGAGAGGTTATTTAAATCGACCTGAGATGACCTCAGAAAAATTTATCTCAAACGATTTTGGATTGCCGATTTTAGATCTTAGATTGGGGGATTTGAGTCAGATGAGTCATCCAAAATCCCAAATTCAAAATTCAAAATCAAGTGCAGGTCTATACAAAACTGGGGACTTGGTTCGCTACCTCCCTGATGGCCATCTTGAATTTCTGGGGCGCATTGACCATCAAGTCAAGCTTCGTGGCTTCCGTATTGAACTTGGAGAGATTGAAGCAATTTTGAGTCAACATTCAGCAGTACAGCAAAGCGTGGTTGTTTGCAAGGACGATGAATCTAATGAACAGCAGTTATTAGCCTATGTCATTCCTTATCCACAACAGACAACCACTGTCACTGAACTTCATTGCTGGCTAAAAGAGAAACTACCCGATTATATGGTGCCAGCGGCCTTTGTAATGCTGGAGGCTTTACCACTCTTGCCCAATGGCAAAATTAATTACCAAGCGCTACCAATTCCCGCTCGTACACGTCCTGAATTGGAATCAGTTTATCAGTTACCACAAACAGAGCTAGAACAAACCATTGCCAGGATTTGGCAAGAAATACTTCTCATTGAGGAAGTTGGTATCCATGATAATTTCTTTGAGCTTGGGGGTCACTCATTGCTCTTAGTTCAGGTTCATAGCAAGCTACAACAAATATTTCAACAAGATTTTTCCTTAGTTGAAATGTTCCAATATCCAACTATAAGTCACCTAGCCAACTATTTAACTCATAATTCACGCAAACAAACATCTTTTCTACAACCTTCTCAAAAAGCTGAAATTATAACAGATTCGATACAGCGCCGAAAACAAATCGGACAAAAGCATCGAGCAGCCAGAAAGCAAAAAGGATAGGGATTGCAAAATGACATTAAGTAAAAAAGAAACCACACCAAATTACTGTCTTGAGGTTGAGTCAGCATTAAAGTATGGAATTGAAGAAAAAGTCATGCAAATGTTTACTCCATTGAGTCATGCAACATCTATAGGAAAAAAGATGGATGTGCGGGTTGCAACTTTAGCTGAAAATTTTTTAGAGGTCAATAATACTAGTACTGACATTGACATCGATTCTTTAGTGGAAAAGTTTGCTGACAGTAATGTCCCTATCGAACCCTCTAATTTTGATAGTTATTTTGAATACTTAGCTAATAATGTTGTTTCTCATTCAGTACAAACATCTTCACCAAAGTTTATTGGTCACATGACCTCTGCACTTCCCTATTTTGTGCAACCTCTGGCTAAACTCATGACGGCAATGAACCAAAATTCCGTCAAAATAGAAACAGCTAAAGCTCTAAGCTTCTATGAACGTCAGGCTTTAGCAATGATGCACCGACTGATTTACCAATTTGGCGATCGCTTTTATGCTCAGCACGCTCAAAACAGCGAGAGTACACTGGGAATTTTAGTTTCTGGCGGTACAACGGCTAATATTACAGCGCTTTGGTGTGCTCGCAATGCTTTTTTGGGGCCGAAGGATGGCTTTCTTGGCGTAGAAACAGAAGGTTTAACTGCCGCCCTAGATTTTTATGGCTACAAAGGAGCCGTCATCATTGGTTCTGAGTTGATGCATTACTCTTTTGATAAAGCCGCTGATTTATTGGGTATCGGTACCCGTGGTTTGGTTAAAATTCCCGCTAACCGTGAAGGGAGAGTAGATATATCTGCGTTACGCCAAGCTGTTGCACAGTGTCGTCTGCAAAACCAGTATATTATTGCTATCGTCGGTATTGCAGGAACGACGGATTCTGGTGGAGTGGACGCACTTTCTGATATCGCAGAGATTGCACAACAAAACAATATTCATTTTCACGTAGATGCTGCCTGGGGCGGACCGCTCATTTTTTCCAAACAACACGGACATAAACTTGCTGGTATCGAACGAGCTGATTCAGTGACCATTGATGGACACAAACAGCTCTATCTACCAATGGGTATTGGTATGCTTTTTCTGCGTGACCCACACTTGGCGAAAGCGATCGAAAAACAAGCAAGTTATACAATGCGTAAAGGCTCCTTCGATTTAGGTAAACGCGCTTTAGAAGGTTCTCGACCAGGTATGGCTTTATTCTTACATGCTGGACTAAACTTGATTGGAAGCCAAGGTTATGAATTTTTAATTGATGAAGGTATTAGAAAAACACAATATATGGCAGACCGTATCCGGTCAATGCCTGAATTTGAATTGCTAGCAGAACCTGATACTAACTTGCTCATTTATCGCTATATTCCAGAGCCATTGAGAGGGCTAGTTGCAAAAAAACAATTAACAGAAATTGATAACTTACTGATTAATGAATTCAATGAGAATCTTCAAAAAAATCAACGTCAAACAGGTCATACTTTTATCTCTCGAACCACAAAAATAATTTCGGAATTTGACAAAAAAATTCCTGTAATTGCTTTACGTGCGGTCATTGCAAATCCATTAACTACTGAAGATGATATCGATATCGTTTTGAACGAGCAGATTGAAATTGCTTTGAAGTTGCAATTTCAATTTCTTTAAAAAAGAGCAAAAAAATGACGTGATAATTGTTGAGAAATGGAGGAATCTTTATGTCTTCAGCAAATGCATCTCTTGAACAGAATATTCGCTCGTTTTATAATGACGTAAATGTAGCGTATTCAGGAGAACAAGTCAGTGATATCTGGCTAAATTTTGTGGGAAAACATTTCCTAGAATATTTGCCCTTAGGAAGCTATATTTTGGACATTGGCTGCGGGAAAGGAGAGCTAGTAAGAAAGCTGATAAACAAAGGTTATCAAGTCACTGGTCTCGATATATCTGACGGGATGTTGGAATTTGCTCGTAAAAAGATACCAAATGGTCGATTTATGCGAGATGATATACTCTCCTTAGAATTACCACCTACTTTCAATGCGGTTGTTGCATCAAATAATGTCTTCAATCATATTTTAAATCTTGATGATTTAACAAAGGCTTTCCAAAATATTTACTCAGCACTTTTAGAAAATGGTTGGTTTGTATTTGACTCAACTGAAGGCTCGAGAGTACTAGACGGTGATAGTCCAATTGAAAATCCTCTAGCCGATGGTGATTTTGGAGAAGATTATGCTTGGCTGGAGCGTTATACGAACAATACCCCTGATGGGAAATCATATCAATACCAGCGAGTTACATTTCAACTGTTGAATGGACAATGGCAACGTTCAGAAAGCGTTTGTACAATACAAGGTTATTCTAAAGCAGAAGTTCAATTTGCTCTAGAAAAAGCAGGCTTCACAAAAGTAACGATCTATGATTTAACAAAAGATAAAGATTTTCCAACACATTTCTTGGAAGACTTAAGGATGGCATATGTTGCTCGTAAGCTCTAGAAACTCAGTACATTAATCCTATGGAACCCAGTTTTTTTATAAAGACTAACAATATTTAGTCTGTAGGTCAACAAGACAAGCTAACAATTATTTAACTTGCACAACCTTAATAAACCTAACTCTTGTGAGGAGAGCGTTCCCGTCTGCCTCTACCAATACAGCAAGGGCTGAGAAAATTGTCGAGTGAGACAAGCACTTTTGTGCAGGGGAGGAAAAAAATGCTTAACCGAGAAGTATTGCCAGCCCTACTGTGTAAATTAAAAGCGTAAAAGCTTATTCAGCTTTGCACCTTTGGAAAAACTGGGTCGTTTGTCTCCATTTTGATTAATGTAACGGTGCTTTAAACTCAAAATGTGCTTAGAAATTCTCTGGTTAAATCAAATAAAAATTTATGCTGATGAATGAGTCAAATGAATTTAATAGCTTTGAGAATAAAGATGAAATAGCTATCATCGGTATGTCAGGTCGTTTTCCAGGAGCAAAAAATGTTGATATTTTTTGGCAAAATCTGCGAGACGGTGTGGAATCAATTTCTTTTTTCACTCATGATGAACTAGCATCTACAGGAGTCGATCCAGTTGTTCTAACCGATCCTAGTTATGTGAAAGCAGGCAGTGTCTTGGAAGATATAGAGTTATTTGATGCGTCATTTTTCGGATTTACTCCTAAAGAAGCCGAAATAATGGACCCACAACATCGCCTCTTGATGGAATGCGTTTGGGAAGCTCTAGAAAGCGCTGGCTATAATTCTCAAACTTACACTGGTAAAATTGGTCTTTTCGCTGGTGCAAATTTAAGTTCTTACTTATTTTCAAACATATTTTCCAACCTATATCCTAATTGGTTATCGCTCAAACCAGTAGAAGCATTTCAAATTTTTCTTGGAAATGAGAAAGACCACTTAACAACACAAATTTCTTATAAGTTAAATTTAACAGGACCAAGTGTTAATGTTCAAACAACTTGTTCTACATCGTTGGTCGCTGTTCATTTTGCATGCCAAAGTTTATTAAATGGAGAAAGTGATATTGCGATCGCAGGTGGTGTTTCAATAATAGTGCCACAAAGCACGGGCTACTATTACGAGCAAGGGGGAATTCTGTCGTCTGATGGTCACTGTCGAGCCTTTGACGCAAAAGCCGGAGGAACTATATTTGGTAACGGGTTGGGTGTAGTGGTCTTGAAACGGTTAGAGGAAGCGATCGCGGATGGTGATTTTATTCATGCGGTTATCAAAAGTTCCGCTATCAATAATGATGGTTCTTTAAAGGTTGGTTACACAGCTCCTAGTGTAGATGGTCAAAGAGAAGTGATTTTAGAGGCGCTTGTTTTGGCTGGAGTTGAACCCGAATCCATTTCCTATATTGAAACTCATGGTACGGGAACAACTTTGGGAGATCCGATTGAAATTACCGCTCTGACACAAGCTTTTCGTTCTAACAGCAGTAAAAAAGGATTTTGTGCAATTGGTTCTGTAAAGACCAATATTGGGCACCTAAACACAGCTGCTGGTATTACTGGTTTAATCAAGACTGTCCAAGCCCTAAAACACAAACAAATACCTCCTAGTTTAAATTTTGATCAACCCAATCCTCAAATTGACTTTGCTAACAGCCCCTTCTACGTTAATACTGCGTTGTCGGAATGGAAGAGCAAAAGCACCCCTCGCCGCGCTGGTGTCAGTTCTTTTGGTATTGGAGGAACTAATGCTCACGTTATTCTCGAAGAAGCACCAGTGGCATCGCGATCTATCACTTCTCCATCACGTCCTTGGCAGTTGTTGTTACTTTCAGCTAAAACTTCTTCCGCTTTGGAGTACGCCACAGTCAACTTAGCTTATTATCTTCAACAAAATTCAGATATTAACCTTGCTGATGTTGCTCACACCCTCCAAGTTGGTCGTCGGACTTTCGAGCATCAACGGATGGTGGTTTGTTCTGATTTACAAGATGCAATTAACACACTCACCTCTTTAGATCCGCAACGAGTATTCACCTACTACCAAAAGCCCAGCCACCACCCAATCGTCTTTATGTTTCCTGGGCAGGGATCGCAGTATGCGAACATGGCGCAGGAACTTTATGAAGTTGAGCCAACATTCTACAAACAAATTGATATATGTGCAGATATTCTTAAACCTCTCCTTGGTCTTGATATACGTCAGATACTTTATCCAAATGAACAACAGACCAATGTAGAAACGCAATGTATCGCCTCTCTACAACAGACAGCAATAACTCAACCTGCTCTGTTTGTTATTGAATACGCCCTTGCCAAGTTATGGATGGAGTGGGGTGTGTCTCCTACAGCAATGATTGGTCATAGCATTGGTGAATATGTAGCCGCTACTTTAGCTGGAGTGTTTTCTTTAGAAGATGCGTTAACTCTGGTGACAGCGAGAGGTCAAATGATGCAGGAACTGCCTTCAGGAAGTATGCTTGCTGTTGCACTGTCTGAAAAAGATGTGCAATCTTTGTTAGGTGTAGAGATGTTACATACAACATCTCTACAACTAGCAGCAATTAACAGTCCTTCCTCATGTGTAGTTTCAGGAAGAACAGAAGCTATAGAGGTGTTACAGAACTATTTAACTTCCAAAGGCGTAGATTGTCGTCGTTTACACACCTCTCATGCCTTCCATTCTCACATGATGTCAGACGTGTTGGAATCCTTCACTCTTGCAGTTAAACAAGTTAGCTTAAAACCACCTCAAATTCCCTTCATTTCTAACGTGACTGGTACTTGGATTAAGAAAGATGAAGCAACCAACCCAAGTTATTGGAGCCAACATCTACATCAGACGGTAAGATTTTCTTCTGGAATTCTTGAGTTGTTAAAACAACCAGAAGGAATTTTACTAGAAGTTGGTCCAGGGCGAACATTAAGCACATTTGCTAAACAGCACTTAGAAATAGATGCTAAACAATTAGTACTTAATTCTTTACGCCATCCTAAAGAACAACAATCAGATGTTGCTTTTATGCTGAATACATTAGGTCGTCTTAGCATGGCAGGTATACAGATAGATTGGTCAGGATTTTACAATTATGAAAGACGCCATCGTCTTCCCTTACCTACTTACCCCTTTGAACGCCAGCGTTATTGGATTGACGGGAAGTTGCCATCATATAATAAGGAAAAATTGGTTGTTGATTCTAAAATAAATTTAAATGCGAAGAGCAACCATAGCTTTCAAATAGAACCTTTATCAGATGATATAAAAGATTCCCATCAAAAAAAAATATCCTCACATTATTTAAGTCCAAACTATAGTAATTCTTATGCTCCTCCAACAAGCAACTTAGAAAAACAAATTACCCATATGTGGCAACAGGTTTTAGGAATTGAGCAAGTTAGTCTTTATGACAACTTCTTTGAATTAGGAGGAAATTCTCTCATTGCCACTCAATTAGCTTCACGGTTACAAGCAATATTTCCTGTGGAATTACCACTCCGTGACCTTTTACTGGAAGGATTGACTGTAGCTAAGCAAGCAGAAATGATTGAACAACTTCTTTTGAAAAAGATTGATGAATTATCTGAAGAGGAAGTTGCTGTTATTTTAGCTAGTATAAATTAACAATTAGCCATTAGCCATTAGCCATTCGCTATTAGTCATTAGAAATGGATAAGCAATACTCTAATTTATCACCTACTAAAAAAGCTCTTTTAGACAAGTGGAAAGCAGGGAATTTCAAAACAGACGCTATTCCTAAGTGTCTGCATTCCAACCCTGTTCCCTTATCTTTTTCTCAGCAACGGTTGTGGTTTATTGACCAACTTTATCAGGGAAGCCCCTTCTATAATATTCCGAGCGTCCTTCATTTAGAAGGCTCGCTTAATGTGGAGGCACTTCAGCAAAGTCTCAACGAAATTCTCAGGCGACATGAAGCTTGGCGCACAATTTTTATCATAGTGGATGAACAACCAATGCAAGTGGTTACATCCAAATTAACCTGGGAGCTACCGCTCATCAACCTTGAGCATTTATCGAACAAAGATTGGGAACCCATAATTCAGCAACTTGCAACTGAGGAAGCAAAAAAGCCCTTTAATTTAGCCACTGAAGTTTTAGTCAGAGCAACTTTGGTTCGTTTAAGGGAGACAGAGCACGTTTTGCTTTTAACCATGCATCATATTATTACAGATGGATGGTCTATGGGTGTATTTGCACGTGAGTTAGCAACGTTGTATGCTGCTTTCTCGACAGGTCAGTCTTCTCCTCTGTCTGAACTTCCTATCCAGTACCGAGATTTTACCGTTTGGCAGCGCCATCGCCTACAAGGTAAATTGCTCCAAACCCAACTTAATTACTGGAAACAACAACTCAGCGGTGAATTGCCTGTATTACAGTTACCTGTAGATCGTCCGCGGCCCACTGTAGCGACTTTTATAGGTGCAAAGCAATATTTTACGTTCTCCCAAACCTTAACTGCGGCACTGAATAAGTTAAGCCAGCGGGAAGAAGCGACTTTATTTATGACTTTGCTAGCGGCTTTTAATATATTGCTTTACCGCTACACCGATCGAGAAGATATTTTGGTAGGTTCTTCAATTGCCAACCGTAACCGAGCTGAATTAGAAGGACTAGTTGGCTTATTTGTCAATACTTTAGTACTGCGTAATGACCTGAGCGGTAATCCCAGCTTTCGAGAGCTTCTGAGCCGAGTGCGAGAGGTGACTCTTAATGCTTATGCACATCAGGATTTGCCTTTCGAGAAATTGGTAGAACAATTGCAACCCGAGCGTGACTTAAGCCGGAACCCTCTGTTTCAAGTTATGTTTGTCCTGCATAATACACCAATGCCCGTTCATGAAGTTCCTGGTTTAACCTTACGTGCTTTGGAAGTTGATAGCGGTACATCTCAATTTGATATTTTTGTATCAATGTCTGAATCCCAAAAAGGATTAACAGGGTTTTTAGAATACAGCACTCACTTGTTTGATGCCACAACAATTAACCTCTTTATCAGCCATTTCCAAACTTTACTAGAAAGCATTGTTGCTAACCCCAATCAGCAAATTTCCGAGTTACCACTACTCACTGTTCAAGAGCAGGAACAATTATTAGTAGAGTGGAACAATACTCGCGCAGACTATCCTCGCCATGTTTCTTTACATCAATTATTTGAGGAGCAAGTCAGCTGCTCTCCTGATGCTTTGGCTTTCATGAGTCTGTCAGAAACAATTACTTACGATCGGCTTAATTATAAAGCTAATCAACTGGCTCATTATTTAAAAAATTTGGGAGTTACGACAGGAACCCTTGTTGCCATTTGTCTGGAACGCTCAATAGAAATGGTTGTGGCGCTTTTAGCCATTCTTAAAGCTGGCGGTGCTTACCTACCGCTTGATATCAATTATCCGCTTGAGCGTCTTAGCTTTATGCTGAGTGATTCTCAAGTCTCATTGGTCATTAGTCAGAAATCATTCGTTAATCGCTTTGAACAAATGACCAATGACAAAGAACAAATATCTATTATTTGTTTAGACACTGATTGGGAAACAATCAAACAAGAAAGCCAGGAAAATCCCAAACATACATCGACTGGGGAGAACCTCGCCTATGTGATTTACACTTCTGGCTCTACCGGAACTCCTAAAGGTGTTCTCGGTACTCATAAAGGTACAGTGAATGGGTTACACTGGCTGTGGAAAACCTATCCTTTTATGGACGCGGAAGTTTGCTGTCAAAAAACAGCCATTAGTTTTGTAGACTCGGTATGGGAGATTTTTGCTCCTTTACTACGGGGAATTCCGACTGTGATTATTCCTGATGGGGTTGTCAAAGATCCTCAACTTTTCCTAGAAACTCTTGCTAATCATAATATTACACGAGTCATACTTGTTCCTTCTTTGCTGCAAATCTTTTTAGATACTTACGGTCATCTTACGAAGAATTTATCACATTTAAGACTTTGGATAACAAGTGGTGAGGCGCTTTCTCTTAGTTTGGCGCAAACTTTTCGTAAGTTAATGCCACACGCAAAACTGATTAACCTTTATGGTTCATCTGAGGTTTCTGCTAATGTCACTTACTACGATACAACATTGTTGCCAGAGCGCTCGACAAGCGTTCCCATTGGTCATCCTATTGATAATACACAAGCTTATGTACTAAATCGCTATTTACAGCTTGTACCAAAAGGTGCTGTTGGAGAATTGTACATTGGCGGAGATGGTTTAGCAAAGAGTTATTTGAACCGTGCTAAACTAACCCAAGAAAAGTTTATTGATAACCCCTTCGTACTAGGAACTAAGCTTTATAAAACTGGTGATTTAGTACGCTACCTTAACAATGGCGAGCTTGAGTATTTAGGTCGCTATGACGACCAAGTCAAAATTCGTGGTTTCCGGGTAGAATTGGGAGAAATTGCAATAGCGATCGCGCAGCATCCTGACGTTCGAGAAGCTGTTGTTATTGTCCGCAATGATGCTCAAGGCGATCGACATCTCATTGCTTATTTGGTGCAAAAGAAAGAAAACTTAGCGTCAGATCTCTTGCCATATTTACAACAGAGACTGCCAAAGCATATGATACCATCTAGCTTTGTGGTATTAGATGCGATACCGCTAACGCCAAATGGGAAAGTAGACAAGCAAGCTCTACCAACAGATAATGCCATTTCATTGACCTCTACTCAATCTTTTGTAGCTCCTCGAAATTTTACCGAATTAGCTCTTGCAAAAATTTGGGAAAATCTTCTGAGCATTAGCCCAATTGGAGTTACGAATAACTTTTTTGATTTAGGAGGGCACTCTTTTTTAGCTATACGCTTAATCGCTCAAATTAATGAGCGTTTTGGGAAAAACCTAGCACTGTCTGCTCTTTTTGAAAATACGACAATTGAGAAGCTAGCGAAAATTATTAACCAAGAAACCCATGTAATTTCAAGTTCTCCAATGGTAGCCATTCAACCTTGCGGCTCCAATCTTCCTTTATTTTGCGTACATGCTGCAGGGGGAGAAATCAATAACTACCTAAATTTAGCAAAAAAACTCGGTATAGAGCAGCCATTCTATGCTTTAGAACAAAGACCAAGCCAACAAGATCCTGAAATTATTTCCGTAGAGGAAATAGCAGCTTACTATCTCAATGAAATTCGTGCTGTACAACCGCATTCTCCCTATCTTTTAGGAGGTTGGTGTTACGGAGGTATGATAGCTTTTGAAATGGCACAACAACTACAAAAGCAAGGAGAAACGGTCAATTTACTTGTTGTGATTGATACTATTCTGCCAGAAAGCGCCATTCAGCCAACAACAGATGATGATGCTAAATTGTTACTCCGGCTTGCTGAATCTGTAAAAAACTGGTTTGGTATAGATTTTTCAATTTCCTATGATGAACTTGTTCAATGGCCGTTGGAGAAGCAATTCCATCTCTTAATGAGAAAGACTAATCTTGATATAAGCAATACAGAAATTGAACAACATTTTCGTAGTTATAAACTTTTCAAAGCTCATATCCAAGCAATGAGGAATTATGTTCCTCAGGTTTACCCTCAAGAGATTACTTTATTAAAAGCTCGGGAGGAAATTGTTCACGATTTTCAAAGTCTAGAGTTTCATACTAACGATCCTTTGTTAGGTTGGGGCAGATACTCTACTCAACCTATCAACATGATAGAAGTTCCAGGCAATCATTTTTCAATGTTTAATGAACCGCACGTTCAAGAATTAGCTAATCAATTAAAAATTTGTCTTGATAAGGCAAAACAAAAAGCATAAAAAAATTATTCCTTGTCCTCTCTTTGTATTCTCTCCGCTTTATCGTTAAAAAAGACTGATGCAAATACCAGAAGTAGAAAAACATCCCCTCTCGTTTCACCTTATTAGAATGGCGCTCGATCCCCTTAACCATCTCGATGCTCTTAGTAAGCGCTATGGGGACATTTTCACGATAATGTTTGGTTCTACACCCGCAGTATTCGTGAGTCATCCAGAAGGAATTAAGCAAATTTTTACTAATACAAAAGATATTAAAGCCCCTGGTGAGTTAAATCGAGATATGGTTTTGATGACAGGGCAACAAGGAATACTTCAGCTTGATGGCTCCCGCCACAAACATCGACGTAAGCTGTTGATGCCAGCTTTCCATGGTGCTCGCATGCAAGCCTACGCACAGCAAATTTGTGACCTTACAGAAAAAGCGATCGCTCAGTATCCTATAGGTAAATCTTTCTTAGCCTACCCAACTATCGAATCTATTACCCTACAAATAAGTATGCAGGTGGTACTGGGTTTACATAAGGGTGAACGCTTTACCAAACTTCAGCACTTTCTTCCTGCTGTACTCCACCACATGCGTTCGCCTTTGATGCAAATCTGCTTTGGGTTGCCCTTCTTGCAAAAAGATTTAGGTCATTGGAGCCCGTGGGGATACCTTCTTTACCTACGGCAAGAAATTTACCAACATCTCGACGCTGAAGTTAAAGAACGCCGCTGTGACGCATCTCTACAACAAGAGGAGACTGACATATTATCTGAATTAATCTCCGCCCATAATGAAGCGGGTGAGCCAATCGCAAATGAAGAGGTGCGAGATTTATTGCTCTCGCCGCTATTTGCTGCTCAAGATGCATCAGGAGTAGCGATCGCTTGGTTACTGTACTGGATTCATCGTTTACCTAAAGTCCGCGACCAATTGCTTAAAGAACTTGATAGCCTTGGTGAATGCCCAGATCCAATGAGCATAATTGAACTGCCTTACCTGAGTGCTGTCTGTCAAGAAGCTCTACGAATTTACCCAACTCAGTTGTTTACATTTCCACGAAGAGTAGAATCACCAGTTGAGTTGATGGGCTATGAGTTAAGTCCAGGAACTCTACTCTTTGGCTGTATTTATCTGACGCATCAGCGTGAGGAGTTATACCCGCAGCCAAAACAATTTCAGCCAGAACGCTTTCTTGAAAGACAATTTTCGACATATGAGTTTTTGCCGTTTGGTGGAGGTGTTCGTAGTTGTATTGGTGCAACTTTTGCTCTATTTGAAATGAAGCTAGTCTTGGCAACAATTCTTTCACGATACCATTTAGCACTCGTTAATAAACGACCAGAACAACCAAGATTTGAAGGTTTGATGTGTTATCCCGCTAGTGGAGTAAAGATGAAGGTGCTAAGTCAACTTCAATATCAAGAAAAAAGAATAGGTACAACGACCATTCCACAAGAAGGTCAAAAATGTAATGCATTAAATTAAAAATACTAACAAATTAACTACTCAAGAATCATCCACTCAAAATATGATGAAACTACCTCAAGGACCAAAAACTCCCGCTTGGTTGCTAAGAATGCAATTTGCAGCTAACCCCCTTGCCTGGATGGATACTCTTAGTAAACGCTACGGTGACATTTTCACCATCGTGTCTGGTTCTACACCTATAGTGTTTGTTGGCAATTCGCAAGGAATGAAGCAGATTTTTACAAGTACAGAGATCGTAGCAGCTGGAGAGTTAAACCAGGGAGCCGCTCCACTGGTAGGGAATAACGGGTTACTTTTACTTGATGGCTTGCGCCACAGACATCGGCGCAAACTCTTAATGCCTCCCCTTCATGGTAACCGGATACAAGTCTACGGTCAGCGAATCTGTGCCATTACAGACACAGTTATGAGCCAGTATCAAGCTGGTAAAGCCTTTTTAAGCTACCCTACTATGCAAACAATTACCGTACAGGTCATATTAGACACTTTACTTGGTTTGCAAACGGGAGAGCGTTACGAACAATTCAGGCAACTGCTTCCAACTTTAATGAATTATGCTAGGTCTGCTTTAGTTGAAACATCTCTATCTTTCCGCTTCCTACAACAGGATTTAGGTCGCTGGAGTCCGTGGGGATACTTTCTTTACTTATGGCGGCAATTTGACCAACTGCTTTATGCTGAAATCAACGAACGCCGCCATCTACAGGCAAGCAATAGTACATCTTTATATACTGAAAGCACTGATGTTCTTTCCGAATTAATCTTTGCCTGCGATGAAACAGGTCAACGAATGACGAATGAAGATGTGCGTGACCTTTTACCCTCATTGCTATTTGGAGGTCGAGATGCGTCAGCAACTGCAATCACTTGGGCATTGTATTGGATTCACAGTCTACCTACAGTTCGCGATCGCTTGCTTAAAGAACTTGATAGCCTTGGTGAATCCTCAGATCCGCTAAGGATTGTCGAGCTTCCTTATCTCAGTGCTGTTTGTCATGAAGCCCTGCGAATTTACCCGACGCAAATAGTCACATTTCCACGAAGGGTAGAATCTCCAGTGGAACTGATGGGCTATGAATTGAGTCCAGGAACACTGCTTTTTGGCTGTATTTATCTAACACATCAAAATTCCGACTTATACCCACAACCAAAGCTATTTCAACCAGAGCGCTTTCTTGAAAGACAATTCTCCCCCTATGAGTTTTTGCCCTTTGGTGGTGGTGCTCGTCGCTGTCCTGGGGAAGCTTTAGCTTTATTTGAAATGAAGCTAGTTTTGGCAACTATTCTTTCCCACTATCAATTAGCACTAGCTAAGAAACAACCAGAACAACCCAAAGCACAGGGTGCCAATTATCCCCCTGCTAGTGGCTTAAAAATGGTCATGCTTGGTCAGCGTAAGAGTCTAGAAAAATCGCAGCAGTTTATTTCTAGTTCGGTTTAGTTTGATTCTATAGTAATTTACAATATTTGAGACTTAAAATTTGGAACACAGCACCTTGTATGGCTCTCCATCAGCAATCAAAAGTGACAGATCAAATCCTTAATAGCAATCTAATTCAACTCATGTTGAAATTAACCATTCCTGGTATTCTGGGAATGCTATTGATAGGCTTAAACACGTTTCTTGATGCTTTATTTGCAGGTCAATTTATTGGTGAAACGGCCTTAGCAGCTATATCTCTTGCACTACCACTGACTTCTATTATTGTCGGTTGTGCTCACTTAATAGGAGTTGGTTGTGCCTCGGTACTGAGTCGAGCTATTGGTTCAGGAGATAACAAAACTCAATCAAAAATATTTGGCAATTTAATAATGATGAGTTTGATTATATCTTTTTTTATCACAATTTTAGGCTATAAATTTAGTGAAGAGTTAATTTCCTTCATGGGAGCTTCTGGTGAAGTTGCCTCCTATGGAGGCAAATATTTTAAAATTTATTCACTAGGCTCGGTATTTTATATACTAGCAGTATCTTCCAGCCAGCTGATTAAAGCAGAAGGTAAAATTAGATTAGCCATGATTTTTGCTAGTATTTTTGTCATGATTAATGCTATCTTAAATCCTATATTTATCATTGTCTTTCATTGGGGAATTGAGGGAGTGGCATTCGCCACTGTTATCGCTATGTTAATTTATAGTGTTGTGAATATTACCTATTTTATTTTTGGAAAAAGTTCTCTTCCTATTCATCCCAAAAAGCTTGTTTTATCAATAAATTTACTTCCTGTAGTTTTATCAGTTGGATCGTCAGCATTGCTGATGGAAACCATCACTTTAATTGAACAAGTTGTAATTTTTAAATCAATAGCTCATTATGGTACAGATAATGATATCGCCTTTGCTGGAGCAAGCTTTAGAGTATATGCATTAGCACTTATTCCTATTATGGGATTTGTGCAAGCTTTACAGCCAGTGCTTGGAATGAATTATGGAGCACAAAATTATGACAGGCTCAAGAAAGCTTATTTTACTTTTGGAATTGGTAGTACTATCTTCTTAACCCTAATTTGGCTATATCTTCAATTATCACCAACAACATTTGTTGGCTTATTACTACCATCTGTTACGTTTTCTGCTAATGATTTACTCAATTTCCGACTTCTCAATCTTTTACTACCAATACTGCCATTTGGAATTTGTAGTATCACTTTGTTTCAATCACTAGGAAATGGAAAAATAGCAGTTTTGTTAATTCTTCTCAAGAGTTTATTTTTTTTAATACCTTTTGTACTAACTTTCAGTTCATTTTTAGGTACAAGAGGTGTGTACTATGGAATAGTGGTGGCAGATACTTTAGTCATGCTTATTGCATATTTACTAACATGGGTAGAATTTAAAAAAATCAGAATTCAAACCAATTAAATTAAGTCAATATAAAAATCTGATCTTTTATTAAAAAAGGAAAGAGAAATGCTTCAAAGAACAAAAGGTGCGGTAGTCATTACAGGAGCATCTACGGGTGTTGGTCGAGCAACAGCACTGTTATTAGATAAAGAAGGGTACCGCGTCTTTGCTGGCGTTCGTAAAGAAAAAGATGCTGAATCACTAAAGCTAGTTGCATCTGGTAATTTAACACCGATTATTATCGATGTTACACAATCAGAACAGATTAGAAATGCTGCAAAACTTGTTTCTCAAACCATCGGTAATGAAGGACTGATTGGATTAGTTAATAATGCAGGTATATTAATAGACGGACCGGTGGAGTATATTGAGCTTGATGAATTGAGATGGCAATTTGAAGTCAATGTTATCGGGCAAATTGCAGTTACACAAGCATTCTTACCCGCGATCCGAAAAGCCAAAGGTCGAATCATAAATATTGGTTCCGTATCTGGCAAAGTTTCTTCGCCATTTTTCTCGGCTTTGTGTGCTTCAAAGTTTGCAATGGAGGCTTTTACTGATGCGTTGAGAATGGAATTAAATCCTTGGGGAATTGAAGTAATTTTAGTTGAACCAGGAGCGATCGCCTCAGCAGCACCAGATAAAGTGGAAGAAAGCCTTAGTAAAAAATTAACTACTATGCCGCCTGAAGCCAAGACTATGTATGGTGATATTTACAAATTTTGTATAGAGCAGTTAATAGAATCTAATCGTAAAGGAATGCTATGTGAACAAGTTGCAAGTATTATCCAGAAAGCTTTGGAAGCAAGGAAACCTAAAACTCGCTACTTTGTGTCAAAAGAACAAGCTTTTTTGCATTTTGTTTTGACTGCGTCAAAGTTCCTTCCAGACAGAGTTTGTGATGCTATCAAGCTGAAAGAACTAGAGTTAAAACATGAGAATTAAGACTGGTTATAGGGTGTATTAAGAAAGCCAAAACACCCCGTAAGAAGTGTTGCTTTTTCTTTTCATTGTGTAAGTCCTACTAAATAAGTACCAAGACATGACTCTCTCAGAATCTACATTAACACCTCGCAATACACAATTCCAATTATCTGCAATTGAATGGGTATACGCATACTGGGTTTCACGTTGTATCTATGTAGTCGCTAAACTGGGGATTGCAGATTTGCTCAAAGATGGCTCTCAGCACTGCGATACCTTGGCGGTTGCAACAGAAACCCACAGCAATTCACTTTACCGAGTATTGCGAGCTTTAGCAAGTGTTGGAATTTTTGCTGAAACTGAACCTTACTGTTTTCAACTGACTTCACAAGCAACTTGTTTACAAAGCGATGTTCCCGGTTCGATACGTGCTGAGGCTATCTTACGAGGTGAAGAGCATTACTATAAAGCATGGGGAAATTTGATGTATAGTGTGCAAACAGGGGAAAATGCTTTTGAGCATTTGTACGGCATGAATTTGTTTCAGTACAATGACGAAAATCCAACCCAAGGTCACATCTTCGATCGAGGTATGGCAGAGTCGAAAGACGCAAATGCTGATATCATGGCAGCTTATGATTTTTCATTCATTAACAAATTGGTTGATGTTGGTGGTGGTAAAGGAAGTTTACTGACTGATATTTTGCAAGCCTACCCCACTATGGTAGGAGTGTTATTTGATCGACCAGATGTGATTAACAGATCTCAAACTTTCCTCTCAACAGCAGCGATGAACGCTCGCTATCAATTTGTAGGGGGAGATTTTTTTGAGACTGTTCCTGTAGGAGGAGATGCTTACCTACTCAAGCATATTATTCAAGATTGGGACGATCGGCAAGCGCTCGCTATTCTTAAACGCTGTCATCAAGCTATGAATACCCAAGGGCGGCTATTGGTGATAGATTTTTTAATTCCTCCTGGAAACGAGTTTTTTGCAAGTAAGTTTATAGACATAAATATGCTAGTGATAAGCCCTAATGGACGCATCCGCAGCGAAGCCGAGTTTTATCAGCTATTTAAAGCTGCAGGGTTCAAACTCACTCAAATTATTCCAACAAAATCAGAGGTAAGTATCATTGAGGGAATTAAAATCGTAGAATAGTGAAGTAACGCTCCAATATTAGATTGTAGTTGCACTGTCTGTGCCTGCGTCACGCCTGGTAGCGAACGCGCTCAGTGCAACTGTATTCCCAAATGCTTGTTTCGTACTTCAACGATTAAATCTGATGTCTGAAAAACGCAATCGCTTCTTTGATTCTAAAACTAGACTGTCTTTTAGAATCCATGTCCCCACTTATATTTTCAATTCTGGCGATCGCTATCCTGGTAATTTTGGCATTCCTATCTTTAGTTAGCTACTTTGCTTGGTTTTGGCCACTCGAATTGATTGCTCACGGCATCTTCCACACAATAATATAGCTTTGGTACAATACATATTCTAACCTTAATATGAGGAACGAGCGTGGAAATTCACGAATTAAAAGCGTTGATTAAAGAAACTATGCGTGAAGTTTACAAGAAGAAAGACTTCGACTCTGCCAAATTCTTATTCCTTACGTCAGTGACCAAGAACAAAGCGAACTGGAAGCCGAGTTTGGTTCACCTTCAGAAGATAGTGATGATGAAGTCCTGGATATGACTGACTGGATTAAACATGGCAATCAGATTTCGCAAAAAAGCAATTAAATTTTTAGAAAAAGCGAATCCCGAAGATGTCGAAATTCTTCGGAGGCAAATATACCAACTTGTTGTTTTTGTTAAATAGCAAGGAGTTATCCCATTTACAGAACTAGATATCAAAAAGATGAAAGGTAATTGGGACGGATTTTACAGATTGCGTATAGGTAAAACAGAATTATTTTTACAGTCAATAATAAAAAATAAAGAAATGCTAGATAATCGAAATTAGTGCGTAGTTGCGATGTACGCGCTAAAGGGCAACTACGAACTAATAGTGATTTATTTAGCGTCGCCAGCACCAGTTTAACAAGGTGCAACCTGCCACGAGTTTGATTGCTTCTAATGCCCAATAACCAGCGTGCAATAAATTCATATTGGCTGGAGTTTCAACAACAGTCTCAAAGAAATTTAGTTGAATACCAATAGCAGACATTTGCGGAGTCAAGCAATAGGTATCCACCAAAGCTATACCTAGCAGTAACACCGATAAGATAATTGAACTCAGACGCCACTTCGCTTGAGTATTGCACAAAGCCAATACACTGACTAATACCAAGCTCGCGCACAGTAACTCAATGCGATTAAAATTCCAGAAAATTGCGTAACCAGCTGATGCAAAACTAGGTTGAGTCATCATGCCCGTTACATACAAACTAGGCATAATTACCCAAGTCAAAACCAGGCTGGCACTAAGCCAGAAGCCTAATGTCAGCATGGCAACAGCCTGCCAAAGAGGCCGTTTTAGTTCGACGTTAGAAATAGCGTTCATAGGAAAATTGCATATGTTTATATCTCTAGTGTCTAACCTAACAAAGGATTTTGACAACAAGTATCAATTATCCTTTACAATCATTTGCACTCTTACAAAAAATTGAGCCTTATTCTGAATTACACCGTAATTTCTCTGATAAAATTCTTAATAAAATTTACATCTTGTTAAGAAGAGTCAAGAAGTTGCTAAGTGCTAGCATATTAAGTGTAAGTAAAATTTTTTATAAAACAGGGTGTGCAGCCTGTCCTATCTTTGTAAGTTTAAAAAGCAATGCGCGTCGCATATTTACTTAGTACAGCAATGGCTTGTACTTTAGCAGTTGGTAATTATTCTAGTAACTTGAGTCAAGCAGTCCAATTGCGAGATGGCAAAGTCTACTTTACTCAACCACCCCGCTTAGAAGATGTAGTAACAACTTATAAGGATGTTTATGTGTGGGGTGCAACATACTACTTCACTGTCAGCGTACCGGAAACTGCTGGAGAACCACTGCAAAAGATAACAATTAATCAACGAGAGGGAGCCGATTACATACGCTTTGACCTCAAAGACAGTCGTGCTTTTGAAGGAACTCGTTCTGAACGAGGACAACGGGTAGAACTTAAAGATGCTTCTAGCGATCGCAAAACAAAAACAATATCTCTTACCTTCGATCCACCTTTGTCCCCTGGTAAAATTGTGACCGTAGGTTTAAAGCCGATAAGAAATCCAGCCGTTGCAGGAGTCTATCTATTTGGAGTGACAGCGTTTCCACCAGGAGACAACGCCCACGGTCAATTTCTTGGTTATGGAAGGTTACAGTTCTATAACTTTTTTAATTCAATATTTCCTTGAACTCTCGCCGCTTCACCTCGTTCCCACGCTTCGCCTGGGAACGAGAGATGATTTTATGTCACTTCAATCGTTGTAACAAGAGATCGCCCACTCGCAATGCATTGGCAATAATCGTTAGTGTGGGATTGACAGCAGAACTCGATGGAAAGAAACTGCCATCAACAACATAGAGGTTATCAACATCATGGGTACGGCAATTAACATCCAGTACGGAAGTGGTCGGATCTTGACCAAATCGACAAGTACCGCATTGATGACCGACTGACTGCAATGGCATCATGTTGCGGGGATAAAGACTAAATGGAACCAAGTGTTCTGCCTTATCGACTTTTTTGAGAATTCCTACCCAACGTTTGGCAAGCCGATCGCTTGCTTCAAGGTTGTTGGGTTTATAGTTTAAGTAGAGGCGATCGCCTTCCATCCGCACGCGATTCTCAGGATCGGGTAAGTCTTCAGTTTGCAGCCACCATCCGACAGTGCGATCGGCAACAGTTTTCAGTTCTGCTCCGGGTCGCATTCTTAAGAGTGGAGCTAGCAGTGCAGGAACTTCAGCGGGTAACATATCTGCTAAGACGTTGCCAGTATTTTGTATCATGCCCATGGGGTAGGGAAAATCAGGTTCGCCCCAGTAAAAATCGCTAATGGCAATCGTCTTTTGATAAACAGATGGATTCACTTTTGTGTTGAGTTGCACCATTGCCATGCAAATATGCTTCATCAGGTTGCGACCCACTTGGTTGGAACTGTTTGCCAATCCATCAGGATGTTTGTCATTGTGCGATCGCAATAACAATGCTGCTGAGTTAATTGCACCGCAAGACACCACAACAATATCCCCTGTAAACAATTGATGTTCCCCATGAATTTCGGCTTCTACTTGCGTCACTTCCCGACCAGAAGGACTCGTATGCAAGCGAGTCACTTTGGCATCAGTTAGTAAAGTGATATTTGCATAATGGCGAATGGGCTGAACGCAATTTACTTCAGCATCCGCTTTGCCACGAGTGAGACAGGGAAAGCCATCGCAGGTATTGCAGCGAATACAGTTCCCCAGACTTTTATCTACTTCGTTAAGTTTCAACCCTAGTGGCAGATTAAAGGGATGCAACCCAGCTAGCTTCAAACAATCGACCAGTTCCTGCATTCGAGGTTCGTGGTGGACTGGAGGATGAGAATACGGTAGACTCCTAGGAGGCTCTGTCGGATCTACATTTGCCTGACCGCCAACATCGTAAAGCTGCTCGGCTTGAGTATAATACGGTTCAAAATCATGGTATTTTAACGGCCATTCTGGTGAGATGCCGTCCTTATGTTCTACCTGCTCAAAATCGCGTTCCCGCAATCGCAATAAAGCAGCACCATAAACTTTTGTGTTACCACCAACCCAGTAATTCATTGCCGGACGGAAGGGTTTGTGATTTACGTCATACCACTGCTCTTGAGTATGGTATCGCTCTCGTTGATATACTTCCAACGCACTCCAGTTTTCCTTTTCTCGAGGCAAAAATGTACCTCTCTCCAAGATTAAAATCATCTTGCCGCTTGCAGCAAGATGATATGCTAGAGTGCCACCACCAGCCCCGGTACCGATAATAATGACATCATAATGGGTGCTTGTTGTCATGAGTGTTTTCCTTAAATGGGAAGGCGATCGCTCAAATCAATGTTGCCATTACGGTTGTAATCACAGCGGAAAATACAGCGTTTGTGATTGTCGTGATGCAATTTGGCACACTTAACTGCTCGCGATCCAAATAGAGATTGATACAACGTTGATGCCAGCAACATACCAACAGGTGGCACAATGACATACAACCAAAATGCCGTCCAAATTTGAGATGGAAAGGCAGAGGCAAAGGTGCGGGCGGGATTCATGCCAAAGCCGGATAAGGGAGCTTCAAAAAAGACGTAAAGTATTACCAAAAATCCAGCAAATAACCCTGTAAACCGATTGAGTTTTGGATTGTTACTAGTCAGCAAAATAGTCATCATCATCAGAAATGCAATGACTAATTCACCCAATAAAGCCGCAATCCATCCCAGTTTTCCCGGCACTGTAACAATATAGTTCACGGGTGCTTGTGTGAAAACTTTTCCCAGCAATAATGCCACCAAGTATATACCAACCAATCCACCCAAACATTGAAACAGAATATAGAAGATAGCGTCCTGTCGTTTAACTTTTCCCAAACGGTAAAAGGTAACCGTGACAGCAGGATTCATGTGTGCGCCGGATTGTTTCCCCCAAGGAGAATAAATGAGGGAAATGGATGTCAACGCCATAGCTATACCAATGAAAAATCGACGGAGATCTCCATTAGGAATTGCTTGATGAATGGGAGAACTGGGATACTCAAACACGCAGGTTAACACTCCTGCAGCAATCATAAATATTCCCAGTTCTGCCGCTTCCATTAAATATTCCGGTAAATGCTTCCTAAAGCTTTCCATTATCCTCTTGCGCCCGGTATTCAGAAATTTGGAGAATCATACTAGCGACTAACCCCGTCCAGCCTGTTTGATGGCTCGCTCCAATACCTGCGCCGTTATCTCCATGGAAATATTCATGAAACAAGATGTAATTGCGCCAATGGGGGTCGGATTGAAATTTTTCAAGACCGCCATACACCGGACGGCGACCTGTAGCATCCTGTTGAAAGATAGCAATTAAACGATTGGATAATGCGATCGCCACTTCCCGCAAAGTCATATATTGTCCGGAACCTGTGGGACATTCTACTTGAAAAGTATCTCCAAAATATTCATGAAACTTCCAAAGTGCTTCAAGAATCAAGTAGTTGACTGGAAACCAAATGGGACCGCGCCAGTTAGAATTACCGCCAAACAGACTCGTGGTAGATTCCGCAGGTTCATAGCGGACGCAGTAATCATGCTCGCCTTGACGCAATACATATGGATGTTCTAAGTGATACTTGGAAACTGCGCGAATTCCGTAAGGGCTAAAAAATTCATTCTCGTCCAGCATCCGTTGCAATATGCGTTGCAGTTTGCTGCGATAGGCAATTGCCAAAAGCCTTCTTGCGCCGACTCCTGGTGTTTCCATGCAAGCGACATTCTGTTTAAGATCGGGACGGTTGCGAATAAACCATTCCATGCGTCGTTTAAACCCAGGAAACTGCTGTAACGTTTCCAATTGTAAAACTGCAACGGCATATAGAGGAATTAATCCCACCATAGATCGTACTCTTAATGGAAACTGCCTGCTGTCGGGTAACCGCAGCACATCGTAGTAGAAGCCATCCTCCTCATCCCACAAAGAAATATCGGCATTGCCAATGCCATCAATTGCATCTGCAATATAAAGAAAATGCTCAAAGAATTTGCTAGCAATATCTTCGTAAACGAGATCGTCTTTAGCTAGCTCTAGAGCGATCGCTAGCATATTTAAACAGTACATACCCATCCAGCTTGTGCCATCTGCCTGGTTGAGATATCCCCCGGTGGGGAGTTCCTTACTGCGATCGAATACGCCTATATTGTCCAGCCCTAAAAACCCACCTTGAAAGACGTTGTTACCTTCCACATCTTTGCGATTGACCCACCAGTTAAAATTGAGCAACAGCTTGTGAAAAACACGTTGTAAAAAAGAGCGATCGGTTTTTCCATACAACTTCTGCTCGATTTGATAAACGCGTAAAGCTGCCCATGCTTGTACGGGTGGATTGACATCACTAAATGCCCATTCATAAGCAGGCAATTGTCCGTTAGGTTGCATATACCATTCCCGTGTCAAGCGGTCCAGTTGCAACTTTGCAAAATCTGGATCTATGACAGCTAAAGGAATCAAGTGAAATGCCAAATCCCAAGCGGCAAACCAGGGGTATTCCCATTTATCTGGCATTGAGAGAATATCTTCACTAAATAGGGCAATCCACTCGTGATTGCGCCCGCCTTTTCGTTCTGATGGAGGTGGCGGTTGTTTGGGGTCGCCATTCAGCCAGTCATGGACGACGTAGTGATAGTACTGTTTGCTCCACAACAATCCAGCAAATGCCTGTCGCTGAATGTTGCGCTCATCCTCTGATATGGTCCAAGGATTAACGCGCTGGTAAAACTCATCAGCTTCTGCTATACGAGTCTTGAAAATTGTGTCAAACTCAACGCCAAATGGATCTGTAAGGGTTTGTACGTCGCTCAATCGCAAACGTACTCTTTTAGTTTCACCTGGAGCGATGGATAACGTGTAATGGGAGGCAAACTTTGTGCCTATACGATTTGGATTGACAGCTGCTGTCTGTCCGTTAACTACATACTCGTTGATGCCATCTTTAACGTAAGGCGAGCTATTGCTAACACCAAACAATCGTTCGTAATTTGTTTCGTTATTAGTAAAGAGGAGTTCTGCTCCTGCTTCGCAATACAGCCAGCGAGTTCCTAAGGTTGAATGCTCCGCTTCAATTAAACTAAAGTTGGTATCTGACTGAACCACTTTGATGAAGGGCTGGTCAAAATTCGGATTCCAAGCCCAGATGTTGCGAAACCAAAGTGTTGGCAGTAAATGAAGAGTGCTCTTTTGTGAGCCTCGATTGGCGATCTCAATCTGAATCAAAATATCTTCTGGTGCTGCTTTAGCGTACTCTACAAAGACGTCAAAGTAGCGATTTTCGGCAAATACACCCGTATCGAGTAGCTCAAATTCCTGTTCAAATTTGTTTCTGCGCTGATTTTCTTGCACTAGTTGCGTATAGGGAAATGCCTGTTGGGGATATTTGTACAAGCACTTCATGTAGGAATGAGTTGGAGTATTGTCCAGATAAAAATAATACTCTTTCACATCCTCGCCGTGGTTGCCTTCCGTTCCCGTCAGTCCAAACAGACGCTCTTTTAAAATTGGATCGTTACCATTCCAAAGAGCGATCGCAAAACACAAACGCTGTCGGCTGTCAGAAATTCCAGCAATGCCATCTTCACCCCAACGGTAAATGCGCGAGCGAGCTTGCTCGTGGGGAAAATAATCCCAAGCAGTTCCATCGCGGCTGTAATCTTCCCGCACCGTACCCCACTGTCGCTCGCTCACATAAGGTCCCCAACGTTTCCAATAAGCTGTACGTTCTCGATCCTGCTGCAATCTTATTTCTTCTGGAGTCATGAGTTGAACTGTCCTTCAATAAAAAATCTGAAAGGCTCTCGCCTCTATTGCTCTTGATAATTCCAGAGCAATCCACCATCAACAAAGAATGTGGTTCCTGTTACATAATCTGACTCAGAAGAAGCCAAAAACGCCACAACAGAGGCAACATCTTTTGGTTGTCCCAATCGTCCTAGAGGAATATTTTCGAGGAGCGCTCCTAGCTTTTCTGGATTGTTTAAGAGTTTGGTATTGATGGGAGTTTCTATTGCTCCAGGAGCAACGTTATTGATAGTAATACCATAAGGCCCCAGTTCAACTGCCAAATTACGAGTCAGCATCTTCAAGCCACCTTTGCTTGCACAGTAAGCAGTAAAGTGAGGAAAGGGCAACTCTTCGTGTACGGAACTAATGTTGATAATCTTGCCTGGTTGCTTGATTTCAAGTTGGTGTTTTACAAATGCTTGGGTAGCAAAGAAAACTCCTTTGAGATTCACATTCATAACAGCATCATAATCAGCTTCCGTCACATTCCAAAAATCAGCGTTCTTTTCAATGCCTGCATTGTTTACTAGAATATCTAGCTTGCCAAAGTGAGAAACGCTGTCTGCAATCATGCGTTGCACATCGGAGATAATTCCGGTATCTGCCTGGACTGTAAATCCGTCTACTATCTGGCACTGACCGCCAGCAGCCTTGACCTTTGACAGGGTTTCTTCTGCTCCTTCGGGATGCGATCGGTAGTTGATGACAATACTTGCTCCTTCCTGTGCCAGACAAATAGCAATCGCCTGTCCAATGCCCTGACTGCTACCTGTGACTAACGCAACCTTTCCTTCCAGTTTCATAATTTGTTCCTGTGATTCTAACGTTGACGCGAATCAGTGTAGAATTTATTTAAATTCCATAAAATCTTTGTAAAGACGTGCTGCTGAAAACGCCTCTACAGTGTTTTGCGATGATGGGTAATGCAGGGTTGAGACAAGTTTACCAGATTTTACTGTTAAGTGTGAGATTTTAGTGGGTCGCTCACCAGTGGTACGCAAAAAAACTATCAGATGTTAGTCCACCTATTGAAGTTTAAAAGTTGGGAACAGAACAAGCCCAAAGGTTCATACGTGTTGTGGCCAAACTTTTTGCGATCGTTCCTCGATGATACGAACGATCGCAAAATTAACTTAGTAGATTGCACCATAAATAAAAGAAATTTTATTTTTCCTTAAAAGTCCATACACCGTCATCCCAATTAAGATCGGATGGGGGATTTTGCAGCCAGTGCTGACACCGCTTTAAATGTAAAATCGCTGCTTGGTCTTTGCCGTCAATCTCTAAAACTTTAGCAAATTCTTGTTTGGCACGTTCAAAGTCACGATTGATATAGTACTGGCGACCTTGGTGATAATATTCAATAATTTGTAGTTTGTTACTACAAATGAGATCGGAACGCAAACCAATCAGCTCGTAGATAGAAACTGGCTCATTTCTACCTTTGACACGAATGTAATCTAGTTCTCGCGCCCAAATTTGCTCTTTGCAAGGTTCGTAGGTATTATCACTGATAATGATATCGCAGCCGTACTGCTTGCTGACACTTTCCAAACGAGATCCGAGGTTAACCCCGTCACCGATCGCAGTAAATTCCATCCGTTTGCTCGAACCAATGTTACCGCTAATCACGATATCGGAGTTGATCCCAATTCCAATATTGATTGTTGGTTTGTTGATGGAACGACGGCGAGCATTAAATTCTTCCAATCGATGGCGCATTTCTATTGAAGACTGTACCGCCATCCAAGCGTGTTCTTGTAAAGGCAAAGGAGAACCATATACAGCCATTATGGCATCACCAATATATTTATCCAGCGTGCCTTTGTACTGAAAAACTGCCTCTACCATTGATTCAAAATATTCGTTCAGCATACTGACCACTTCCTCCGCTTCTAGATTTTCTGTCAAAGTGGTATAGCCTCGAATATCAGAAAATAAGATGGAAACTTCTTTGCGATCGCCTCCCAATTTTGCATCATCTAATTTCAGTAATTCTTCCGCTAATTCCTGAGTCATGTAGCGGTACATGGTACTTTTGAGCCGCTTTTCATCACTTATATCATCCATGACGACTAACGCCCCCCTGACTTGTTGGGTGTCACTGGCATCAGCAATTGTATTGATTGACAAATTGATACTATTTTGATCTTCACTCGGGGTTAGCAGCGTTCGATCTGGATAGTACTGTTCGCGGTATTTTAAATCGGCTGTATTTAAAGCTGCTTGGCACCATCGGCGAAAATCACCTTCTTTAATATTGATCACTTCGCTAACGGATTTACCTTCCAAACGTTCTTCTGGATTCAAACCGAGCAAACGCTTGGCACTTTCATTAGCAATAATAATTTGACCCGTTTTATCAGTAGAAATGACTCCATTGGAAAGACTGCGGAGGATATCTCGCTGTAGTTGTTCTTGCTGTTTAACCGTGGCAAATAATTGGGCATTTTGCAGCGCTACTCCTGCTTGAATGTTAAAAGCTTCCATAAATTCTTCGTCATTGCGATCGAAGCTTGCTTGGAAGCACTCAGGTGCATTCGGCCAATTAGCATGGTCGTAGGGCAGAAAATCTCCCGGTTTCTTTTTATTAACTAGCTGGGTAACGCCTATCAAATCTCCATCTGCATTAAAGACTGGCATACAAAGCAGGCTACAGGTACGATAACCATTTTGTTGGTCTAGCTGTTTGGCTGTTTCGGAATCTGGATTGTTATATAAGTCAAAAGGAATGTTCAGCGTTTTACCAGTTGCGGCGACTATGCCTGCAAAACCTTTGCCAATAGGGACTCGTAATTCTTTAACAGAACCGTCATCTTGAGTAATTTTTGTCCACAATTGCCCTGCTTCGCGGTCTATTAACCATAGCGTACTGCGATCGGCATTCATCAGTTCTTTTGCCTCAGCCATAACCCGCTTGAGAGTATCTTCTAAATCAAGGCTGCTTTGACTGAGGGATTTCACGGCCTTCATGAGAGCGGCTGCAGCTCTTTGTTTTTGAGTGGCTACGTAAAAGGAACGAGAGGATTCTAAAATCAGTCTAATAGAGGGGGCAAACTCTTGAAACAGCTGTTGATCGGCTTCTGTAAAGCCTTTTATGTCAATACGTTCTGACAAAGCCGCGTCTGGATCGTTGGGAAATCTTAGTTTATTTAACAATTGTACAACTGCGACAAGTTGTCCTTCCTCATTCACTAGTGGCAAAGCTAGCATTGTGTAGGTGCGGTAGCCTGTTCTTGTTTCTTGTTGTTGAGCAAACAACGAGCGGGGATCGTCGTAAAAATCAAAAGGAATATTAACAACTTTTTTATAGGTGGCCACTTCACCAGCAATACCTTTATCCGCAGGGATGCGAATTTCTAAGGAGCGATTGCCCTCAGTCTCTGCCACAATAGACCACAGTTCTTGCTTTTCTTCATCAAGTAAAAAAATTGTCGTCCGATCTGCACCCAGTAACTCCCCGGTTTTTAAGGTGATGGAATGTAGCATTTCTTGCAAAATTGTTTCAAATCCCTGAGAATCAAGCATGGACAGGGTTTGATTGACAATCCGTAGTTTTTGTTCAACTTCGGCTACAACCTGCTTAAAAGTATCCTGAGTTAGGGGCGCAAGGAAGGTAGATATTGTTCCTTTGCGTTTGGCAAGAGCACCCACTGCTGTAGCATTATGCTGCATGGCGTGGCTTTCGTGATTTGCAACACCAATAATTAAATCAGCGGTAGCACCGCGACCACGTTGATGAACTGACATAACTGACTTTTGATATAGAATTTGACTTTAGCAGATGTTTATCAATGGAATTAAATGTATGTAAGTGTTGCTACAAGCAAACAAACAGAACATAACATATTCCACAGTGTAATCTTTTATCAAGCCAGCGTCATCTTCTATAGTCAGGAGTTCAGCATTGAAGGAGAAAAATTTAAAACTTAAAACTTAGATTTCACCCATAAGGGGGTTGCACTCAAAAAAATAGCGTCTGGCGCTTATACAATTCTCGTTCACGTACTTAGGAGGATCGCAATGTTGGGACTAGCTTTCCTTGGGTGGCGTTGGTGCAACCCTTACATGACATTCATCAATGGGGTAGTCGCGGGAGCCACTTTCGTGCTTGCAGAAAGTACCGCACTGGCTCAAAGTAATATAGTTCTAGATAACTCTTTGGGTGTCTCAAACTCTGTAGTGACTCCCAATGTGACGATTAAAGGAGTTCCAAGCGAAGCAATCTCAGGTGGCGTTGTCAAAGGAGCCAACCTTCTCCACAGCTTTCAGGAATTTAATATTAACGCAGGAAGAGGTGCTTACTTTACGCTTCCTTCTGGTGTTGAGAATATTTTAACTCGCGTTACTGGTACAAACCCTTCTCAAATTCTGGGAACCCTTGGTGTGACAGGGGGTAATGCCAATCTGTTTTTCATGAATCCTAATGGTATTGTTTTTGGTCCTACAGCCCGTTTGGACGTAATGGGTTCGTTTGTCGGAACGACTGCAAATGCTATCCGTTTGGGTAATGGGGACATTTTCAGTACTAAACTCACCAACCCACTGCCATCTCAATTGTTAAGTGTCAATCCTAATGCCTTTTTATTCAATCAAATTTCCAACCAAGCAACTTCCCCCATTGAAGTGAATGGAGCATCTCTGTCAGTTAGAGAAGGTATGAGTTTGGTACTTTTAGGCGGAAATGTTAGCTTAAATGCTGCTAATATCCAGGCGTTAGATGGTCAAGTAGAGATTGGTGGATTAGCAGGCACGGGAACAGTAGAGCTTGTAGATAATACCAAGAATTTGAATTTGCGTTTTTCAGAGAATATACAGAAATCAGATGTATCACTTATCGAGCAAGCAAAAGTTGAAGTTATTGGTAAGGGTCAGGGAGGTGTGATAATTAATGCTAGGGATATAAATATTTTCGGGGAGAGCTTCATCTCTGCAGGCATTGGATCGAGAGCGCGTGCAGTGGGTTCAACTTCACAAGATGTCATCTTAAATTCCACAGGTACTGTCAAGGTAAGCCAGAACAGCCAAGTTAGAAACATTGTGGAAACTGATGCGATTGGTAATGCTGGTAATATTAATATTAATGCGGGTAAAGTAGAGGTCACGGGCGGACAAATCCGCACCCGTACTTTAGGTCAGGGTAATGCAGGTAATATCAATATTAAAGCTGGTGAGATTTTTATAGATAATCCACTTTATATTAGCGAAGCTGGAAAACGGACATCAGATGATAAACCAGCAATTGATGCTAGCAACTTTAGTAATAACTTCACGATAGGAAGAGGAAGTAGTGGGAACGTATCCTTACAAGCAGATGGCTCAATTGTTTTAATTGGGCGATCTGAAGGTTCAGCTTATGATAATAAGGTGATTTCCACCTACAGTGCTAGAGGTGGTCAAGGTCGTGGCAACGTATTACTAAAAGCCAACAGATCTATTTCTTTCAATAATGCCTATATAGTCACTAGTACCTTTACTACAGGTACTAATGCAGGAGAAATATCACTGCAAGGTCAAGAATCTGTGTCTTTAACAAATAATAGTTCCCTTGTTGCCACAAACTTTGTTAGAGGTAATTCTGGAAATATTACATTAAAATCCTCGGGTTCTGTACTTGTGGAAAATAGCTTGATTTCTACTAATATTGGAGCTGCACAAGGATCTTTTGCTGCCCAAGGTAATGCAGGAAAAATTTACTTATCCGGAAAATCTGTTTTTGTAACTGCCGGAGCGGAAGTGACAGCAAGAAATGCGTTGGGAGGAACTGCTGGTAACATTCAAATTGATGCTACAGATATAGTAGAAATATCTGGTAGAGTACCAGAGTTATTTTCCCCAAAAAATCGTTCATCAACAGCATTATACAGCACTTTACTGACAAGCTCTGAGGAAAAAGCAAGCGATCGGGGAGGCGATATTAATATTAACGTCCCAAATGGAACTTTACGTGTATCAGATGGCGCGAGTTTAAGGGCAGAGAGTCAAGGAAATTTTCCTGGTGGTACGATCGCCGTGAATGCAAAGAGAGTTGAACTCACTGGGGGTGGAAAACTTCTCACAAGTGCTTCTAGTAGTGGTGATGCAGGTAATATTACTATTAATGCCAGCGATCGTATTGACATCTCAGGTAGCAATCCCAATTTTGATGACATCTTTAATCAAACAGTGATTAAATATAGGAGTAAGACACAAGCAGAGATTCGACTTGGTACTGTTGGCGGTGCTAGCGGAATATATGCGAGTACTTCTGAAGCATCTACTGGTAAAAGTGGAAATATCAACTTAATAACTGGACAGTTGATTGTTCGAGATGGTTCACAAGTCAGCGTTAGTAGCGGTCAAAAAGATGCAGGTGATTTAAATATCCAAGCTCGCTCGCTTTTTTTAGATAATCGGGGAAAGTTACGAGCAACAACAGCATCTAGCGAAGGTGGAGATCTTAATTTGCAACTGCAAGACTTGCTTTTGATGAGACGCCAAAGTCAAATAACTGCTGATGCTGGAAATAATGGAAATGGGGGTAATATTACTATCAATATTCCTAATGGTTTTATTATTGGTTTCTCTAATGAAGACAGTGACATCATTGCCAATGCCAGACAAGGGAAAGGTGGTAGAATTACAATTGTGAGTTCTGGAATTTATGGATTTGAAAATAGCTCCAATCTCACATCTTTTAATGACATCAACGCTAGTTCAGATTTTGGATTGGATGGCACAGTTCAAATCGATTTGCTTGGTATCGAGCCTAATTTACAACAAACTAATTTACCAACTGAAATTGTTCAAGCAAGGCTAAGTCAAAGCTGTCAAGATAGGACAGACCGAGAAGAAAGCAGATTTGTCATGACTGGACGTGGTGGTTTACCGTCGAATCCTTACGAAACACTGAACAATGAAACGGCGATCGCAGATTGGATTGCACTTGCTCCCAACACTCAAGTCTCTCCAACTTCAACTACGGTTAGCCACAAGCGTGACGATTTGTTGTCAAAATCTATTGTTGAAGCTACAGGATGGACAATCAGTCCTCAAGGAGAAGTTTTTTTGACTGCATCTACACCTACTATTTCGCCTTCGAGATCTCGATTGGGGTCTTCTGCTTGTGGCACTTCATCGTTAGCTTTTTAATAAGTGACGGTATTTACATGAGCTTGGTATTATTAGCGATCGAGCTACAATAGATGAGATTGGAGTATGATATTTAGTAATATTAATTCTCTAAATTAATACTATATAATTCACCTTTTTAAATTTTTATTCTAGTTTTAGAGAAATGGGATAAGGTACGTTTGTATGTAAAATTACTACTTTACTTGGTCTGCATATATATTTTAAGTTAGATATTAAAAAACTTTAAAAACAATAATAAAATTTATTTTTATTTAACAAATCAATTCGATACAATAGTGTGTTTATACTTTGTAATGTTTTTTGTTTATCTACTTACCATATTTTTTGTTGAAAAAGTAATTTTTTTGACTAAATATCTTAATGTTTGTTAGTAATAATACTAAAATTTTTAAATATAAATTTGTGGAACCGTCAACAGCATTGGAGTATAGTAGTCTGGAAATAATTAATACAGTAAGATGTATTGTTATTCAGACTTGGTGGAGAACCAAGATATTTGAGATCGAGTTGCCAAGTTCATGAAAGCTTTACTACCTAAAAGTGAAATTGAGAGGCTCACAGCGCTGTCTCAGTATAAAATCCTCGATACTGACCCTGAACCTATATTCGATGACCTAACTCGCCTAGCATCTCAAATTTGTAACACCCCAATTGCACTGATTACTTTAGTTGACGAGCACCGACAATGGTTCAAGTCAAAGGTAGGGCTGTTAGTGGAACAAATGCCTCGTGAAATCTCTTTTTGTACTCATACTATTTTGCAATCGGATTTGTTGATTGTTCAAAATGCTTTAGGAGATCCTCGTTTTGCCAAAAATCCATTAGTGACTAATTTCCCACACATTCGTTTTTATATGGGTGTGCCTTTGATTGCAAAAGAGGAGTTCCCTTTGGGAACTTTGTGTGTATTTGACTATATCCCTCGAGAATTGAATTGGCAACAAATAGAAGCGTTGAAACTTCTCAGCCACCAAGTTGTATCCCAATTAGAATTTCGACGACACTTGATAGAACATACTAGTGGAGAGATAGCCTTACAAACATCTTTAAAAGATTTAGCAGATATCAAGTTCGCGTTAGATCAATCATCTATCGTTGCCATTACAGACTATAAAGGAACAATTATTTACGTTAATGATAAGTTCTGCTCTATTTCAAAGTATTCTAGAGAGGAACTGTTAGGACAAAACCATCGCATTATCAATTCTGGTCATCATCCAGGGGAGTTCTTTAAGGATATGTGGACCGCGATTTCTCGCGGTCAAGTTTGGAAAGGTGAAATCAAAAATCGAGCTAAAGACGGAACATATTACTGGGTGGATACGACTATTGTGCCGTTGTTAAATAATGACGGGAAACCATATCAATATGTATCGATAAGAAGTGATATTACACAGAAGAAACAACTTGAAGAACAATTTCTCCGTACCCAGCGACTTGAAAGCATTGGGACACTTGCTGGTGGAATTGCTCATGACTTGAACAATGTGCTTTCCCCAATTGTGATGGCGGTTCAGTTACTGCAAACCAAACTTGATGACCAGCAAAGTCAGGAATGGCTGGATATACTAGAAACTAATGCCAGACGAGGAGCTGATTTAGTTAGACAAGTTTTACAGTTTGCACGAGGAATTGAAGGGGAACATACACTTCTGCAAGTGAAACACTTGATTGATGAAATCAAGCATATTGTTCTAGAGACATTTCCAAAATCAATTAGACTCTACACAAATGTACCACAGGAGCTTTGGACTGTTACTGGGGATGCTACCCAACTGCACCAAGTTTTAATGAATTTGGTAGTGAATGCTCGTGATGCAATGCTTACTGGCGGTACGCTCTCGATTACTTGTAAAAATATCATTATTGACGAAATTTATGCCAAAACGCATCCTGAAGCCCGTGTTGGCTCCTATATTGGAATTACTGTTTCGGATACTGGTACGGGAATTCCTGCTGAAATAGCGGAGAGAATTTTTGAGCCATTTTTCACGACTAAAGAGGTTGGCAAAGGAACTGGGCTGGGTTTATCAACTGTAATAGGTATTGTGAAAAGTCACAATGGCTTTGTGAGCTTAACAAGTGAAGTCGGTAGTGGCACGCATTTTAGGGTATACTTGCCTGCTGTGGAAACAAATGAAACATATCTGCCAAAAGATATGGAACTGCCTAAAGGACAAGGAGAGTTGATTTTAGTTGTAGATGACGAAGCTGCTATCCGGCAAATTACTAAAACAACTTTAGAAACTTATGACTATAAAGTCATAACTGGAAGTGATGGTATGGAGGCAATCGCTCTCTACGCCACACATAGAGATAGTGTTAGTGTAGCGATCGTAGATATGATGATGCCGCACATGGATGGAGCAAAAACTATCCGCACCTTACAAAAAATTAACCCCACGCTAAAAATCATCGCTGTCAGCGGATATGCAGACAGCGGAATTCTTGCAGAAGTAGAAAAAAGTGGTGGAGTTGCAGCATTCCTATTAAAACCTTTTACAGCCAAGGAACTTGTGACAATTCTTTTTAAGGTAAGGACTAGCCCAATCTAATTGTGTTTCCTTGTAATGGCTGCTTGACTCTAAAAGAAAAATTGGAGTTATCCTGGAAGAAGTATCAGCCCAACTAAATCAAAGCTGAGATGCCGAACCAAGAGGAGTAAGTGAACTGGAGTGTCGGGTAAGGTTTGAGCGTTACCGCTCTCCCCTCCCCTAAGAACCGTACATGAGACTTTCGCACTCATACGGCTCAAGCCTTACTTCAAACGAGTTTTCACTGGGGTTTTGTGTACCTGTTTATGGCACGCTTTGTGCAGGTGCTGGAGGTTTCCCACGTCGTCTGTTCCACCTTCTGCAACAGGTACTATGTGATGGGTTTCGATTTCCTCTCCATTGAATAATGGTTCGCCACATTCTGGACAAATCCAGTTTTGGTTTTCTGCTATCTTATATAATTTGGAACCCTTCTCAAAGCGAGATTTCCCAAATTTTTGGTGGCGTTTTCTCCAGTACTCTTTTAAGGAGGGGTCATCGGGACTAGCGTCGCCTTTGACTTTTATGTGGCGTTCGATAGGCGTATACGCGATTTGATATAGGACAAGTTCTTTATCCTTACCTTGTCGGTCACTTGTTGTACAAGCAAATACCCACTTGTTACCTTTAATGGTCTTAAAGTAACGCCAGCGTACCCATTTTGAGTTTTTATTGGGGTGTCTACGCTTTGCCCAACGCCAAAGGTATTGCCATACTCGGTGTGAGATATAGCCAAAAGTTTCCTTGCTGACTACCGCTTTGTAATAGTTAGCAAAACCTCTGAGAATTGGATTAAGCTTGTAAATAAGAACTTCCTGTTCTACACCATTCAGGTTTTTGATTTCCTTACCAATCCGCTTGCAGAAGGTTAACACCTTCTTTTTTGACGGCTTAATCAGGAGTTTTCCATCGTAGTGCCGGGAGTTGAACCCCAGGAAATCGAAGCCCTCTTCCATTGACGTGATTACCGTCTTCTCAGCGCTCAATTCAAGACCTCTCTTCGACATCCATGCTTGAATCAGGTTTTGGGCAGTTTCGAGACTTTCCTTGTCTTTTGCCGTGACGATGAAATCGTCGGCATATCGCACCACGCCAAATTTTGGGTTGGTGGCTTTTATATAGGTTTCTAAGCCATGCAGCCCAATATTGGCAAGTAAGGGTGAGATGACTCCTCCCTGTGGTGTGCCTTGTTCTGTGAGGTGAAGATGTCCTTGGAACACAAAACCCGCTTTTAACCATCCTTTGATGAGTTCCCGTTTTGGGAAGTTGCTCACCATGTTCAGAATGGACTCATGGGCAATGTTGTCGAAGAATCCCTTGATGTCAGCTTCTAGAACCCAATTGTGCCATCTTGAAAGCAAGTTGAAGCTTTGTTCTATTGCGTCTTGACAGCTTCTTCCCGGTCGGAAGCCATAACTGTTTTGTTCAAATACGGCTTCCCATTCGGGTTCGAGTGCGTTCAAAACCATTGCCTGTTCGATTCTGTCGCGCACGGTCGGGATGCCGAGCGGTCGAAACTTGCCGTTAGGCTTAGGTATTTCTACCCTTCGTGTTGGTTTAAGGTTTCCCCCTTGCCAATTGTTTACCAGAATCACCCGTTGCTCTGGGGTGTTGACGATTTCCTTGTCAATTCCTGCCGTTGCTTTTCCAAGATTTGTCTGGGTGATGCGTCGAACAGATAATAGTAAGTTGGCGTAGCTTCTTTGCATCAACTTCTGTAAGTTTCTCAGCTTACGGAAGTCCCCAAGCTGACTCGCACGAAAGATTCTTTGCCGTAGGTTTCTGACAGCTTTATTAACTTTTTTCCAATTAATATGGTTCCAGTTTACTAGCTGTTTCTTCAGTCCGTTTGAAGTCAGTTCTGACATCATCTAACTTGTCCTTAGATTAGATTCCTTTGTTTAGTTTCCTTCGTATAAGACCCAGAAGAAGTCTGCTTTTCCTTTCGGTCAGGAGTGATGTTTCAGCCCCTATCTGGTTTGCTACAAACCAGCATTCGCTTTTTCTTCCATCCTTTACCCTCCAGAGAGTTCCGTCTTTGTTACCTCAGACCTACTAAGAGTAATCGACCTCTCTTAGACTCTGTAGGGCTTACCCTGTTGTACCGTTTAGTTTTCTATCCTCTTTTAGGTGCTATCTATTCTGCGATGGAAGTTATGTTCATACGATTTATAGATGGACAAGCTATAAATCCGATCCATTTACCTTTTGGTCAGAGCTTATCAGCCCGATTTAGCTCCTTTTCGTATAACGCAGTTTATCTAATAGTTCACTCGCGTTCACCTTTAAAGGATTCCCCTTTGCCCCTGACCGCCTTAGGGCTGGCAGCTTCGGTTACTTTCGTGGTCTGCATTCCACCTCGTTCATTACTTACTTGAGGCGTGACCGGACTCTTATGAGCCTTTTACGCCGGGGTAGCGGGTATGAATCCGCTAGGGAAGTAGGCTTCCCGTACTAAACGACCTTTTCAGGTCGCGCAATCCAGAGTAAATCGGAGCAATTCGACTTACTGACTCCAGCATGACTCAACTTTGAACTAGTTTCAAGGTTACCCCTTCGGGTGTCTCCTGACAGAGACGCTATGTGCAAGGCACAGGCTTCGCGATGCCGCAGGCTATGCCCGCAAGGGCTATACGCCAGTCCCTAGGGCTTGGGAAACTCTCCTATGGCGTATTTGCGCTACGCTGCGCTATCAGGGCTGGATTCACAGTTTCTGGGTTTCAGTCCGCTTAAAGGTCAGGACTTAATGAGATTAGCCAGTCTCAAGCGTCGGACAAGGAACATGGCTGCGTCACACAGTGCAACACCGAAATCCATTAACAAGCCTTTAAGCTGTGTCGAGGCAAACAATACCCCACTTTGGGAGTGCTCAAATGAGCAAGGTAATCTGGGGTCGGTTAAGTCCGATTCACCCCAGATTACTCCAATTTTTGGCTACTTAGTTACAAGACAATATAAATAAGTTGGAAAGCCCAGTGATGGTGAAAGCATTGAAACTGTTACTGGGTAAGGGTTAGAAACACATTTATCTGGTGATTCAAAAAAACTTTTGAAAAACCCTTGACAAAGCAAAATCGGGTTGTTACCTTAGATAAAGTGTGAAGCGAGAGAGAAACGCCCGCACAACCGAACCAAGATAAAGCAATAGTTTGAAAGCCAAGCAATTAAAGACCTCGTCAAAAAATTAAGTGGCGGTTTGTTACCCGCTCACAAAAGAAAAATAATAAGCCAAGAGGCTCGGACGCACTAGGGTGTGTCGGAGCAAGAACACTTCAAAACGGAGAGTTTGATCCTGGCTCAGGATGAACGCTGGCGGTATGCTTAACACATGCAAGTCGAACGGTCTCTTCGGAGATAGTGGCGGACGGGTGAGTAACGCGTGAGAATCTGGCTTCAGGTCCGGGACAACAGTTGGAAACGGCTGCTAATACCGGATGTGCCCATGGGTGAAAGGCTAGCTGCCTGGAGATGAGCTCGCGTCCGATTAGTTAGTTGGTGTGGTAAGAGCGCACCAAGACGGCGATCGGTAGCTGGTCTGAGAGGACGATCAGCCACACTGGAACTGAGACACGGTCCAGACTCCTACGGGAGGCAGCAGTGGGGAATTTTCCGCAATGGGCGAAAGCCTGACGGAGCAATACCGCGTGAGGGAGGAAGGCTCTTGGGTTGTAAACCTCTTTTCTCAGGGAATAATAAGTTGAAGGTACCTGAGGAATAAGCATCGGCTAACTCCGTGCCAGCAGCCGCGGTAATACGGAGGATGCAAGCGTTATCCGGAATGATTGGGCGTAAAGCGTCCGCAGGTGGTTTATCAAGTCTGCTGTCAAAGCGTCTGGCTTAACTAGATAAAGGCAGTGGAAACTGAGAGACTGGAGTATGGTAGGGGTAGAGGGAATTCCCGGTGTAGCGGTGAAATGCGTAGAGATCGGGAAGAACACCGGTGGCGAAAGCGCTCTGCTGGACCATAACTGACACTGAGGGACGAAAGCTAGGGGAGCGAATGGGATTAGATACCCCAGTAGTCCTAGCCGTAAACGATGGATACTAGGCGTTACGCGTATCGACCCGCGTAGTGCCGGAGCCAACGCGTTAAGTATCCCGCCTGGGGAGTACGCACGCAAGTGTGAAACTCAAAGGAATTGACGGGGGCCCGCACAAGCGGTGGAGTATGTGGTTTAATTCGATGCAACGCGAAGAACCTTACCAGGGCTTGACATGTCGCGAATCCCGATGAAAGTTGGGAGTGCCTTAGGGAGCGCGAACACAGGTGGTGCATGGCTGTCGTCAGCTCGTGTCGTGAGATGTTGGGTTAAGTCCCGCAACGAGCGCAACCCTCGTACTTAGTTGCCATCATTAAGTTGGGAACTCTAAGAAGACTGCCGGTGACAAACCGGAGGAAGGTGGGGATGACGTCAAGTCAGCATGCCCCTTACGTCCTGGGCTACACACGTACTACAATGCTGTGGACAGAGGGCAGCAAGCTAGTGATAGCAAGCAAATCTCACAAACCACGGCTCAGTTCAGATCGCAGGCTGCAACTCGCCTGCGTGAAGGTGGAATCGCTAGTAATTGCAGGTCAGCATACTGCAGTGAATTCGTTCCCGGGCCTTGTACACACCGCCCGTCACACCATGGAAGCTGGTAGTGCCCGAAGTCGTTACTCTAACCATTCGTGGAGGAGGATGCCGAAGGCAGGACTGGTGACTGGGGTGAAGTCGTAACAAGGTAGCCGTACCGGAAGGTGTGGCTGGATCACCTCCTTTTAGGGAGACCAACTCAATTATGAATGATGTTAGATGAATGATGAAAAGTAGAAAATTCACACTTCATAATTCAGAATTCATAATTCAGAAATCCTAGGTCGTGCGAGGTAAAGAAAATTGGCTTTCAAACTAGTGTGGGTTCGGAAAAAAATGCCAAAGCATTGATGATTTGGGCACTTATCAATAGAAGAAATTCAGCAACTTGAAACCGCAAGGGAACAAGACTGCTGGAAATGTTCCAGCCAGAACCTTGAAAACTGCATAGAAAAGCGAAAGTAACTAAAAGCGAAAAGCTAATAGCTAATGGCTAATGGAAATTAGCGATGAGCAGTTAGCATTCAGCAATAGTGGTCAAGAGAAGAAGGGCTCATGGTGGATACCTAGGCACACAGAGGCGAAGAAGGACGTGGTTACCAACGAAAAGCTCCGGGGAGCAGGAAGCATGCAGTGAGCCGGAGATGTCCGAATGGGGCAACCCAATAACGAAAGAGCGAACCCAGTGAATTGAAACATCTTAGTAGCTGGAGGAAAAGAAATCAATAGAGATTCCCTCAGTAGTGGTGAGCGAAAGGGGAAGAGCCTAAACCAAAGTGCATGCATTTTGGGGTAGT
This sequence comes from Tolypothrix bouteillei VB521301, assembly GCF_000760695.4. GTDB lineage: Bacteria > Cyanobacteriota > Cyanobacteriia > Cyanobacteriales > Nostocaceae > Scytonema > Scytonema bouteillei_A. Next base: position 2,650,237 of record NZ_JHEG04000001.1, on the reverse strand, counting down.
GGGACAGCGAAATCGAATCTAGCGGTTAGGCGAAGCAGCGAAATACTGCACCAAAGAAGGTGAAAGTCCTGTAGTCGAAAGCTTAAGGATAGTAGCTGAATCCCGAGTAGCATGGGGCACGAGGAATCCCATGTGAATCAGCGAGGACCATCTCGTAAGGCTAAATACTACTGTGTGACCGATAGCGAACAAGTACCGCGAGGGAAAGGTGAAAAGAACCCCGTTGAGGGGAGTGAAATAGAACATGAAACCGTGAGCCTACAAGCAGTGGGAGTCCGATTCAACGGATGACCGCGTGCCTGTTGAAGAATGAGCCGGCGAGTTATAGGTACTGGTAGGTTAAGTTTGTTGACGAAGCCAAAGCGAAAGCGAGTCTGAAAAGGGCGCGTTATCAGTATTTATAGACCCGAACCCGGGTGATCTAACCATGTCCAGGATGAAGCTTGGGTAACACCAAGTGGAGGTCCGAACCGACCGATGTTGAAAAATCGGCGGATGAGGTGTGGTTAGGGGTGAAATGCCAATCGAACTCGGAGCTAGCTGGTTCTCCCCGAAATGTGTTGAGGCGCAGCGGTAACGGAAAAACTGAGGGGTAAAGCACTATTTCGGTGCGGGCTGGGAGACCGGTACCAAATCGAGATAAACTCTGAATACTCAGTGGAGAGTTACCAGTGAGACGGTGGGGGATAAGCTTCATCGTCAAGAGGGAAACAGCCCAGACCACCAGCTAAGGTCCCGAAATCATCGCTAAGTGGCAAAGGAGGTGGGAGTGCAAAGACAACCAGGAGGTTTGCCTAGAAGCAGCCATCCTTGAAAGAGTGCGTAATAGCTCACTGGTCAAGCGCTCCTGCGCCGAAAATGAATGGGACTAAGCGATGTACCGAAGCTGTGGATTTAGCAAGCCATCATTTAGCATACAGCCTCTTTTGGAAGACAGAGGGAGAGAGTGAGAGAGTGAGAGAGTGAGGGAACGAAGAATAGTTCCTCCCTCCCTCCCTCCCTCCTTCACTCCCTCGCTCCGCTCCAGAAGGTTGCATGCTAAGTGATGAGATTGTTAACTGGTAGGGGAGCGTTCCGTGGTAGGTAGAAGCAGTAGCGGCAAGCAGCTGTGGACGAGACGGAAGTGAGAATGTCGGCTTGAGTAGCGCAAACTAGGGTAAGAATCCCTAGCCCCGAAACCCCAAGGGTTCCAGAGGCAGGTTCGTCCACTCTGGGTTAGTCGGGACCTAAGGCGAGGCCGAAAGGCGTAGTCGATGGACAGAGGGTGAACAATCCCTCACTTTGATGTGGGAGTCAACGTAAGACGCATGAAAGATAGCAACGCCCTGAATGGATTGGGAGGTGTCTAAGGATGCCGAGTTGTAAATGATAGTGCCAAGAAAAGCTACGTTGGTGATGAAAACATCAAACCCGTACTCGAAACCGACACAGGTGGGGAAGTTGAGAAAACTCAGGGGCGCGAGATAACTCTCTCTAAGGAACTCGGCAAAATGGCCCCGTAACTTCGGAAGAAGGGGTGCCCACGCAAGTGGGTCGCAGTGAAGAGATCCAGGCGACTGTTTACCAAAAACACAGGTCTCCGCAAACAAGCAATTGGAAGTATGGGGGCTGACGCCTGCCCAGTGCCGGAAGGTTAAGGAAGTTGGTCAGGGGGAAACCCTAAAGCTGACGACTGAAGCCCCGGTGAACGGCGGCCGTAACTATAACGGTCCTAAGGTAGCGAAATTCCTTGTCGGGTAAGTTCCGACCCGCACGAAAGGCGTAACGATCTGGATGGTGTCTCAGAGAGAGACTCGGCGAAATAGGAATGTCTGTGAAGATACGGACTACCTGCACCAGGACAGAAAGACCCTATGAAGCTTTACTGTAGTCTGGAATTGGGTCCGGGCTTGGCTTGCGCAGGATAGGTGGGAGGCACTGAAGTATCCCTTGTGGGGGATACCGAGCCAACGGTGAGATACCACTCTGGCGAAGCTAGGATTCTAACCCACGATTGTCTATCCAATCGGGAGACAGTTTCAGATGGGCAGTTTGACTGGGGCGGTCGCCTCCTAAAAGGTAACGGAGGCGCACAAAGGTTCCCTCAGCACGCTTGGAAACCGTGCGTTGAGTGTAAAGGCAATAAGGGAGCTTGACTGTAAGAGCTACAACTCGAACAGGGTGGAAACACGGTCTTAGTGATCCGACGGCGCAGTATGGAATGGCCGTCGCTCAACGGATAAAAGTTACTCTAGGGATAACAGGCTGATCTCCCCCAAGAGTCCACATCGACGGGGAGGTTTGGCACCTCGATGTCGGCTCATCGCAACCTGGGGCGGAAGTACGTCCCAAGGGTTGGGCTGTTCGCCCATTAAAGCGGTACGTGAGCTGGGTTCAGAACGTCGTGAGACAGTTCGGTCCATATCCGGTGCAGGCGCAAGAGCATTGAGAGGAGTCCTCCTTAGTACGAGAGGACCGGGAGGAACGCACCGCTGGTGTACCAGTTATCACGCCCGTGGTAGACGCTGGGTAGCCAAGTGCGGAGCGGATAACCGCTGAAAGCATCTAAGTGGGAAGCCCACCTCAAGATGAGTGCTCTGACTACTACAAGTAGGTAAGGTCACAGGTAGAACACCTGTTCATAGGCAGTCGGTGTACGTGCAGTAATGTACTTAGCCAAGTTGTCCTAACAGACCGAGGTCTTGACCTCATCTCAATGATGAATTCTGAATGATGAATGATGACAATCTTCTTCAATTCACAATTCACACTTGTTTCGCTTTTCTGTGCAGTCTTCAGGGTTTTGAATTCAAAGAAGATAAATCCTTGGATGTTATTCATCATTCATAATTTATCATTCATCATTCATTCCTGGTGCCTATGGCTCAGTGGTCCCACTCTGATTCCATCCCGAACTCAGTTGTGAAACATTGATGCGGCGACGATAGTTGGCGGGTTGCTGCCTGCTAAAATAGCTCGGTGCCAGGTTGATTTTTACAACACAGCCCCGTTCCTCTATGTCAGGACCGGGGCTTTGTTTTTGGTCTGGCAAGTTTCTTGCCGGATATCGTCACGTAACTTCAGTATTCTTATAGAAGACACACAGCAACACATACCAAGTAGAAAAACTGCCACCGTTTTGTCATCTATTGTACAAAGCATTTTTGTAATCTGTGTATTATGAATTTTGTATTATAGATATAGAGTCAAAATTTTAATTATTATTAAGTTAATGTAATTCATGGATTAAACAGGGTACAACCATACCCACTTTCTAGCGAATGTGGCATCCTCTGATTTTTACACATAAAATCTAAATCAAGACAAAGTCAAAATTTTTTAATTAAATTTGTTTGTCAATTAATTCAGGGTTAAACAGCTATTACATATCCACAAATGGAAATGGTAGATCGGATAAATGATATCGATTGGCAGGCTCACCAAGGTAGTGTTGCTGCAATTATTCAAGTGTTAAACGAGAAACTCGCTAATTCGGGCGTCAGAACTAGAGCTATTTTTGACGCTGGTGTTTTACAATTACTGTGTGAGGCACGTACAATAGATAACCTCGAACAAAAGACTCTCGTTGAGCAAGTCCAACAAATTCTTGAGTCTATTGCACCACGGAACATTTATCGGGTCAATATAAATAGTCGTATTGTTCGGGAACAGCAATTGCTGTGGCTAGAGGAAATTAGTCGTGACCCTGAGAATCAATTGCTTTGGTCACAGGAAATTACGTTAGTTCAACCGAATATTTTTGAGCAGTTGGTAAAAGATTTTAAAGAGCGAAAGAAAGAACAAGGCAAAGCAGTTCTCCCTACCTCTCAATCTTCTCGTCTTGTCGTAGTTAATAAAAAGAACAAATTCAGAAACGCTTCTGCCAAAAGATTGTTAGGAGGCGCTAGCTGTGTCGTGTTTTTACTGTCTCTCGGTTGGGTCGGTTATACTTCGTTAGGCAATAAATCGAAAAATGCCGATCGCGCCGAAACACTGAATTCAATAGTTTCAGGAATAACAAATCAAAGTAATTTTCCCAATCAACCGACTACTAGCAGTCGAGCTGCTTCTACGTCATCTGAAGATCCCTTTTCAGCAGCAGTGCGGATTGCCAATCAAGCTTCTGCAACTGGTAAGACAGCTCAAACCTCAGTACAATGGTTAGACTTGGCGGCTCGATGGCAACGAGCATCAGAATTAATGAAATCTGTACCACCCAACCACAGCCGTTATGAGGAAGCTCAAATCCGTACAAAACTATACAAAAAATATAGTGAAGCTGCTGAAAAAGAATCTAAGAAAAAACCTTCTTAGCTTTAAGCGCTCATCTCTAGCATCCTCTGAATGGGTTTTAATGCAGCTACACGAGTATGCTCTGGTAAAGTAATTTCCGGAGTTCGATTTTTCATTACCCAGTATAGCTTCTCTAAGGTATTTAACCGCATAAAGGGACACTCATTACAAGCACAGTTGTTTATCGGAGGTGCGGGTATAAAACGTTTGTAAGGCGTTTGTTTTTGCATTTGATGAATGATACCCGGTTCCGTAGCAACAATAAATTCTTGAGATGGGCTTTCCGCACAATATTTGAGTAATGCTGCTGTCGAACCAATAAAGGTGGCATGGCGCAATACACTGGTTTCACATTCAGGGTGAGCGATCGCTTCTGCTTCTGGGTGAGCAATTTTTAGCTGCACTATTTTCTTTTCAGAAAAAGTTTCATGAACAACACAACTTCCATCCCACAATACCAAATCTCGTCCCGTTTGTTCCATCACATACCGCCCTAAATTTTTATCTGGCGCAAATATAATGGGCTGTTCTTTTGGTATTTGTTGAACAATTTTAACAGCGTTGGAACTGGTGCAGATAATATCGCTCAGTGCTTTAATGTCAGCAGAGCAATTGATGTAAGAAACTACTATATGGTCTGGGTGTAAGGCTTTAAAAGCGGCAAATGCTTCTCTTGGACAACTATCAGCCAAAGAACAGCCTGCATTGAGATCCGGTAAAAGTACCAATTTATCTGGATTGAGAATCTTTGCCGTTTCTGCCATAAAGTGGACACCAGCAAAGACGATCGCATCCGCCTGGGTGTTGGCTGCGGCTTTGGCAAGTTGGAGCGAATCTCCTATATAGTCTGCAATATCTTGAATATCGGGTTCTTGATAGTAATGTGCCAGGACAATCGCGTTGAGTTCTTTTTTAAGACTCTCGATGGCTGCAAATAAATCTAGAGGTAGATCGCCCTGTTCCGTTTTTCCACGTTGAGCTAATGCGGTAGTAAACACAGTTAGGTTGTATTAGATTTGCAAATTTTTGTATCGTGGATTCAATTATAGTAGTTTTTACCAAAAATAGCTGGAGGGTAACCCTCCTTCCTTGGAGTTGTGTCAAAACCCCATAAGTTTCCTATGCTAAAAACAGATATGCTTGGAAAGTGGCATGACCAGTCAGACAACAAACTCAAAAACGATAAAAATTGCTGTAGTAGGAGACGTTCACGACCAATGGGAAGAAGAAGATGGCATTGCACTCAAGCATTTGGGCGTTGACCTAGTGCTATTTGTTGGTGATTTTGGCAATGAATCGGTAGACGTAGTGAAAGCGATCGCATCCCTCGACATACCCAAAGCAGCAGTCATGGGAAACCACGATGCATGGTACACAGCCACCGAATGGGGACGAAAGAAGTGTCCTTACGATCGCACGAAGGAAAACTGGGTACAGCAACAACTCGATTTGTTAGGTGAAACCCAAGTTGGGTACGGGAAGTTAGATTTTCCCAACTGGAATTTAACCGTTGTTGGTGGTCGTCCCTTTAGCTGGGGTGGACCTGAGTGGAAATATGCCGATTTCTACCAACAATGGTTTGGAGTAACCAGTTTTGAAGATTCCACAGCCCGCATTGTCGCTGCGGCAAAAAGTGCGGCTTATGAGAATATCATTTTTATCGGTCATAACGGACCGATAGGACTGGGCGAACGTCCGGAAGACCCCTGTGGTAAAGATTGGCATCCCATAGGAGGTGACTTTGGTGACCCCGATTTGGCAGAAGCGATCGCGCAGTCAATGATTGCTGGTAAAACCATTCCCCTGGTCACATTTGGTCACATGCACCACACCCTGCGGCACACCAAAAAAGAACCGAGAAAACGTGTTTTCACCAGTCCAGAGGGCGTTGTTTACTTAAATGCCGCCAGTGTACCCAGAATTGTGGAAACTAACGAGGGCAAGCAACGTAACTTCTCAATTGTTCTGTTAGAAAGCGGTTCCGTCTCCCAAGCCTCCCTTGTTTGGGTTGGCAAAGATTTCTCTGTTGCCTCAGAAGAAATTCTTTATAAAAAACCCAGCCCAGTGGTGCAAACTGCGTGAGAATGAGATATACTTATTAACTGGTCAGCAAATATCGCTGACAGCTGACAGCGAATAGCTGCAGCTTTACTGGAGAGGTGGCAGAGTGGTCGATTGCGTCCGACTTGAAATCGGATGATGCGAAAGCATCCGGGAGTTCGAATCTCCCCCTCTCCGTTTTTGGAGATCGAGCAAAAAACAACGTAATTAGAACTTACGCGTAGCTACCCTTTTTAAGGAGTGGGTTGGATCTGCAATATGTAAAATACCCAAAATCCCATTGAGGTTGCGTAAAGTAATAAACGGAATGCTAGATTTATGAAGCGGGTGCTTGCATTACAAATATCCATTAAAAGCTAAAATATAAACCATTTTGGAGGTAGCATTTAATAAAATGCTTCATAAAGTGCTTTATTTGATGCTATGGCAATCAAGATTAATCTCGAAAATATTCAAACTCTTACCGACTTCAAGCGAAACGCCAAGGACTATGTAGAGCGGATAAAAGCAACAAAGTCGCCACTGGTGTTAACGGTCAATGGCAAAGCTGAGGTTGTGGTGCATGAGGCACAAGCTTTCCAGGAAATGATGGATCGGCTTGAGCACGTTGAGGAAGAACTTCGAGCATTAAAGCTCGAGGCATTACGGCATGAGGTTGAAATTGGAATTGAACAACTTGAGAACGGTCAGTATACCGAATACGACGAAGACTCACTTTCAACTTTGTTTGAGGATATTAAAGCACGAGGACGAAAAAGGTTGGCAAAGTAGAGACGCTTCATGAGTCGGTATAGGATTTCTACTCAAGCAATGCAGGACCTTGAAAACATCTGGAATTATGTTGCTAAATACAGCCCACAGGTTGCCGATAATCTTTTTGACAAGCTGCGAGAAAAGTTTCCAAAACTCGCTAAATTTCCCCAATTGGGACAACAACGCTTTAACCTAGCTCCTTCCCTACGGAGTTTTCCAGTAGAAGTTACCTCATTTTTTACCGTCCCACAGACAAAGGGATTGAGATTGTGCGTATTCTTCGTGGATCGCAGAACATAGAACGAATTTTTGGAGAAGTAGAGGATACAGAACAGGAAACCGGACAATAAATTAACAGACGAAATATCTCAACAATACGTATCGGCTCAGTGGCAATACGAACGGATTGAGGGGATTGGGCATTGGTTTATGCTCGAGCGATCGCAGCAAATCAATCAACTCTTATTGAATTGGCTGACAAAACATACCTAACAGTAAAGGGTTAGAAGCTGTAACTTAATTCCTCCCCACCTCTATTCACCGATAGTCATTCTTAGATAGATCTGATATAAGTTGGTCAACAAAACCCCTACGTGTTGTTTCAACAGCTGATTTGATGGAAGATGCAGCAAATATTGCAATATCTTATGGAATTTCTGCCTGTGATGCTTCTTACGTCGCCCTTTCACAGCAGGTTAATGCTACGTTAGTAACTTTAGACTAGTGCTTGGTAAGAGCTTTAGCTGCGACATCTTACAATGTTTGTTCGTTCAATGACTTTGAGATTGCGCCACTGCCGTAAACGGAATACTTGACAGATGTAACAGATGGCTATTCCGATCGACCTTACAAATCCATCCGTTATATCTGCTACCTAATTCGTTACTATATTTGCGTTTTTACATGGGTTTTACAAAAACGAACTTTTGACAAAATGAAGTGTGTTTAACAAGCTTGAGTCGAAAATCATAGCTAAGAGCGAAAAATATGTGGAACTTTGATACCTGAAAAACATCTAGATAATACAGAGCGATCGCTGGAAGTGTAAAGTTCACCAACTTGAAAACAGAAGGAAACTCATAGTTCGGTGAGATTAAATCCAAGCAAGCTTTTTTCCATCCAAAATCTAAAATATTCCCATCAATTGCAATCCATCAAACCAATGACTGATTGAAATTCGGCATCAACTTTCTCAGCTTCCCGAACTTCCATCAGTTGACTTTCCAAGAATTCATTAATTTCTGCAACCACTATACAATGTTGCAACTTCACTCCTAGAGCATCTGCAACCTCAATTATGGTATCAAAACTAGCGTTTTGATAATCTTGTTTTTCATATTCTTTGATGTGCTCTTCCGTTAAATGAGTCAGTGCTGCTAGTTCTTTCTCTGTAATTTTTTTGGCAATTCTCACCTTAATTAAAATTTCTCCAATTTCATCGATGTTAAGGTTAACATTTTGTAGAACCAGAGACTTTTCGGGATTGTGATTTTTCAGATTTTTATATTCTGCTATTTCTGTATGAAGATTTTTAATATGAGCATAGTAAGAATCTATTAACAGTTGCCAACCCTCTGGATCTTTACGCCTTTTTTCTTCATTCTGATACAAATTCATAATAGCTTGATGGAATTTTTCAATCCAAGATTTTGTGACCATCAATTGATAATCGTTCTTAATCATTTCCCCTCTCCAAAAAATTTGTCATTGTGATGCGTGCTCTATTTTGTTCTCTGTTCATTAATTCAGCAGACAAGATAAAGTGTTTAGATATGCAGAATCCTACGTCTCTACTTGGTAAAAGTTGTGACGCAAAAGCATTTATTTTGATGCAAATCAACTAGATGAACCGCAGTTTTTTAGTTGAGTTGCACCTCAATTTTCTCTATAAAGAAGTATGTTTCAGGATATTTTCGCCCTTCGTGAAAACGGCTTTGAGATTCTGTCCTCACCCGTGTCGAAGAGCGGAAGCCCGCTACGTAGAACATGGAGATGACTGTGAAGGTTTTTCACTGAGTAAATCATAATAACATGCAAAGACTCCAAAACCAACTTTTTCGGGGCAGTTGCTACAACTGGTTCAGTAAGAGTATCACTTCTTTAGACGCAATCTTAAGAGGAGATCGATTGGGGATTGTGCAACATTAGCGATTGGCACAAACTCCACTGCTTGTAAAATAAATTTATACAAATTTCTTATTTAATTTAGTACATACACTGGATTGTTTAATAAAAGACGATCCGTAACCTTCCTGTATTAAAAAATAAGTTACCTGTGATAGCTTGCTAAATATTCAGGGTGCCGCCATGTCCAAAAAATAACGATACAGGCAGGTACTCAATGGCAGTTGCTAACGAAGAACAAATTAGCAAATTTATTACTACCGAACCGCTAAAAGCCAGTCATGAAGCAGGTGAACAAAAAGTTTGGGACTCTATCAAAAATGCTTTTTCCGACAGACAATGCATAGCTTACTGGCGTTATCCCATTTTCTCCAAGGTGGGCAAGATTCGTAAAGAACCCGATATTCTGATTGCCGATCGCGAGTTTGGTTTATGGATCGTTGAAATACTGTCCGTCACAATCGACCAAATTGCTGGTATTAATGACGGGATCTGGCAATTGCAGAACTTTCACATTACAGAAGCCAACCCCTATCAACAAGCAGAACATCAATTACGGACTTTGATTGCGTACTGCGATCGCGATGCTCGTCTTATGTCTGATTCGGCTTTGCCAGAGCCCTCTTACTCCGTTGGAGACAATCCAAATCGGGAGGAGGCATACACAGATAATAATAAAGCAGCTATTGGGCATAAGGTTAAAGGACGAGTTCTTGTTGCACTTCCCCTGATTACCCAAGAACAATGGCAACAAAGAGGCTTTGACCAAATACCCAACTGTCCTCCTTTGATTTTTCAAGACCAATTAAGCAAAGTCAGTTGTGTGGAACGAATTCAACACATCTGTGCTGTCGTTCCTGGAGAAAACTTAGAGGATCGAGACTGGGAATTACTACTGTCAGTGGTTAGCGGTACGCCAATCCTTCGCAAAGAAGCGGATCGCACGACATCTGCAATCGCCCTTGGCGCAAGCCGTACCCGGCTTATCGCAGACAACAGCCGCGCCAGGGTTATGGAAAATTTGGGGCAAAAGCTATACGAAATTGATTTGCAACAAGAGCATATTGGCAAAGAAATACCTCCCGGTCCTCAAAGAATTAGAGGTATTGCAGGCTCAGGCAAAACAGTACTGTTGTGTCAGAAAGCAGCTCACATGCACCTCAAGCATCCAGACTGGGACATTGCCATTGTGTTTTTCACTCGCTCTTTGTATGACTTAATCGCCGAGCTATTGGATCGATGGATTCGCCGCTTCAGTGGTGGTGAGTTAACTTACGATCCAAAAACCAATCACAAACTGCGTGTCCTTCATGCTTGGGGCGCAAAAGATCATCCCGGCTTGTATGGGACAATTTGCGAGTCCCACGGTAAAAAACGCAAGAAAGTTGCAGATACAAAAGAAAGACAACCCAATCGAGGTTTAGCAGACCTGTGCAAACGGCTGCAAGAAGAAATCATCATTCAACCAATGTTTGATGCTATCTTAATTGATGAGGGCCAAGATTTAGTATCAGAAGCAGATCTCAAATTTGATGACAAACAAGCAATTTACTGGTTGGCTTATCAGGCATTGCGACCCGTAAATGAAGAAAACCCAGAAGAACGCCGCCTCATTTGGGCTTATGATGAAGCACAAAGCTTAGATAATATCGCAGTTCCAAAGGCAAAAGAAGTTTTTGGGGAGAAATTGAGCAATATTTTGAGCAAACAACCGCAATACTCTGGCGGTATAAAACGTTCTGAAGTTATGCGTCGCTGTTACCGCACTCCGGGACCCATTCTTACTGCGGCTCATGCTATCGGTATGGGTTTGCTACGCCCCCAAGGAATGCTTGCAGGTATTACCAACAGGGACGATTGGAACAAAATTGGTTATGAAGTCAAAGGAGACTTTCGCCGGATTGGCAAGCCAATCACCGTGCATCGACCAATAGAATATTCACCCAATCCTATTCCCGAACTTTGGGGCAAACCTGTTTTAGAATTTCAAACTTACAGTTCTCGTCGAGAAGAATTGCAAGCGCTAGCGGATAACATCATGCACAACATCATGTTTGATGGTCTCAATCCCAGCCGTGATATTTTAGTCGTGGTTTTAGGCTCTACTTCTGAGGCGGTGGAATTGGAAGTTGATGTCGCTGGTTTTTTATTAGACCACAGTATTGATGTTTATATCCCTACAGCTTTAAACTTAAATGATTTGACTCCCCAATGGCCCAATTGTGACCCAGATAAATTCTGGCATGAGGGAGGGGTAACGGTGTCTCGCACCAACCGTGCTAAGGGACACGAAGCGGATATGGTCTACGTAGTTGGCTTCGATAATGTGGCTCGCAATGAAAGTAATGTCAATTACCGCAACCAGTTATTTGTAGGTTTAACCAGAGCAAGAGGTTGGGCTAGTCTGAGTGGTGTAGGCAATTACCCAATGTATGATGAGATGCGGCAAGTGATTTCCAGTGGCGACACTTTCACATTCACTTACAAGCGTCCGCCAAAGCGCGATATCGGGGATTAAGGATAGTTGTTTGTTAGTGGTTAGTGGTTAATTGGTGTACTAACAACTACCCACTAACAACTAATCACTAACTCTCACTTGAAAGCTTGTTTCTCGCTCGTTCAGCACGGGCTTCAGCCGATGCCATGACATCTTCCATATTTTCCAAAACTTCGCCTGGGAAATTTTCCAAAACTCTAGTAGAGAGAGCTACTCGACCTTTCCCTTCATCTAAATCTAAGATCGCAGCTTTTATGGGTTGACCAATTTGAAATACATTTTCCAGATTCTCAATAAATTTCTGGCTGACTTGCTTGATGTGGAGCAAAGCACTTGTTCCATCTAAATCTACAAACACCCCAAAAGGTTTGATCCCCGTTACTTTTCCTTCTACCAATTGACCAACTTCTAACGTACTGAAGTTAGCAGAACGTGCTGCTACGCGTTGTGAAAGTATTAGTTTATTGGTGCTGCGGTTCACTTCCAAAAAGCCAGCACTTAAGGTTTGTCCTTTGAGTGCTTCTAAATTATCCCGCTCGGTAAGGTGCGATCGCGGAATAAATCCTCGCAAACCTTGAACATCAACGGTAACGCCACCTTTATTGACATTATTTACCCGTACCTGGACTGTTTGGGAATTTTCCTGCATCTGCGCCAATCGGTCCCAAATATGCCTAATTTCCAGTTGCTTTCGCGATAAGGTGACTTGACCTTCTGCGTCCTGGTCGCGAATAATTAAGAATTCTTGCTCTTCATTTAATAGCAGTACCTCCGATAAATCAGTAACTGCTCTCAAAGAAGCCTCATCGCGGGGAATATAAGCTGACGATTTGCCACCAATATCGACGTAGGCTCCATCTGGATCGATTTGGAAAACTTTGCCGTGTACCACCTGTCCTTTTTGAAACTGGTAGTCGTGTTTTTCCAGTGCCTTGGCAAAATCGTCCATTGTAAAAGACGAATCGGCTTTTTGAGAAATTTTCGCGTCGGAGTTCATGACTTATAAAGACTCATTGTTAATTGCTAACAGCTAATGGCTAATTGCTAACTGTTTTTTCTATTAGCCATTAGCTATTAGCCGTTGTTCAAACGGCTGTTTTTCCTGCCTAGGGGCTTAGTTGCTCCTGAAACAGTTGTTTCACTTGCTCCCAAGCATTGGCTGCAGCTATTGAATTATAGCTGGCACGTTGGTCGCAGAAAAATCCGTGGTCAGCTCCATCGTAGCGAAACACGCGATGGGGAATTTTGTATTTTTCTAACTCTGCTTCAATTTTGTTTACGTGTTCTACTGGTATGCTGGCGTCTTCCATGCCAAAGAAGGCGTAAAGAGTGCCTTTGATTTCTGGGGTAAGAGTTATGGTAGGGTTCCCTCCCCCTGGTGTACGGGTGGGGATACCAGCACCGTAGAAAGAAGCTGTAGCCTTAATATCAGGTAAGGTTGCTGCTAAGTAGGCGACATGACCCCCATAACAAAAACCCATACAGCCAAAACTATCCTTGTTCGCTTCATCGACGGTTTTTAGATAGTCAACGGTTGCTTGAATATCAGCCAACAGTTGTGGTGCGGTTGTTTGCTCCCAAGCGTACTTTTTACCTACCTCTATATCTTGTGGGGTGTAGCCCGTCTCAAATCCAGGGGCAATTCTTTGAAATAAAGCTGGTGCAATTGCTATATAACCTTCTTTAGCTATTCGTTCTGTAACGTCCCGAATGTGGGAATTGATTCCGAATATTTCTTGTAATACTACCACTCCTGGGTAAGAACCTGGCTCCAAAGGCTTTGCTAGGTACGCATCGATTTGTACGTTATCTTGCTGAATTTTAATTGTTGTGGTAATAAGCGATCGCTCTGCCATAATAGTTTTTACCAGTACTGTGTGAGTATAGAGATATCGCTCTGGGCTGGAGCGTAGGGTTATCCCCGATCAATTATCAACCACCAGTCGCAACTGCACCAGAAATTTCTAATAGAGAAATTGAATCTATAAGTAATATATTTAACGATTGGCAGAACGCAGCTGGTCTTATGCAGCCACCACCACATAGGAGACTTTGTTGATGCTTCAATTCCGAATCCAACCAGACAGTGAAATACCCGCCTCCAACCAGCTGTTTAACCAAATTCGGTTTGCGATCGCATCTCGCCAATATCCACCCGGATACAAATTACCGAGTACGCGGGCGTTGGCAATGCAGACGGGGTTACATCGCAATACAATTAGCAAGGTTTACCGCCAGTTAGAAGACGATGGGTTGGTAGAAAGCCTTGCTGGTTCGGGTATATATGTCCGCGCCCAAGGACATGAGGGGGGTAGCAGGCTGCAATCGCCGATTCTCAAACAGTATCCTCAAGCCAGCAAAGTTGTACAGCAAGCGCTTGATGAACTCCTCTCGCAAGGTTGTACGCTGAGTCAAGCACGCGAGTTATTTTTAGCAGAAATTGATTGGCGCTTGCGTTGTAGTGCGCGAGTGTTGGTTGCAGTACCATCTCGAGATATTGGTGCGGGAGAACTTATGGTCTATGAATTAGAACAAGCCCTTAAAATACCAGTGCAGTTAGTACCGATGGAAGAATTAGCTGCTGTTTTGGATCAAACTTCCTCTGCTACAGTTGTGACAAGTCGGTATTTTATTGGTGATGTAGAAATTATTGCAGCGCCTAAAGCCGTGCGCGTAATTCCCTTAGATATACACGACTACGCCAAGGAATACGCTTTGTTTAAAAGCCTTCCAAAAGATAGCTGTCTTGGCATAGTTAGCATGAGTTCTGGAATTTTGACTGCAATGGAAGTGATTCTTCACGGTTTGAGGGGGGATGAAATACTGATTATGACAGCGCAGCCAAAAGATACGTACAGATTGCAAGCAATGGTCAAAAGAGCACAAGTGGTTTTTAGTACGGATCAAGTGAGTTATTCAGCCGCCCAAGCAGCCTTGCAAGCTACTATGGATGATATTATTCGTCCGCCCAGGTTGATTTGTGGTGACAATTATATCGGCTCTAATTCCATTAACTTGCTGAAACGAGAGTTAGGTTTGGGTTAGGAAATTCCAAATCAAAAAATAGGGCTTACCATAGCCCCCCTTTTTAAGGCTATGCATGAGTCACATCTTTCTTTACAATCTTGTAACCCTTGCCTACACTCCATTCTGAACGCTGATATTTTCACCATGCTTGACAAAATGGTACTTATTCTTATCGTGAAAATTACATTTTTATTGAGAATGAATAACAAACGGATCGGGTTTAGAAAAAACGTGAGTGATTCCTCTGGTAAATGTTGAGAAAGATCCGGGTAATGGATAGCTTTTTAAGGGGGCGATGGCAGGATCTACAACGTGTGATACCAAATCCGTTTTTATAACCCCTCTTAGCCCCAGGGGGGCTCGCACATCCGATATAACAAAACTCTCTGCTCTTGGCTGGCTGTATACTGGAGCCTCTGGGTAAGCATTCTCAGGCTGAGCCACCGGATCGAGGTGAACGAGAGTTAGGTTTGGATTATTCTCAAATCCCCGACTTTACAGAAGTTGTCGGGGATCTAAAGCCTTATCCCCTACGATTCACTTCAAAAATCTCTGTATATTCAAACTCATTGGGGCTTTGTCTTACTAAAGGATATAGTTCCCCATCCAATTCAATATAATCCTGTTCGCAGTCAGGTTTAGAAGAGTAGTAAGTCAGTACATATTCTCTACCGATTCTGTCTGCCATTTCTTCTTCTACTTCACCTCGCCACTGTGTCTTGGTAGCTAATACAATCAACTGATTTGCCAATTTGGGAATTATCTTGGCAGTTTGTCTGCGAGAGATAACATCTAAACTCCCAAAAGGTGAGTCCATCACAATTGGAAAAGCGCTGCTATCAGGAAGCATCAGCATTTTCCTTTTTTCACTCCATTCCCTTACCCTATCGATAATGCTAGCAATAAACGATAAGCTTAAAATTTGATTTTCTCCTGTAGAAGCAGCAACCAGCATTTCTATACCAGCCGTCTTCTCTACTAACGTCAGTTCGTATTTCTCACTGATTTTGGGCATATAAGGTGTAAAGGAAATTTCGCTAAAAATTTCTTGTACCCGCTTTTCCAGTTGAAATCGGAATTGCTTCTCTTGACGTTCTCTAACTAAAGTTAACCTGTCTATAGCATCTTGAGTAGCCGTAATGCGTCGTTGTGTCAGAACTTGCTTGTCTTCGTTTAATTTCTGCTTGGCTACTTGCTTGACTGCGACTTCTAACTCTGTTTTAAAATTCGCAATTTTCTGCTGATTTGCTCCTTGCTCTAATATTAAATGTCTGATTTTTTCTTCAATTTCATCCAATCTCTTTTGTAAACTGCTAATTTCTTCATTGGCATCTTTTCTCAATCTTTCTTGAAGATTGTCTAATTCATTTTCAATTTGAGAGATTGTTTGTCTGAGTTGATTTATTCTTGCTTGCTCTCTATCGACTTCTTCCCAAAAGCGAGTTGCTTGTTTGTCAATTTCATCGACTTGTGCCAGCATACGAATTGCTGTCTCTTCTACCGCAGAGGAGCCAACTCTAGCCAATAATTTTTCTATATTCTCGTACCCTTGGCTACCCTTTCGGAATTTGGTCCCACAAATACATTGTTGAGAAAGCAATAAATCGCTGACAAATTCTTTGGAAATCCCAGAGGTTAATTCCCCTTTCTGTTTGAAAGCATGAACAATTTCTTGAAACTGTAATGCAATTCCAGGAAGTAAAACTGTGTAACCTCGTGCGGAGATAATTTTTTTAAGCGTGTCTCTAGAGTCTCTAAGAGTTTGTTGATTGAATGATTTCTGCTTTTCTAATTCTTGACGCCTGTCTTCTAATTCTTTAGCTGCACTCAGTTCTCTAAATCGGACACTGGTCTCTTTTCTAAAGGTTTCTTGATATTCTAGCTCTTGTTGAATTTCTAACTGTCTTTGATGAATGGTATCTAGTTCATTTTCTATTTTTTCTTGCTGTTTTAATAACTGTTTGATTTCTAAATCACCAATAGATTTTAACTCGCTTTCTAAACTTTTTTTGGCTTCGAGCAGATGTTTGATAGAGCGATTGATGACTTCAACGCCTAAAAAAATCTTTGTTGCTTCGGCAATTTCTGCTTTTTTGTCAGACCGAACTATCTTTTCAATCCGTTCGCCATCGAAGAAGAAATATTGATGTAAACTGGCGGGTAAAATTTGATTGATGATATCTTCTGGATTTTGGGTGGGAAAATTCCAGATACCATCAGCACTGGCAAATTGCAAATATAATTCGGTTTTTCCTGTATCAAAATCAGTTTCATTTTTATAGGCACGAAACTCTCTTTTGACTCGATAGCGTATGCCTTCATGTTCCCATGCTATCTCGACCCAGCACTCTATGGGTTGACCCGATTTTGCTTCGGCGATCGCACGCTTATTGACTAATTGTTCTGATGATGCAAAAGCGGCGCTAAATTTCTCATACAGTACCCAAGTAAATGCATTGAGCAAGCTTGTTTTTCCAGAACCATTATTCCCGTGAATGACGGTTGTGTTACGAGGATCTCCAACCGCGAGAACAATTTCTGGAGTCTTACCATAAAAAGAGCGAAAGTTACACAGTTTAATGGAAAGCAACTTCATCTGACAACTTCCTTCACAATTGCCAAAATGTCATCATTAATATGACTGTTAATTTTCTTATCCAATCGGCTTTTTTCCAGTTGCCATACACGCTCAATAATTTGCCGCACTTCTGGTGTTGCGCTGGTAATTGGTTCTTGAACGTAATCAATATTGAGTTCTTTCGCCATGTTGCTTTCAAAACAAAGTCGTCTGTATATTTTAACTGTTTGGTAGCTCTCTATCATCAGTGAAAGCCCGAGCAATAATTCTTTATCAAAATTTTAAAGATGCGTGGCTGTTGCACGAAAGTAGAAGTCGGGAGGTGGAGGACAGAAAGCCAAAGCTAAATTGAGTTCCTTGACAATGTTGCTTTTATAACAAAGCTGTCTGTATATTTTAACCATTTGTTAGCTAGTTACCGTCGGTGAAAGCGAGAGTAACAACTCAAACAGGTTTTCAGGGACTTTATCCCACCAAAAAAGAAACTTTTTTCTCCCCAAAAGCAGACAATCCCAGTACGGATTGGTTGCTATGCCACGGGTATAAAATGATAAGACCCAAGAACTACCAAAATTTAACCTGTACTTCACAGCACAAAATTACCGAAGAGTGTTACATCTAATATCGTTGAGCGGTGAAAAATTAAGGTGAAAGCACAGGTTTTTAGAGGAGTCAATCAGCTATCTTACGAAGAGATTCCTGTCCCTACACTGGAATCTGATGAAGTTCTGGTTCAAGTGCGAGTCGTGGGATTGTGTCAATCTGATATAAAAAAAATTCGTTATCCCCTGTACGAACCACCACGTATTTTTGGACACGAAACTGCAGGAACTATAGCATTAGTTGGTTCTGAAGTCACGGGCTGGCACATCGGGCAAAGGGTAGCAGTCATGCACCACATACCCTGTATGCGTTGCGCTTATTGCTTAAATGATAACTTTTCCATGTGCGATACTTACAAAAATATCTGTACTACGGCGGGGTTTGCACCTAGTGGGGGTGGTTTTGCTGAATATGTTAAAGTTCCCGGTCACATTGTCCGCAATGGTGGGTTAATTCCTATTCCCGATAATATCAGTTTTGAAGAAGCTAGTTTTGTAGAACCGACTAACTGCTGTCTCAAAGCAGTGAAGAAAGCCCAAATTGCTCCAGGACAAACAGTTTTAATCACTGGTGCTGGACCAATTGGGTTGATGTTTATCATGTTGGTGAAGTATTTTGGAGCAAAAGCGATCGCTACCGACTTGTTACCTTCGAGAATGGAAAAAGCGTTAAATGTGGGAGCCGAAGCAGCATTTGATGCTCGCGATCCTAATTTATCCGCAAAAATTCATGCCTTAACCAATGGTTTGGGCGTTGATGTCACCCTGCTAGCTGTCCCTAGTGAAAAAGCGTTTTTCCAATCCCTCGACTGTACCCGAAAAGGTGGCAAAATTCTCTTTTTCGCTGAATTCCCCGATGAGATAGAAATTCCCATCAATCCCAACCTTCTTTATAGAAGAGAGATAGATTTGATAGGTAGCTACAGCTCGTCATACCGGCTGCAAACTTTAGCAGCTGATATTGTCTTCAACAGACGCATTGACGTACAAGCTTTGATTAGCGATCGCATTCCCCTACAAGATTTATCAGCAGCTGTAGAAAGGGCGATCGCACCTACTCCGGAAACATACAAAATATTGATTTATCCCATAACAGGAGAAAAGGAGACAAAGTAGACAAGGAGGACAAGGAAGAATATGCTACCTTGTCTTCCCCCTCTCCCCGATCTCCCTTGTCTCCCCTCTCTCTCTTATCAACCAATTGGTAAATTGAATGCTGATAATCCTAGTCACAATTCTCGCCTTCTACCTAGCATGGAATTTAGGAGCAAATGATGTTGCTAACTCAATGGGAACATCGGTAGGTTCCAAAGCTGTAACTTTGAAACAAGCGCTTATAATTGCTGGGATCTTAGAATTTACAGGTGCAGTCATTTTTGGACGGGAAGTATCGCAAACTTTGGCAACAAAAATTGCCAATCCTGCTTTATTTGTCAATGCACCTCAAACATTAGTCATTGGAATGCTCGCAGTTCTTATATCTTGTGGTTTGTGGTTGCAAATAGCTACCTCACGGGGTTTACCTGTCTCTTCTTCTCATGCAACTGTAGGGGCGATCGCGGGATTTAGTTGGGTTGCTTTAGGAGCTAATTCGATTGATTGGTCAACAATTGGCAGAATTACTATCGGCTGGATTGTCACCCCAATTATTAGCGGTGCGATCGCAGCTTTATTCTACAGTCAAATTAAGCGTTGGATTTTAGAACAACCAAACCCATTAATACCCTTAAAGGAATGGATTCCTTGGTTGAGTGCAATTTTGTTAGGAGTCTTTGGCATTATTGTTCTACCATCAGTTACTCAACCGATAGCAAATTTTTTGATAATACAAGCTGGGTTTCAAATACCCGCACACGATATTTCTTTAGCCAGTGGTGCTTTAGCAGCTGTTGGTCTTACGTTTTACAGTTGGCGACAGTTGGAAGATACGACAAAGGGAGACAGTCAAAATTTCCGGTTTCAAAATCCTGTTGAACAATTATTCGCTAGATTTCAACTATTAAGTGCTTGTTTTGTAGCGTTTGCTCATGGCTCTAATGACGTCGGTAACGCAATAGCACCTTTAGCTGCAATTGTCTATATCAATCGTACTGGTACAGTACCCCTAAACGGTATTGATATTCCTTTATGGATTTTAATCATTGGTGGTTTTGGTATTGTTGCTGGCTTAGCTGTTTGGGGTAAAAAAGTAATTGCTACCATAGGTGAAAGCATTATTTCCCTACAACCGAGTAGTGGATTTTGTGCTGAACTAGCAACGGCTACAACCATTTTACTTGCGTCACGAATTGGGTTACCCGTGTCCACTTCTCATGCTCTTGTCGGTGGTGTTGTTGGTATTGGATTGGTAAAAGATGCAAAGTCAGTGCAATTTCAAACACTCCAAGGAATTGCAGCAGCGTGGCTGGTCACAGTTCCCCTCAGTGCAGGTATTTGTGCTCTTTTATTCGGCGCGATCGATTGGGTGAGCGGGCGCTAAACTAGGGACTGGAAATGAGAAAAGACGTACCCAATCACTCCACGCCAGTCTTTCGTTTCCAAGCAGAGCCTGAGAACAAGGATGAAAGTTGTAATATTAAGTTACCAAAGGTTAACAAAGTGAGAGAAGATTGGGTCGATCTCCGTTGACAGAACACGGCAAATAGTAGGAGTATAGCCCCGAAGTTGCTTGATACATAGATTATAAGGATAAAAGATAATGGGGCGATTTGAAAGAAGACCAGATAACTTGCGAGGAAAAGGAGACCCGTATGGCTCGGCGGAATCTGCTATACGAGCAATTACTGAGGAGTTGCAAATCATTCAACGTGGTGTTCTTAAGTCGCTGCAGGAGGACGTGAAGCGGTTGCAAGCAGATAAAGAGCGATTGACGAAAGATATTCAAGATCTGCAAGAAGAAAAAGGACAGCTCCTACAGGAGCAGGAAATCAGCCAGCAGCAAGCATTGATTCGTCAATTATCGCAGGTTTTAGCCAGCCACATATCGTTGCAACTCCAATCTTCTTTGGAAACGCTGGTAAATCAAGCAGTTCAGAATGCTTCGCAAACAGTTACCAGCCAAGAAACGACTGCAACACCAACTTCCAACACAACCGAGCAAAGCAATCCAAATACTTTCAAACTTCTTAACTCTTTGGATAATGCACTCATTAGCACATTTAATTCACTCCAACAAGATCTGAAAAACTATCAAAGCAGTCTTTCACAGCAGTTATCCCGGATGCACGATCAACAGAAGCAGGGAGAAACGATTTTAACAGAGTTGGTGGATCGCTTGCGCCAAGAATTACAAACAACATCTGGCGATACTGCACCTGTACTTCAAGAAACTGCTGCTTCTGACGATGAGCCAAGTCTTCCACAACCGCAAGTTTATGTTGAAGCTCCTACAAAGTTGCAGTTGGATGTAAATCCACCGCAAGAAACCGTATTCCCAACGTCTGCAATCTCGAATGAAAACTCTACAACTGAAGCAGTAACATCTTCAGAACCAGAGCCAGTGGAGCCTGCATCTCCTCCAAGCGTGACAAAAGCTTCTCCAGAAGAACCGACAGCACCAAAAGAATCTTTATTTCGGCAAATTGGCATTTCATCTTTGCCTGCAATTGGTATAGTCCTAATTGTATTGTCAACGGTGACGTCGTCGCTATACAACGTCGCCATCAAGGTCATTTTTAACCCTGGTTCCCAAATTTTTGGTGTTTTTGACGTGCAAAGTCTCTTATATCCAAATTTGGGAAATTCTCTCTTGCTTTTAATGTTGCGGATGCTTGTGGTTGTACCACTTATGATGCTTTTGGCACCTATTTTGCATCCACGAGTTTGGCATGATATACAATTCTTGCTTGACTCATTGGGCAAAAATTCAAATCATCCTACTGCAAAGCGGGCTTTCATTTTGGCGCTTGTAAGTGGGTGCTTTTTGTTTTTATCACAGTTATTTATTTACCTTGCAATAGGTCAAGTCCCTACTGGAATGGCGATCGCACTTTTCTTTGTGTATCCCGTTTTAAGTGGGTTATTTACCTGGGTACTTTTCCGGGATCGCTTGAGTTTGTTCAGTATCGGTGCTTTCGCGTCTATTGGTTTGGGGGAATTGTTGGTTTTGGTAGGCGCTGTCAGTATTGGTACGGGAAATCCATCCTTGGGAAGCATTGCGGCGATCGCTTCCGGAATTACTTTTGCTTTCTACATCGTCCTTTCACGTATATGTGCTACTAAAGTACATCCAGTAACGTTCACGCTTATCAACTTCGCCACAATGATGGTGCTGTCAGTTGTTGGTCTATTGTTACCTTTACCGACCGACTGGAGCCTTCAAATCAACCCTACTATCCTTCTCGAACTGGTCTTAAGTGCTTTTCTCTTGGGCGTTCTAACCCTCTGCATCTTCTTGTTAAATAATTTTGGCGTTCGTAAAATTGGCGCGTCACGCTCCGCTATTATTAGTGCTATTGTACCAGTTTTAACTGCCATTTTGGCTGGATTTATCATTCAAGAGACTTTGGGAATTGAGCAAGTTTTGGGAGTGTTACTCGTAACTTGCGGAACTGGCGCTCTCTGCCTTGAAAAAGTCAGAAATTTTATCAAACCTTCTAAGTCAACCAATTAATTTTCAAACTTAAAAGGCACAATTAAGCCTTACTTAAAATTACAAGAGTTCCTCATGCTGAGGAATATTGTTAGCAAATGAACGCAGGGTCAAACCCCACACCCCTCCTATTTTTTATCTATTTTTGCCAAGGCAATAAGACTTAGAAAGCTTACTGTGACTTAGCTTCAAGCAATTTACAATTTTTATAAGCGTTCATTTATGCATGAAGTAACATGGGACTGTAAGTAACATTTATGCAATAGTAAATATTATATTTCTTGACAAGAGTATAAAGATAATTGTAATCTATTAGACTTATTTTAATGATATTTATAAATTGTCATTTTGTATCTTCTCTAACATATCTGACAAGTAGCTATTGGTAAAATTATCAAAAATTGTAGATCTTAAGGAAGGAACTTTGAACTTTGAAATATAGCCTTGATTGGAGTTCTGCGCTCTTTTTGAAAGAAAGTTTCCCGCATTGCCAAGACATCAACGGAAGTTTTGAGCAAGAAGGTGGTTTCGGGAGCGTCGCGCCGTCTGTAAATCTGCCAGTTTTTCCAAAACGAACAGCTTTACTGCTTGCGCTTCCCAATACAGGAACATCTGATGATGGCAGCTAAAAATATGTAGAGAAAATCCTTAACAATTCCTTAATGCGAAAGGGCAGTGGCTCACTCTGAATCACCTCAAGTAACCCCAGCACTACCCGATCTTCGCGATTTCCCGTCATAATTTTCCTTCAGAAAAAGTAATACCCATTAGCCCGACAACTAGTTTTGGCCGATGCAACTAACCGCGCTCAAGGGAGGAAACTTCCTTGAAATCTTAGCTTTTGTGCTGAATTAGTGTGAAAAGGCTTTTATGCAGGGGACAGACGGCTGCGATCGCTAACAAGCTACAGCTTTACCGATTTTTCACTCTTGAGAGTGATTTCTGTCCGGTTGTAAGGGAATACACCAAACCAATTGGTACAAGTTTCCTGATGAACACTGCAATCTGTGGAAATGTAGGTAGTGGCTCCTCGTATAAGCTGATGCTTGCAATACTGTGGAGTGAGATGATAGGAATCAGAGCCCTTGCTCTGGTTGAATACTTGGAAGTACGGAATAAAATCCCAAACCAAGACTACCAACAATACACACACTTAACGCATAATAGATGAACTGAGGTAACGCCAACGCCTTCAGTCGGGTGTATGCTACTAGTACTTTTTTTGTTGACCGAAAACTCGTAAACGTGCTGTTCAACTGTTTGTAATATGAGTAACGACGTAGATCTGATCAAACGTCTTGGCCCCAGTGCAATGGATCAGATCATGCTATATCTAGCCTTTAGTGCCATGAGGACAAGCGGGCACAGGCATGGGGCATTTTTAGACGCAGCCGCTACGGCAGCTAAGTGTGCGATTTACATGACCTATCTCGAGCAGGGACAAAATCTGCGAATGACAGGGCATTTACACCACTTAGAGCCCAAGCGAGTAAAAATCATTGTAGAGGAAGTCAGACAAGCTCTGACTGAGGGTAAACTCCTAAAGATGCTGGGTTCTCAGGAACCGCGCTATCTAATTCAGTTACCCTACGTGTGGATGGAAAAGTACCCCTGGCGTCCCGGCAGATCTCGCATTCCAGGAACTAGCTTGACATCAGAAGAGAAGAAGCAAATCGAGCAAAAACTGCCGTCCAACCTTCCTGATGCTCAGTTAATCACCTCATTCGAGTTTCTGGAATTAATCGAATTTCTGCACAAGCGATCGCAGGAAGATTTGCCAGAAGAGCATCGCATGGAATTGAGCGAAGCGCTAGCAGAGCATATTAAACGCCGTTTGCTCTATTCCGGTACCGTCACGCGGATTGATTCTCCATGGGGAATGCCCTTCTATGCGCTCACCCGCCCATTTTACGCTCCCGCAGACGAGCAAGAGCGCACTTACATCATGGTGGAAGATACAGCTCGATTCTTCCGAATGATGAGAGATTGGGCAGAGCGACGACCTAATACAATGCGGGTTTTGGAAGAACTGGATATTCCTCCAGAGAAATACAATCAAGCAATGGACGAGTTGGATGAAGTTATTCGCGCATGGGCTGACAAATATCACCAAGACGGTGGTGTTCCCATGATTTTACAGATGGTGTTTGGAAAAAAAGAGGACTAATCAGTTATCTGCGAACAGTAAGGCACTCCAGTCTTGGCGTTTTTCCCAAGAAAGAATTGCCAAACCGAATGGTAAGACAGTTATCAGTCGGCAGTGAAAACTGAATAACTGATAACTGATAATATCTTACTGACCCGGAGTTAAAGGACCGGGAGCCGTTGCAGGTGGAACGGTGGGCGGCTGAGATGGAGTTGGGGTAGCCTCAGGCGGAAGTGGAGTAGACTCATAATTCGGACTGAATTCCGCAGGTTGTGAGGTTGATGGGATAAACGTGGGTAAATAGCCAGTTGTGCGATCGCTGGCATCAATACAACGGTCATAAGCTTGAGCCGCAGAAAAATCAATTTCTGCACGCAAACCTGTGACACACTGTGCAAAACGCACTGGTAACAAACTGCGACCGCAGTAACTTAAAACTGTTGGATCGACTACCTCACGAGAGTATTGACTGATACCGACTACACAGTTAGCTAAATCTTCAGGACGCCTTGCCTGCCTGCATGTTGGCAGTGCAGTGGCTGCTTCTATTTGCGTTCTTTGCTGAATTTTATACACGCAATTCCCCAAATCTCTGGGACTTAGCGCTTCTGCACAGGCTTGTGATACTGTTTCTGCCGCTATACCAGCGCTCAGGAGTCGCGCTGCACAACCCCGAAAATCTCGCGCATTGGTTAGGGTAGAGTTAGAACCCAAGGATAAAGCCATACCTTGTGATGTCATTGCCAGCCATCCAACTATGGCTAGCGTTGGTACTGATATTCTTATTGCTTGTTTTTTTCTTCTTTGCATTTCCGTTCTCCAAACACCCATCGCTATGCTATCTCAAGAATTATGAATTATGAATTATGAATTATGAAAAACGGGATTGGGGATTGAAGGTTGGGCATCTCACTCGTGTTGGCTCTGAAATCTTAAGAAAATATTATCATTCATTCCTTTAGAAAATCTTAAGATTTTTTTCTGTTTATTCTTTAGCATTTATCCTTTTTGAGGCTATAATCATATCTTTGGGTAATATTAAGCAGGATTGAAACAAGGATACTCATGTCCCGATATAGAGGACCTCGTCTTAGAGTTGTTCGCCGTTTGGGCGATTTGCCAGGATTAACTCGTAAAAATGCCAGACGTGCTTATCCACCGGGACAGCACGGTCAAAACCGCAAAAAGCGTTCTGAGTATGCTGTGCGGTTAGAAGAAAAGCAAAAGCTACGCATGAACTATGGTTTGACGGAAAAGCAATTGCTGCGTTACGTGCGTAAAGCAAGACGCGTTACCGGCTCTACCGGACAAGTGTTGCTGCAATTGCTCGAGATGCGGTTGGATAACACCGTTTTCCGTTTGGGAATGGCTCCAACCATTCCCGCAGCGCGTCAGTTGGTTAGCCACGGTCACGTTACAATCAACGGTCGTGTGGTTAATATTGCCAGTTACCAGTGTCGTCCGGGAGAAGTGATTGCGGTCAGAGACAGGGACAGATCTCGTGAGTTGGTGACTACTAACTTACAATACCCTGGTTTAGCAAACCTTCCCAGCCATTTGGAATTTGACAAAAATAAGTTGGTTGGTAAAGTCAACGGTCTTATTGAGCGTGAATGGGTGGCGCTGCAAGTTAACGAACTCCTTGTGGTGGAATACTACTCACGTCAAGCCTAAAGAATTATGAATTATGAATGCTGAATGATGAAGGTGTAATTCATAATTCATAATTCATAATTCATAATTTTTTATCCCCCTATTTGCGACATAGTACGGGTGTAGTTGCCAGTGTCAGTGCCAGAATAACGCTGTTTGAAGTTAATTTCTGGCTTGAAAGCGAGCAAGTGTCTGACTCGATCTTGCAACTCGTCTGTACTGACTCCTTCGCGAAGCGCCGTTTTTAAGTCAAGTTGACCGACTTCATTTAACAAGCAAGGACGCAACCAGCCATCGGCAGAAAGGCGCATTCGATTGCAGCGATCGCAAAAGCATTCTGACATCTGACTGATAAATCCTAGGGTCCCTTTTGCACCAGGAATTTTAAAGACATCAGCAGGTCCATTACCACGAATTTGAGAATTTATCAAGCCCCATCGTTCGCGGATGCGTTGCCGTATCTCTTCAGAAGGTATCCAGCCGCGATCCCGAAATAATTCTGAATTCCCAACAGGCATAAATTCAATGAAGCGGATATGCCAGTGCTTGTCAATACTCAGTGCGGCAAGATCTAAAAGTTCGCCATCGTTAACCCCAGGGATCGCAACAACATTTAATTTTAGGGGATCGAAGCCCACACGATAAGCCGCTTGAATGCCATCCCAAACCTGCTGCCATTTCCCCCGTCCGCGATTCCCGATGATAGAGTCAAATGTAGTTGGGTCGAGGGAATCCAAGCTGATATTAATTCGCCGCAACCCAGCATTGTAGAGACTTTGTGCCATTGGAGCGAGCAAAAAGCCATTTGTAGTCATCGAAATGTCTTGGGTTTGGGGGAGGGAGGCGATCGCACCAACCAATTCCACAACACCGGGACGGAGTAATGGTTCCCCTCCAGTTAAGCGAAACCGACTAAATCCTACAGGGATAAAGACTTCTTCGATCAGCGTCAGTAGTTCCTCATCTGTCAGCAACTGCTGTTTGAGGATATAGTCAAGTTCTGACCCCTCTGGCATGCAGTACTGGCAGCGAAAATTGCATCTGTCTATTAAACTAATCCGGAGGTAGTCTACCTGGTTCATCTTTTTATTGGGTTTATCGAGTAAATACAGAAATTTCTATTTTTGTCAAGCTATAAATACTGACTTGTGTATAAATTTATTGCGTTTCTTTTAGGCTAGCGCGTGTTGAAAATATTTGCGAATTCCGATTTCAACCTCGATTTGGTGGCTCAGATATCGGTACGGGCGAATGGAATTCGCAGCTATACAGGCGAAACCCGCCTGCGCGGGTTCTTCATCTCGCTTTGGTGGCTCAGTCTTGATATCGGTACGGGCGAATGGAATTCGCAGCTATACAGGCGAAACCCGCCTGCGCGGGTTCCTCATCTCGCTTTGGTGGCTCAGTAGAGAGAAGAGAGAATTTTACAAATAAGTCCGTGTAGGCGGTGAGTCCAGCGCTGCAGGCGGGTTTCCCGCCGTAGGCGACTGGCGAACCCGAAGGGACTTTGTATGTATAGCCGCGATTACGAACATCGCCTGGGGTTAGTATGAAATACTCGGTATAAAAAATAATGTGTGAATACAGTAGACAACCTGCCTCTGCAGAATGTGTATAATAAACCGCGCATAGAGTAATGACTTATGTATCGTGCAATATAACGAATCCATGAATGACTTGGCTGCGCTTCTGCAGCAGCCAGCTGATTTTGACTTTCAACTGCCAAATCCAGACGATGAGGATATTCCAGAAATGGAATTTCTTCAGCAGGTGGAAGTGGCTTGGCAAGTGTGTAACCGTTTTGACCTGCAGACAGACATTTGGCGGGGGCGAATTTTACGGGCTGTTCGCGATCGGGAGAAGAAAGACGGGGAAGGAAGGGGTTCGGGTTTTTTAAAATGGTTAAAAGAACGAGATATTAGCAAAAGCCAAGCTTATGCTTTAATCCAACTTGCTAATAGTGCTGATACCCTTCTAGAAGAAGGGAAACTAGACCCAGGGGCTATCAATAACTTTAGCAAACGGGCATTTGTAGAAACTGCCAAAGCCGCCCCAGAAGTTCAGCAGATGGTAACGGAAGCAGCACAAAATGGCGACAAAATCACAAGACGGGAGGTTCGTCAGCTGACTGATGAATGGACAGCCATGTCTTCTGATTTGCTACCGGAACCAGTGAAGACCAAAGCAGCAGAAAATGCCCTTCCACCTCGTTATATAGCGCCTCTGGTTAAGGAAATGGAGAAACTACCAGAGTCTCACCAAACTGCCATACAGAGGGAAATAGCCCAAAATCCCGATTTAGACACTATCAAGCAAGCTACGACAGAAGCCCGTAACCTGGCAAAATATTTAAAAGCTGCGGCTCAAGTCCAAGCACTCACTTCTGAGGAAATTGACATTGAAACAGCACTTATAGAAGCTCAACGAGTTGGTTGTTTGAGTGTTGCTGCGGATTTAGTAAATCAAGCTTCTCAGCTAGAACAAACGATCGGTAAGTTATACATGAGTTGGAAGCGAATTAGTAACTTAGCCGATCGGCTTTATGTAGATACAGGTGCTAGTACGCCTCACTTGCGATCGCTCCTTGAATGTTTGGAACCTCTTGGTAGTGAAGTGATGGAATTAAACCTTGGCGGACCGGGCGAACGGACTATCCGTTTGCAAATTCAAGAAACAAATTAGGAATCGGTGCAGAATGGAAGAGGGAAGACGAGGAGATTGCTGTTAAAAGAAATGACGTAGAGACGCGATTAATCGCGTCTCTACGGGTTTCAGGTAACGCATAATTAATTTTCGGAGATGTTTAATGGTTTGTCCTGACGAACTTACGGACTTTCTTGCTCTTTATAAGGAAAATGTCTGACAACCCAAAATTTGGAGATTAAAGAATGATTAACCTTTCTACAGAAACAAAACTCCCCAAAAAACAAGAAAAACTAAGAGCGATCGCCTACAGTATGGATTTGTTGCTACCAGGATTTTATTTTTGGTGTCCATACTTCAGCATAAGAATTGGTGGTGCAATACCTGATGATAACCCATACAAATACCCTGGTAAAATTCATGATTCTACAGGCATTGCACTAGTGCTACCTGGATATCGAATATTTACGACGTATCAAGGTAGCTATGACGCTTGATAAGCACGGGATACAAGGATTATCAGCGTTCACTACTAAAATATTACCATCTGGTGAATTTGAAAAAAGGATGATTAATGCTGGATATTACGAAGTAGGAAGCGTACCCGCCCAAGCTAGCAGGGTAAAAGTATGGTGGTCACACGACACTTATCCACAGGTTGAATCTATCTACAGTTCTGATAGAAGTATTGTTATTACTGCCTATCACGTGTAAACTCAGCTACATTAGAAACAGGAATATTTAAGTTTTTTTACCAGACATATGGCACAGTCAGCCAGTGCTGATGTCACAATTTAAAAGGCTGCCATATCACGCCACTGCGTTAGAATTGACCAATGCCAGTAAAAATATACCTCGTCGCCTAGTTTCTTAGTGATTTGCCAAGAACATATTTCTGTTTGCCAAAAACTGAAGCCCAGAACCAGAAGGCGCAAAGGACGTGAGAAAAACCACTTTCCCTCTGAATTCCTGACTTCTCCTATGGACGAGCTTGAGATAATGCTGCCAGCAAAGGTTAATCTATTAACATATAGACTTGTTAAGTTAAATTAAACCACAGTTACCAAAAAGCGATCGCTATCGGTCATGAATTTTCAGGCAATGCCAACTGAAAATTATCCACTTACCGATCCTTTGGCAAAACTTGGTATCAAATGATTCACAGCACAGGAGTGAACAGTACCATGCAGCAGCTTGCAGCGCAATCGGAAATTGATTTTCACAGCGAAGTGTACAAGGACGCATATAGTCGGATTAATGCGATCGTAATTGAAGGGGAACAGGAAGCCCACGAAAATTACTTGGCACTTGCTGAACTGCTGCCAGATTGTAAGGATGAACTTACGCGCCTATCCAAAATGGAAAGCCGTCACAAGAAAGGTTTTGAATCTTGCGGACGCAATCTTCAGGTAACACCCGATTTGCAATTTGCTAAGGAGTTTTTTGCAGGATTGCATTCTAATTTTCAAACAGCAGCAGCTGAGGGTAAAGTCGTAACTTGCTTGCTCATTCAGTCTTTGATTATTGAATGTTTTGCGATCGCAGCTTACAACATTTACATTCCAGTTGCGGATGATTTTGCCCGCAAAATCACGGAAGGCGTTGTTAAAGATGAATACAGCCATCTTAACTTTGGAGAAGTTTGGTTAAAAGAACATTTTGAACAATCAAAAGCAGAATTAGAAGAAGCCAATCGCCAAAACCTACCTATTGTTTGGAAAATGCTCAACCAAGTAGAGAATGATGCTCGTGTCTTAGCAATGGAAAAGGAAGCTTTGGTAGAAGACTTCATGATCCAGTACGGAGAAGCACTTAGTAATATTGGTTTTACAACCCGCGATATTATGCGTCTCTCAGCTTACGGGCTTACTGGAGCATAGAGCTTGGGGCAATGGTAACAGGTAATGGGCAATTGTATATTGAATAACCTTAGACTATACCCAATTGCCCAATCCTCAAGTCCCAATTTTGTCAATGCTCCATGCGCCATACCCCAGTCCTTACTCCTCTACTCCCCATACGAAGGATACGCTTAATAAAATAGTTCATGTTTGGTCTAATCGGACACCTTACCAGTTTGGAACACGCGCAAGCGGTAGCTAGAAACTTAGGCTACCCTGAATACGCCGAGCAAGATTTAGATTTTTGGTGCAGTGCTCCGCCCCAAATTGTTGATAACATCACTGTGACTAGTGTTACCGGTCAAAAAATTGAAGGGCGGTATGTAGAATCCTGTTTTTTGCCGGAGATGCTCGCGTCGCGGCGGATCAAGGCAGCGACACGCAAAATCCTCAATGCTATGGCTCACGCGCAAAAGCACGGCATAAACATCACGGCTTTAGGCGGGTTTTCCTCAATTATTTTTGAAAACTTTAACTTAGAGCAATTTGGACAAGTCCGCAATATTAAATTGGAGTTTGAACGTTTCACTACGGGCAATACTCACACAGCTTACATTATTTGCCGACAGGTAGAACAAGCATCGCAACGCTTGGGAATTGAACTGTCAAAGGCGACTGTTGCTGTTTGTGGGGCGACAGGAGATATTGGCAGTGCTGTCTGCCGGTGGTTAAATAAAAAAACAGATGTCCGAGAACTTCTGCTAATTGCTCGCGATCGCGAAAGATTGCAACACTTGCAAGAAGAACTCGGTCGTGGAAAAATCATGTCGCTCGAAGAAGCATTACCCCAAGCTGATATTGTCGTTTGGGTTGCCAGTATGCCTAAAGGCGTGGAAATTGACTCCACTGTTCTGAAGTCACCTTGTCTGCTCGTTGATGGCGGTTATCCAAAAAATCTAGCAAGTAAGATTCAGCATCCTGATGTGTATGTCCTGAATGGGGGCATTGTCGAGCACTCTCTTGATATTGATTGGAAAATCATGCAAATTGTCAATATGGAGGTGCCCGCACGTCAATTGTTTGCTTGTTTTGCTGAATCCATGTTGTTGGAATTTGAGAAGTTATACACTAACTTCTCTTGGGGTCGAAATCGGATTACCGTAGAGAAAATGGAGCAGATCGGTCAGGTGTCGGTGAAACACGGCTTTAGACCATTGCTTGTTTAGTTAATTGTTAGTGGTTAGTTGCTAAAAATTCCTACTAACCACTAACTACTAACCACTAACCACTAACCAATATCTGAAAATGGCAACTACTGAGCGTAAACAGCTACTGTTAGATTTTGAAAAGCCGTTAGCCGAACTTGCTACTAGAATTGACCAAATTCGGCAACTAGCGGAAGAAAATGGCGTCGATGTGACCAGTCAAATTCGTCAACTAGAAGCACGCGCCATGCAATTGCGAGAAGAAATATTCAGTAGTCTGTCGCCGTCGCAGCGGCTGCAAGTCGCTCGTCACCCACGCCGCCCCAGTACTCTTGATTATATCCAGTCCATTAGTGATGAATGGATGGAGTTGCATGGCGATCGCTGTGGTTCTGATGACCCTGCTTTAGTCGGCGGTGTGGGTCGTTTGGGTGGAAAACCTGTGGTTCTGTTGGGTCATCAGAAAGGTCGCGATACTAAGGACAATGTTGCCCGGAATTTTGGTATGGCATCTCCAGGCGGTTATCGCAAAGCACTGCGGTTAATGGAACACGCCAATAAGTTTGGTATGCCGATTTTAACTTTTATCGACACACCAGGGGCTTGGGCAGGAATTGAAGCCGAACATCAAGGTCAAGGAGAAGCGATCGCTTATAATTTACGGGAGATGTTTTGCTTTGATGTGCCCATTGTTTGCACTGTCATTGGTGAAGGCGGTTCTGGTGGTGCGCTCGGTATTGGTGTAGGCGATCGCCTCTTAATGTTTGAACATTCCGTTTATACTGTTGCTACCCCTGAAGCTTGCGCTGCCATTTTATGGAAAGATGCCAGTAAAGCACCTCAAGCAGCGGTTGCCTTAAAAATTATTTCTCACGACCTCAAGAACTTGGGAATTATCGACCAGATATTGCCCGAACCCGTTGGTGGCGCTCATTCGGACCCTTTACAAGCTGCCCATACACTCAAGCAAGCTTTGTTAGACAACTTGGAGGATCTCAACCGCTTTACCCCCCAAGAACGACGCCAATTGCGTTACGAAAAGTTCCGCAAAATGGGTGTTTTCACGGAAGTTGCTCACTGACAGGGCTGAGATTATTTACTAACTTAGCAGCAATGCTATAATTGCCTGTGGTACTTAAAGATTTTTAACAATCTTTTAAGCCACAGGCATTTACATTTTTAGTCTATAGTCGAGAGTCAACGGCAACAGCAAACCAACTTTTGGCGTTAGGCTTTTGACCGTGGGCTAGTCGTTAATTATCGGGGTGAGATAGCGTTTTCTATGCGAAAGTTTGCTGTCGTTACTCAGAAAACGCGTAACACAGACAGGATTGAGATATATGGAGTCTAGCAGCTACCATAAAAAATTCAGCAGATTTTTAGCTTTGTTTAATTTATTTGAGCCAAAAATTTTTCACAATCCAGATGGCAATGTGGTTTAAGAACCTCAACAAAGTGGGGAGACAGAATGAGTGTTGAGCAGAAACGACGTGCTTTAATTACTGGGGCAAGTAGTGGCATTGGCAGAGAAACTGCTTTAGCGTTTGCACGAGCAGGTATGGATCTAGCCCTAGTGAGCCGTTCTATGGAGAAGTTAGCAACGGTTTGTCAAGCTGCAAAGCACGCAGGAGTAGAAGCAAAAGCATATCCATTGGATTTGTCTTGTGTCTCTCTAGTGCAAGAAAAAATGCAGGAAATAGCTAGCGATTTTGGAGAGATCGATATTTTGGTAAATTGCGCTGGTATAGGTTACACTGGCTCTCTGAGTGAAACTTCTCTATCCGACTGGAATCTGGTTTTAGATTTAAATTTAACCAGCATATTTCAGTGTATCATGGGAATTTTGCCGGGAATGCGAGCCCGTGGTACAGGCACAATTATCAACGTTTCTTCCATAGCTGGCAAGCAAGCATTTGCCAATTGGGGTGCTTACAGTGTCAGCAAAGCAGGTTTGATAGCCCTTTCCCAAACTCTGGCACAAGAAGAACGCGCCCGTGGTATTCGAGTGACTGTTATCCATCCCGGTGCAGTCAACACGGAGCTATGGGATACAGAAACCGTCAATGCTAACTTTGACCGCTCAAAAATGTTAACCCCAGAAATTGTGGCTCAATCAATTCTTCATACTGCCTTGCTACCACAGCAAGCAGTCATTGACGAATTAATTCTTATGCCGAGTGCTGGTGTTTTGTAATTTGTCCTTAACTTTCAAACCTTTACACAGACTGTGACATCATGACTATTGCTAGTTCCAACGGTGCCAATCGCTCCCAATCTCCTCTTATTCCTGATTTAACGGAATCCATTACTCCAAGACCAGATCGCAACACTCACGACGGGCGAGAACCCATTTTGCATCCCCAAACAGAGGAGCAGATGGAGCAGATGATGGAAGCCGTGCGAACTTTACTGGTGGGTGTTGGGGAAGATCCAGAACGTGAGGGATTGCTGAAAACACCCAAGCGAGTTGCAGAAGCAATGCGGTTTCTGACCAGCGGTTACAACCAATCTTTAGAAGACCTCGTAAACGGCGCTATCTTTGACGAAGGTCACAATGAAATGGTACTTGTACGCGATATCAATTTATTTAGTCTCTGCGAACATCACATGCTGCCGTTTATGGGAAGAGCGCACGTTGCTTACATTCCCAACCAGAAAGTTGTGGGACTGAGTAAACTCGCCCGTATTGTTGAGATGTATTCCCGCCGTCTCCAGGTTCAAGAAAGGCTCACTCGCCAAATTGCCGAAGCAGTTCACCAGATTTTAGAACCCCAAGGCGTGGCTGTTGTGATTGAAGCTTCTCATATGTGCATGGTTATGCGGGGGGTACAAAAACCAGGCTCTTGGACTGTCACAAGTGCATTGCTAGGTGTGTTCCAAGAAGAACAGAAAACTCGTGAAGAGTATTTCAATCTGATTCGCCATCAAGCATCGTTTTTTTAGTTAGTGGTTAATGGATAGCAGTTAGTGGTTAGTTGTGAGAAATTACCATCAACCACTAACTACTAACTACTCACTACTTTCAATTTCTCAAATAACTTCGCCACTTTATCTAAATCTTTATCTCCAGGGGCGCGTTCTACTCCACTCGAGAGATCGATGCCATTGGGGTGAACTTGATTGAGAGCGTCAAGAATGTTGTCTGGAGTTAATCCCCCTGCTAAAAACCAAGGACAGCCAGGACTAAATTGCTCCAACATAGCCCAGTCTAAAGTTATACCCGTACCACCTAGTTGTTGTGGATGGTACGCGTCTAATAGTACAGTATCTACGTAATTTGTATAAGAACTTACTTTTTCCAGGTCTTCAGTACCGCGAATTCTTAGAGCTTTTAAAATCTCTACATCGGGCAAATATTCGCGTAACTGTAAAACAAATTCTGGAGATTCATCTCCATGCAGTTGAGCGCCAGTTAACCCAGAATCAAGGACTGTTTGCTTAATTTCTTCCAGGGAAGCATTAGCAAAAACCCCGATTTTATCTACGTTTTCCGGCAATTGTTCTACAACAGCCCGAATTTGCTCTACATTGACATAGCGCGGTGAAGATGGGACACACATGAATCCTAAAGCGGTAGCACCCAAAGAGGCAATTGTTTTGCCTTGTTCTGGTTGAGTAATTCCGCAAATCTTAATTCGCATATAATTTTTTTCTCCAAATCAACCAATACGATAACAGGTTGGGGTTAAGGAATTCCGCAAATCTTAATTCACATGGAAATTTTTAGGGTATGTATTAATGAATACGATAAGCAAATTGTATAAAAAAATTTCAGTTTTCCCTTTATTGATTTTATAATTCTTGTGGTTTACACAAACAGCGATCGGCATCCAACCATGAGCGATAAACTACGGTCGATCGCTTATGGGTGTTGACCGCTCGGCTTATTCATTGTCTGAAGGAGAAAGCTCTTGACTCTATTAACTTTACTAGCAGCCGCCGCAACAGTTCCCGCAACACCGGCAATCAATACGACTGTGGCAGCAATCATCAGCGTCAGCTGTTTAGTATCCGTTTTACTAGCAACGAGGATTGAAAAGCCTCAAGTTGGTTTTAAGTTGCCTGTACTGCCCCTCAGTATTCCAGCTTTCATCGGTGCTATGTGTTTTGGCCATATTATCGGGGTTGGAATCGTATTGGGTTTGACCAACATTGGTGCTATTTAACAATGACCTTGCAGGTTCGCTAGTTGCTTAGTAGTCTGTCGCAAAAGTTTTGATAGGCTGTCAAAACTTCGCACACCTCGTTCCCAGGCTCCGCCTGGGATGCCTTACAGGAGGCTCCGCCTCCAGTGGAGCACTCTGCAGAGCCTCGCAGTTTTCATTCTCAGCCAGAGACACCGGAACCAGAGAGAAACGAAGTCGGGGATTTTGTTCAGTTAAAGAGTTGTAGCAATTTTGCTCTAACTAAAGGGAGAGATTAATTCCTCTCCTCCGATGGAAGATTGATTACCGTCGTCAGAAGGAGCATAAGCAAAGGTTGTAGAGACGCATTTATACGGCGTACTCGGGTTTTGTTGCAGAGCAAAGTTGTATTGCGCCTCTACGCCAGGAACTTTACATTTTGCCGGAGGACGAGTCGTGATTTCATCTTTGTTATTAGCTGTTCAATCTACAACTCCCAACACTGGTGTTGGTTTAAACTTTAGTGGCACGGTAATTATTGTTATCAGCAGTCTGTTAGCTCTGTTTATTATTCCCAGAGTGGTCCGCTTTCCCCATGTAGGTCCCAAAATGCCTCTGCCCTTCCCTTCTTTGTTTAACAATCCTAGTGTTGGTACATTCCTCGCAGCCATGAGTACAGGTCACTTGATTGGTGTTGGTGCAGTTTTGGGCTTAACCAATCTAGGTCGTATTTAGATTTTTACAATTTTAATAATCCCGAAAAGGTGGGTAGGTCTTTTTACTTGCAGATTGGCGTGCAAAGTAAAAAGACCTACCACCTTTTGTTTTTAATTCTTAAAATGGCTCAGTCTTATTTGAGATTTGTTCTCTAGCAGTAATTGTTTATTCTAGAAGTAGAGCATCACAAAAGTGCAATTGCCAATTTTTCCAATCTCAGTCGGGAATGATTGGTGCGACACAACTATATAAGTAAAAAAAAACACAAGTAATATATGTTTTTGGTTAGTTGTAAACGTGTAGATTTTGGGAAAATATAATGCAAACAAATTGGAAAATTGGGTCTTTATTTGGAATTCCACTGTTTTTAGACCCTCTATGGTTTGTCATATTAGGGCTGGCAACCCTTAACTTTGGGGTCGCTTACCAAAGATGGGGTCCCGTGCTGGCTTGGAGTGCTGGAATTGTCATGGCACTACTGTTATTTGGTTCGGTTCTGCTACATGAATTGGGTCACAGTTTGGTAGCGCGATCGCAAGGTATAAAAGTCAATTCCATCACCTTGTTTTTATTTGGTGGAATTGCTGCTATCGAAGAAGAATCCAAAACTCCAGGAAAAGCATTTCAAGTGGCAATTGCCGGTCCGGCTGTAAGTGTTGGCTTGTTTTTTCTTTTAAGATTGTTGGTAACTGTTTTACCAGAAAATAGCCCCGCGAGTGTGATGATAGGGGATTTATCAAGAATCAATCTAGTTTTGGCACTTTTCAACCTGATTCCGGGTTTGCCTTTAGATGGGGGACAAGTGTTGAAAGCCGCACTGTGGAAAGCAACAGGCAATCGCTTTCAAGCTGTGAAGTTAGCAGCAAGAGCAGGGCAAATTTTAGG
This sequence comes from Tolypothrix bouteillei VB521301, assembly GCF_000760695.4. GTDB lineage: Bacteria > Cyanobacteriota > Cyanobacteriia > Cyanobacteriales > Nostocaceae > Scytonema > Scytonema bouteillei_A. Next base: position 2,612,518 of record NZ_JHEG04000001.1, on the reverse strand, counting down.
CTATGGTGCGATCGCTCTTGGCTTGGCTGTTGATTACTTTACCGGAGAGTTAGTCACTGGGTTGTGGATAGCTCTACTTGGTTGGTTTGGCATCCGCAATGCCAGCAGTTACGATCGCGTCACTGTTTTACAAGAAACCTTACTGAGTTTGGTGGCTTCCAATGCCATGACAAGGGACTTTCGCGTTGTAGACGCCAACCAAACTTTACGTTCCTTTGCCGATGCCTACTTGTTAGATGGCAATCCTTTAGAAGTTTATTATGCTGAATTGGATGGACGTTACCGTGGGATGGTTAACCTAGAGGATTTGCGTTTGATAGAAAGAAGTCAATGGGAAACTCTAACGGTGCAAAGCATTGTACATCCTCTGACAGAAATTCCCACCGTCACCGAGTTAACTTCTGTTGTTGATGTTATTAACAAGCTAGAAAATGAACAGTTACAGCGCATTACCGTACTTTCTCCTGCAGGTGCTGTTTCTGGTGTCATCGATCGAGGAGATCTTGTCCGGGCTTTAGCTCAAAAGTTAAATTTGCGGGTAACGGAAGCCGAAATTAAGCGCATCAAAGAGGAAGGGAGTTTTCCTCCCGGTTTTCAATTGGGTACTATCGCCAAATCTACACAATGAGCTTTTGGGCTTGGTTAGTTGTTGGTAGTTAGCAGGGGTGGTAGCAGTGTCCACCCCTACACCACAGGAAGTTTTAAAGATTTTTTGATTTAACAATACCTCATCCTTAAAGAGCCCCCCATCTCCCCCAACCCCAGCTAGGTTGGTGTAAAGATCTCTAGAAAAGAAATGAAACATCGTGAAAAGGGAGAATTGGAATTAAGTTCCCCCCTTTGCTAAGGGGGGTTAGGGGGGATCGAAACCGCAAGAATCACTATATAAGACTTGTATATACCACCGTAGCCTCAAGTCCTTAAAAACTACTTATCCTGTAACCTAGAGTTTGATGAAGCAAGTAATGAATCAATAACTTCTTTATGTTTTTGATGAAACTTTAAAACTTCCAGATACGCAAAAGGCACTACAATAGGCCAGAAAACGGTAGCCATGACTAAAATAATCGTAGAGAAAACCCTTTCCTCAGACGTCATTTCTGCATCTGCTATAAAAAAATCCAGCCATTTTTGGAAGAAAGAAAAAGCCATGAAAACGTAAAATAGAAGAGCTATATAAAGAGGAATAGTTGACATCATGATAATTTTTATATAAAGAAAATTGAGTGTAGCAGACTGTAGTTTTACAATTACGCAATGATAGATATTATCTTGCGGAGCAATTCATTAAGAAACCTGAAAAATACTGAGCTATCCTTTTGTTCTTGCTTACCAGCTCAATTATGTCGTAGCATGAGTCATCATGACTACTCCCACAGCAACGTTACTTATATCTTGCCCCGACAGACGGGGACTCGTGGCGAAAATCGCCAACTTCATCCACACCTATGGTGGAAATATAATCCACGCGGATCAACATACAGATTTCGCAGCTCAGTTGTTTCTCACTCGCATTGAATGGCAGTTAGAGGGATTTCATTTACCCCGTGACCTCATTGCGCCAGCGTTTAACGCCATAGCCCAACCCTTAGAAGCCAAATGGGAACTCCACTTTTCTGATACAGTTAAGCGCATTGCCATTTGGGTGAGCAAACAAGACCATTGCCTGTTTGATTTGATTTGGCGACAACGAGCAAAAGAGTTTACTGCTGAAATTCCCCTTATTCTTAGCAATCATCCCAATTTAAAAGGTGTCGCCGAGCAATTTGGCATTGACTATCACTACATCCCAATTAATAAGGATAACAAACAAGAACAGGAAGCCAAACAGCTAGAACTGCTGCATCAGTATCAAATTGACCTGGTTGTCTTGGCAAAATATATGCAAATTTTGAGCCAAGAATTTATTGTTCGTTTTCCCCACATAATTAATATTCACCACTCATTTTTGCCAGCTTTTGTTGGTGCTAATCCCTATCATAAAGCTTTTGAAAGAGGTGTTAAAATTATTGGAGCAACAGCACACTATGTCACTGCGGATCTAGATGCAGGACCCATTATCGAGCAAGATGTAGTCCGCGTCAGCCATCGAGATGAAGTAGAAGATTTGATTAGAAAAGGCAAAGATCTAGAGCGAATTGTGCTGGCTAGAGCAGTGCGATCGCATTTAGGAAATCGCGTTTTAGTTTATGGAAATCGGACAGTTGTATTTGAGTGATTTCTTATATCTACTGTCTTTCCAAAATACAGAACAATGCTTTTGGGAGCGGGTCTAAAGTACCTTGATAGACAGTTTCTTGGACAGACACAATCTTGAAACCATGAGTAAAAATCTCTCTAATTTCTTCAGGGGTAAATCGATAGGGACCGGGTTCTCTTTTCTCTAAATGACTAAAGCATTTTAAAAACAAAAAACCTTTGTGTTTAATTAAACTGCGTACAGCCCTAACATAGTCTTGTCTGAGATCTGGAGGAAGCACGTGAAAACAGCCCCGGTCAAAGACAAAATCAAATTCCTGGGAAAGATTGCTGTGAAGAATATCGTCTTCTCTAAAAGTAATATCTAAGCCCTCTTTTTTAGCTACAATTTGAGCTTGATTGATGGCTGTCGCTGAAATATCCGTAGCAGTCACTTTGTAGCCACGTTCCGCTAATATTATTGCTTGAGTCCCCGGACCCGTACCGAGATCCAAAGCCATTCCTGTAGAAATATTGAGCTTTGTTAACGCTTCGTCAAGATCGCTATCTAAATCGGGATTGAACCAGGGCATGGATTCTACCTGACCTTCCCGATATAATTTATCCCAATCAGGAAACTCTCGTTGTTGATTCATAATGTCTCATCCTAGATATAACCTCAAGCCTACCTTAAGTCAGAGGTAGGTCAGTCAGTGTATTTATTAGATTAAACAGAACTGTTTAGTTGAGGCACCATTGGTTTATGGACTTTAAATACAGATGGAAAAATGGTCATCAACCAACCCGAGATAGAGCAGCAACTAGCGACTCACTCCTAGATAAAGGACAATTTACTAGCAAAAAAGATTGGCAAATAGCAGAGCAAGATGCTCGCAAGCGTCTCGGCGTCCCAGCAAAAACGATGGATGCGGATCGTTCTGTACTTCCTCATGCTCCTTCTACTGATATCGATGACGATAATTTCTTGTAAATTGACAATCGCATTACCCAAAAGGTTTGATATTAAGGGCGCAAGGCATTGCGCCCTTACGTTTTTTTCAGCACCCAAAATCCTTACTAAGGACGAATGACCAATGACTAATGACAATCTTTAAGTAAATTTCTGCATAAGTTAAACTTTTTTTCACCTATTATGAAGTAAGTATCGCGACCTACAGGCACCAGGAGTCAATAGAAAAAAAGTACACCCAGTCCCCAGCATGAGAGACAGTCCGTTTGTTAAAACCATATTGATTCTGGCTGCAAACCCTAAAAATACCTCTCGATTGCGCTTGGATAAAGAGGTACAGGAGATTGATGAAGGTTTGCGACGAGCGAACAAACGCGAACAATTTAAATTAGAGCAAAGATGGGCAGTCAGATCTCGTGACTTTTACCGGGCAATTCTTGACACTCAACCCCAAATCGTTCACTTTTGCGGGCATGGTGCAGGGGAGGATGGTATTGTTTTGGAGGATGAGGCAGGGGAAGCCGCACTGGTGCAAGGCAATGAATTGGCAAGTATGTTTAAGCTGTTTGCTTCAGAAAGTGTTGAGTGTGTGGTACTCAATGCCTGCTATTCTGAAGGACAAGCAGAAGCGATCGCGCAACACGTCAGTTATACGATCGGAACAAATCAGACAATCGGGGATAATGCAGCTATTGCTTTTTCTAGAGCATTTTACGATGCCCTAGCAGCTGGGAAAACCATTGAATATGCTTTTGAACTGGGGAGTGCTTGTTTGGTTGGTTTATCAGAACATCAAACTCCCGTACTTAAGAAAAAATCACAAGATGAATTGTCTTCCTTGAAAAAGGAAATTGAGAAACTACCCGATACCAAACCAACAGAACGCAAGCACATTTTTATCAGTTACAAGCGCAACGCCGAGCCTGATGAAGCAGTCGCTTTAGAACTATATCACTCCCTGTCGCAACACCATGAAGTTTTTATCGACCAAAGAATGGTAGTGGGGACTCGTTGGGCTGAATGTATAGAAAAGCAATTGCGTAAATCTGATTTTCTGATTGTTTTTCTTTCCTCTCATTCCGTTCACAGCGAGATGGTAGGGTTGGAAATTCAAAAGGCGCACGAGTTAGCACAACTACAGGGAGGACGCCCTGCTATTCTTCCCGTGCGTTTGGCATATCGAGAACAGTTTCAATATCCCTTAAGTGCTTACCTAGATTCCATCAACTGGGCTTTTTGGCAAGATGACAGCGATACGCCACGCTTGATAGCAGAGTTAACTCAAGTGATTTCAGGCGGTGAATTGAGTATTGGCGAAGCACAAAAGCCTAGTTTGTTGAGGGTTAGTGAGGCATCGCCCTTTCCCCGTCCCTTCCCTTCTGCACAATTGGAAATGCCAGAAGGGACGATGGACAGTGAATCTCAATTTTATGTAGAAAGGTCTTGCGATGCGATCGCATTACGAACCATCGAACAAAAAGGAGTCACCATCGCAATCAAAGGATCGAGACAAGTTGGCAAAAGTTCGCTGTTGATTCGCATCAAAGAAACAGCCGAGCAAGCAGGTAAGCGAGTAGCGTTTTTAGATTTCCAACTGTTTGACAAAGCAGCCCTGCAAGATGGCGAACTTTTCTTCCGCCAGTTTTGCTCTTGGGTTACCGATGAACTCGATATGGAAGATCGAGTGGATGAATATTGGAGTACTCCGTTGGGGAATACTCAACGCTGTACTCGTTATATCAGTCGCCACATACTAAAAGGATTGGGGAAACAACCATTGGTTTTAGCAATGGATGAAGTCGATAAAGTGTTTGACGCTGTGTTTCGCAATGATTTCTTTGGGATGTTGCGGAGTTGGCATAACTGTCGCGCCACAACCCCCATTTGGAAAAACTTTGACCTCACTCTAGTTACTTCTACAGAACCCTATCAACTTATAGACGATCTCAACCAGTCCCCCTTTAACGTCGGACAAGTGATAGAAATGGAAGATTTTAGCCCCCAACAGGTAGCAGATCTTAACCAGAGTCACGGTTTGCCTTTTAACGCAAGTGAGGAAAGACGATTGATTGGGTTACTCGGAGGGCATCCTTATTTGATCCGGCGATCGCTCTACTTAGTAGCAATTCAGCAAACTTCCCCAAGTGAGTTATTTGCCAATGCGACTCATGATAGCGGACCTTTCGGAGATCACTTACGCCATCACCTCTCACTGTTACATAATAAAACAGAATTAATCCAAGGTTTGTTAGAAATTATTCGTCAAAACCACTGTGCTGATAAACGGATCTTTTGGCGATTGCGGGGAGCAGGATTAGTGAGAGAAGAAGGAAAAGCGATCGTTCCGCGCTGTCAGTTATATGCCGAGTACTTCCGGGAGAATTTGCGTGAGTAAAGCAAGTATTTACACAGTTGGCGGAACCGTACAGGCTAATCAAAACGGTGTTTACATTTCCCGTCAAGCCGATGAGGAATTGCTCGCACTATGTCGGGAAAGTAAGTTTTCTTACATTCTCACCTCAAGGCAAATGGGTAAATCTAGTTTGATGGTGAGAACTGTAGAACGACTTGCCGAAGAAGAAATTCAATCCGTTGTCATCGACGTAACACAGATTGGTACACAAGTCACCGCTGAACAGTGGTATTTAGGGTTACTCACTATCATTGAAGGAACTTTATTATTAGACACAGATGTGGTGCAGTGGTGGCAAGGACGTGCTCATTTAGGCTTTACCCAAAGGTTAACCCTATTTTTTCGAGAGGTGCTTTTACCAGAAGTAGCGACACCTATAGTGATTTTTGTAGACGAAATTGATACGACTTTAAGCCTTAATTTTACGGATGACTTTTTTGCCGCCGTTCGTTCTTTATACGTTGCCCGTGCTTCAGAACCGGAATTTCATCGTCTTTCCTTTGTATTGATTGGTGTGGCAACTCCCGGCGATTTAATACGCGATCCCAAGAGGACACCCTTTAATATCGGTCAGCTTGTTGACCTGACAGATTTTACTTTTGAAGAAGCAAAACCCCTAGCTGAAGGATTAGATTTACCAAAAGATGAAGCATTGCAAGTTTTGGGATGGGTACTGAGATGGACGGGAGGGCATCCTTATTTAACACAACGGCTATGTAGCATAATTAGACAAAAAGAGCAGAAAAGTTGGTCGCAAGCAGATGTTGATGGTGTAGTCAGCAGCAACTTTTTTGGGAAAATGAGCGAGCAAGATAATAACTTGCAGTTTGTGCGGGATATGTTGACCAAACGCGCACCAGATGAAGAAGGTGTGCTGACGACTTATCGCAGCATTCGTCGGGGTAGGCTACCCGTTTTAGATGAAGAAAGGTCGCTCGTGAAATCGCATCTCAAGCTTTCAGGTGTGGTCAAGCGAGAGGGTGCGATATTGAAGGTGAGAAATCAAATTTATCACAGGGTGTTTGATTTAAAGTGGGTCAATCAACACTTACCGTTGAAGTTGCGGGATTTGTGGGAACGCCTCAAGCCGTCACAACCCTTGCTTGTAACAGGGTTATTAATTTTTTCTGTTTCTATGGGGGTACTAGCTTGGTATGCAGAAATGAAACGTCGAGAAGTAAAAAAGCAAAGCGATAATGCTACACAAAACGCACAGTTAGCACAACAAAACGAGCAAGAAGCACAGAAAGCTCTAAGACGTGCTAAAACATTACAAAAAGAAGAAGAAAAGCAACGTCAACTAGCAGAACAACGAGGAAAACAGTTAGCTGATTCTCTCCAAAAAACTAAACTAGCTCAACAAGCAGAAACAAAGCAGCGCCAACTAGCAGAACAACGAGGAAAACAGTTAGCTGATTCTCTTCAAGAAACCCAACTTACCCAACAAGCTGAAGCAAAGCAACGCCAACTAGCAGAACAACGAGGAAAACAGTTAGCTAATTCTCTTCAAAAAACCCAAGCTGCAGAAAAATTAGCAGTACAACGACAGCAAGAAGCTCAAAAGCAACGAGATATTGCCAAGCAAAGAGAAACAGAAGCAAACAATGCTAAAGTACAAGCCGAAAAACTACAAGTCAATTCAGAAATTGAGGCACAAAGTTTAACAACAGAAAACATTTTGAATTCCTACCCTGAACTTGAGGCTTTAGCCGCAGGTTTAAAATTGGGAAAAAAGGTGAAAAGCAAGAAATTAGAAGGTGAGACTCGATCCAAGGCAATCTCTGTTTTATATAGGATTGTTTACGAGATCAAAGAACGAAATCGTTTTGAAGTGCATGGTAATTTTGTCAATAGTGTAGCTGTAGCCTTCAGCCCAGATGGCAAGACCATTGCCACTGCTAGTGATGACAGTACGGTACGCTTGTGGAATCTTAAAGGTGAATCCCTTCAAACCCTCATCGGGCATAGCAAAGTTGTCAATAGTGTAGCCTTCAGCCCAGATGGCAAGACCATTGCCACTGCTAGTGATGACAGTACGGTACGCTTGTGGAATCTTAAAGGTGAATCCCTTCAAACCCTCATCGGGCATAGCGGAGTTGTCACTAGTGTAGCTTTCAACCCAGATGGCAAGACCATTGCCACTGCTAGTGATGACAAAACGGTACGCTTGTGGAATCTTAAAGGTGAATCCCTTCAAACTCTCACCGGGCATAGCGGTACTGTCTTAAGTGTAGCCTTTAGCCCAGATAGTAAGACTATTGCTACTGCTAGTTCTGACAGTACGGTACGCTTGTGGAATCTTAAAGGTGAATCCCTTCAAACCCTCATCGGGCAGAGCGGAGTTGTCACTAGTGTAGCTTTCAGCCCAGATGGCAAGACTATTGCTACTGCAAGTTCTGACAATACGGTACGCTTGTGGAATCTTAAAGGTGAATCCCTTCAAACTCTCACCGGACATAGCAAAGTTGTCAATAGTGTAGCCTTTAGCCCAGATGGCAAGACTATTGCTACTGCAAGTTCTGACAGAACGGTACGCTTGTGGAATCTTAAAGGTGAATCCCTTCAAACCCTCATTGGGCATAACGGAGTTGTCTATAGTGTAGCTTTCGGCTCAGATGGCAAGACCATTGCCACTGCAAGTTCTGACAGAACGGTACGCTTGTGGAATCTTAAAGGTGAATCCCTTCAAACCCTCATTGGGCATAGCGGTACTGTCTGGAGCGTAGCCTTCAGCCCAGATGGCAAGACCATTGCCACTGCAAGTTCTGACAGAACGGTACGCTTGTGGAATCTTAAAGGTGAATCCCTTCAAACTCTCAACCAGCATAGTGGAGTTGTCTATAATGTAGTCTTTAGCCCAGATGGCAAGACCATTGCCACTGCAAGTTCTGACAGAACGGTACGCTTGTGGAATCTCAAAGGTGAATCCCTTCAAACCCTCACCGGACATAGCGGAGATGTCTTAAGTGTAGCCTTTAGCTCAGATGGTAAGACTATTGCCACTGCAAGTGATGACAAAACGGTACGCTTGTGGAATCTTAAAGGTGAATCCCTTCAAACTCTCACCGGGCATAGCGGTAGTGTCAATAGTGTAGCCTTCAGCCCAGATGGCAAGACCATTGCCACTGCAAGTTCTGACAGAACGGTACGCTTGTGGAATCTCAAAGGTGAATCCCTTCAAACTCTCACCGGGCATGGCGGGGTTGTCGCTAGTGTAGCCTTCAGCCCAGATGGCAAGACCATTGCTACTGCAAGTTCTGACAGTACGGTACGCTTGTGGAATTTTAAAGGTAAATCCCTTCAAACCCTCATCGGGCAGAGCGGAGTTGTCGCTAGTGTAGCCTTCAACCCAGATGGCAAGACCATTGCCACTGCAAGTTCTGACAGTACGGTACGCTTGTGGAATCTTAAAGGTAAATCCCTTCAAACCCTCACCGGGCATAGCGGAGATGTCTTAAGTGTAGCCTTTAGCCCAGATGGCAAGACCATTGCCACTGCAAGTGATGACAAAACGGTACGCTTGTGGAATTTCGATTTGGACGATTTACTCGCAAAGGGCTGTGCTTGGATTCATGACTATTGGACGTACAATTATCTGAAAAATAATCCCAACGCTAAGGAAGAAGATCGCAAATTGTGTGATGGAATTGGTATTTGGAAATAATCGCATCCAACGTTTGCATTTTTTTCTACAGCCCAGGCGAATGGAATTCGCGGCTATACAAGCAAAACCCCTCCGGGTTCACCAGTCCCCTACGGCGGGAGACCCGCCTGCAGGGCTGGATTCACCACCTGCGTGGGTTTTAATTAATTTTCACTAGTCCGCGTAGGCGGACTTCGTTTGTATAGTAGCGAATTCTATTCGCCCAATCCTTTTCTAAAAAAAATAATACAATGACGAATTGTGCGATCGCCTTTTTTAGAAATCTATCGGTTATCAAGTAGCTGCAAAGCTCCGAATTCTTAAAGAAGTCAGATTTGGAGCGCAACTGGCTATCTCTTTTATTTGAATTTCGAGCTAGTGCAGTCAACTGATTTATTCAATACTATTTATAGTAGAAAGTTAAGAGAAAATATTTATGCATAGCGTAACAAGACGTTATCATGTTAGTGAAGATGGTATTTTGCATTTAGATGTTCCAATCGGGCTAACTAATGCAGAGTTAGAAGTCACTGTCACATTTCAAGCGATCGCATTAAGCAATTTAGAAAATAACACGCAAGGTAAAGGATGGCCTCCTAATTTTTTTGAAGAGACTTTTGGAGCCTGTAAAGACGAGCCCATAGTTATTGATGGGGACGGAATTTTTGATGATAACGAAGAATTAACATGAAGTATTTATTGGATACAAATTTTTGTGTAAGATATTTAAACGGTGAATCAAAAATACTTCAACTATGTAATATAACGGGAATTTTTTATTTTCTGAATATCCCTAATCCTTTCTCTTGCAACAAAGTATTAGCCCAAGTTGCATCTGCTTCTTTAAGTGGTAACGTGCAAAGTTGAGAATAATCTATTCTCATGTCAAATCCTGCTTGGTCATAAACTTCGTTCAGTAAAGTTTGTAAATCTACGACTGGCTCAATGTCAAGAGGAACTAGCGGTAAGGGAAATGAAGGAATTGATTGTCGCAAACTAAAAGCATACAAATCGGATTCGGGACGGCGATCGCCACGACTAATAAGGATGCGATAATCGCTATTGGGCAAGCTTTCCATAATTGGCATAGATTTTCCACCCCGAAGCAAGTCAATTTCCACCAAATTGGTAATACTTGCTAGCACCTGACGGCGCTTGCGTTCGTATGCGTCTCTTCCTTCTCCCGCACGTTTGTTTTTTGGAGAAAGAAGCTCGACAACTGTAACTGCATAGTTCTTTCCCATCTCTCTAATTTCTAGATATTTTTCTTCGACAGTTTCAACCAATGGTACAGAGACCTTCACTGGTTCTTGTGTACTAACAGTTGTATTGGACGAAAAATCATTTGGAAAAGAACGCCCGAAAGTTGATTTCTGAGAAAACACTGTTACATCTGGAATGCCAACCAATAGATCGACTTCACTAAGGTAGGTCCGCTTTTCTACTGCTACGTGATACTTCGGACGGAGACTGGGCGCTAGAGCAATCGCGATCGCCATAATCAAGCGACTGTGTACTTCAAACCATAAATCGGGATGTTCGAGATAAGGATCGACTCCTGGAAATGGTGAAGACATGGCGCAACCTCAGAACTTAATACCCATCTTGACATTTCTGCTCTCCTGTGGGGAGAAATTTTTGGCTGAGTCTATCTTCTCGGTCAAGATTGACGCATAATATTAGAAACACATTAAGAAATATTACATTACATAACTCAATTTTTAATATGAGCAAAACTGCCCTAAATCTCATAGCAATCTCTGTCTTTGCCATGACTGTGTCCAGTTTGCTGGGACCGCTCGTTCACCTATCGCCTACAATCCCTGCAGTGGCGACCTTTACAGTTTTAGGAATCGCTACTCTCGATTCTTTCAGTTTGCAAGGACAGGGCGGTAATCTTCTTTTAGATTGGATGGCAAGTTTTTCACCCGAACACAGAGAACGTATCCTACATCATGAAGCCGGACACTTTCTTGTCGCTTACCTGTTGGGAATTCCAGTGGTTGGCTACACTCTCAGCGCTTGGGAAGCAATCAAACAAAAACAACCGGGACAAGGCGGTGTCAGTTTTGATGATGGGGAATTAGCATCTCAACTCGAACAAGGTAAGATAACTGCTCAAATGCTGGATCGTTATTGCACAACTTGGATGGCGGGTATTGCTGCAGAAACACTAGTTTATAACAATACTGAGGGGGGTGCTGACGATAAAAGCAAGCTCGCAGGAGTGTTGAAAAGTTTGGGATTTTCTGGAAGCAATACCAATCTCAAACAACGCTTTTGTCTCCTCCAAGCAAAAACTTTGTTGGAAGAACATTGGGCGGCGTACCAAGCCCTTGTCGATGTTATGCGACAAAGGGCTTCGGTTGCAGAGTGTACTCGCGTTCTGGAAACACGGGGAATAGGAACTCGGGAGTCAGACGTTCCTAACTGAAAAAAGAAGCAGTTTGGCGGTGTGGAGTATGGTGGAATGTGTGGCTGGTGCAACCGACAACGCGATCGCGCCCTGTTGCTTTCGCTACCAATAAGTTTTGATCCGCACGCTGAAGCAGGCTGACTCCCTTTGCATCGTCTTCTGCTTGCAAACTAGATATTCCCAAACTAATTGTGACGTTGAGAGAGAGTTTATTGTTGATGGCAAATGGTTCCTTGCTAACTATGGAATTGAGACGGTTTGCGACACCACACGCTTCGTCACAATTTGTATTGGGGAGAACTATCACAAATTCTTCTCCACCATAGCGAAATGGAGTATCTTGAACCCGCAAGTTGTGGCGCAACCGGCTGCAGAGCAATTGTAAAAGGCGATCGCCTACCAGATGACCGTAAGTATCATTAACTTTTTTAAAATAGTCTACGTCTAAAATAATTAAAGAGAGTTGAGTCCCATGACTGCGGGCTTTTTGAATTTGACTGGGTAAATCCCACTCCAACGCACGGCGATTTTTCAGTTCTGTCAGTGAGTCAGCTAGGGCTATAACCGAGAGAAAGTCGTTTTTTCTAATCAGTTCTCGATATTTTTCTGCTTTCCGCAATCCTACAGTTAAATGAGCTCGTAGCAAGCGATGGCGAGCCATTTCTTCTTGTAAAGACTCCTCACCTCCTGTTTCGAGACCCCAAATATACGCATCTGCTCCTTGGTGTAGAGCTAAGGATGTCATCTCCAATTCCCAATCCTCACTGCTTGTATTTCTCTGAGCAAGGACTTGGGGACGATCTTCAATCAGGATACAGTAAATCCAGGATAGCTTTGTTTGTTCTTTTAACCAATGACATAATTCCATACTGCCATCCCAACTAGCCCGTACCAGTAAAATATCTGGTGGGTTTAATGGAATGCGCGAAATCGCCTGCTTTAAATCGCTGATGAGTTCTACGCCAATAGAAGATGCATCTCGAATATCCTTTGGAAGGATAGCGAGAAAACTATCATCTCCAAAGATCAGAATGGAAATGTTCATTGTTTTACTTTTTGCCCTGTTTCTACCTAAAGGGTTTAGACTTGGTGAACTTAATTCATTCTCCCTGGTATCTGTAATACATGGCTGTATATCTGATAGGGGAGTTTTAACGTTTGTGTGAATGTCTTATACTTAGCCACAATATGAATTTTTAATTTTTTGCCCCTCATCATACTCTACTTTAATAAATACATTTGCTGAGGTTGCCATTTCTGAGACCTAATGTTTCTTTTCTCCTAGTTGATGAAGAATATTGCAGTTTAAATCATTACGTAAAAAATTTTAACTACTGTTGGGTAGATATTGTCCACAAAAAGTTTATATCGCGGGTATCATTTCTATACATATTTCATAAATTACAAAATTTGTTATAGTAGAATTACCGAAGGATATCCGATCGCGATACAGATAAACTTTATTGAATGTTTAAAATTTAGGTATAGCGAGCATTATCTGATAGAGATTTACAATGCTTAAAATTTTTTATAAAATTATTTAAAATTTTCTTAATATAGATGACTGTAATTTTTGGGATAGAGTTAACAAATTCCTTTCAAATATAATATTTTACTTATTTTTTATCTTGAAAAAAGTCTTATTTCCTCAGTAAAGTCTCTATTGTTTGGAGCACTACTATGAAACAACTCAATAATTTTCTGTATATTCTCGGAAAAACTTTGAGAGGATTTTTGATAAGTCTTATCTAATACCTGTCTTGGAGACCTTCGCGATCGCATTTGTAGTTGCGCTGTCTTCACATACTTCGCAACTACAAAGGAAAATTAGATAGTTTACACTTTGTTACACGGATTGCTTTTTTCTTGCCGACTTACATCCGTTATTGATATCTATTGATAACCTTCAATAGTGTGACCAGCCGCAACAATTGCTTGTTTGATTGTCTCTTCCGAGGCTTGGGCTTCTACAGTTACAGTTTTGCCTTGGACATCCACATCTACCTTAGCGTCTGGTTCCATAACATGGATTGTTTCGGTAATAGTTTCCGCACAACCCTGACAGGCTATTGAGGGGACTTTCAGTTTTAATGCCATAATTTACCTCTATTGGGAAATTTTGTATTTTTCTTCTGCTTTAATTCTAAAAATCACGACCGCACTCACTCATCCTACCAAAGTTATGATTGCAGGGAACACCGCTTGCAATTTGCAACCGATCGCCAGTGACCCATAACGGTAGTCGCGAACTGAAACAAAATGCAAAAATATACCTAATAAAGGGTCAAGGATAAAGGATAAAGTCTGAAATTAATAATACAATGTAGTATGTATTATGCTTTTACTTTGACTTCACATTTCATACTTTCATATTTGTAAGAGCTTATGTCAGTAAATCCCCAGTACCTCAGCGGTAACGAAATTCGCAAAACATTCCTCGACTTCTACGCCCAACGGGGACACCAAGTTCTTCCTAGCGCCTCTTTGGTACCGGAAGACCCAACCGTGCTGCTGACGATCGCGGGGATGTTACCATTTAAACCTATATTTTTAGGTCAGCGCACGCCCGAGTTCAAGCGTGCTACAACATCTCAAAAATGCATTCGCACCAACGATATCGAAAATGTGGGACGCACCAAACGACACCACACGTTTTTTGAAATGTTGGGGAACTTTAGCTTTGGGGATTATTTTAAGGAACAAGCGATCGCTTGGGGTTGGGAGTTATCAACAAAGGTATTTAATTTAGCGCCCGAACATTTGGTGGTGAGCGTGTTTCGGGAAGATGACGAAGCGTTTGCTATCTGGCGCGATAAAATTGGAGTCCCCGAAGCACGGATTAAGCGTCTGGGAGAAGATGATAACTTCTGGGCTTCCGGTCCGACAGGTCCGTGCGGTCCGTGTTCGGAAATTTACTACGACTTCCACCCAGAGCGAGGCGATGAGAATATCGATTTAGAAGACGATACCCGGTTTATCGAGTTTTACAATCTCGTGTTCATGCAATACAACCGGGATGCAAACGGTGATTTAACTCCCCTGGCTAACAAGAACATTGATACGGGGATGGGTTTGGAGAGGATGGCTCAAATTCTCCAAGGAGTTCCCAACAACTACGAAACCGATTTGCTTTTCCCCATCATCAAACAAGCAGCAGAAATTGCTGGGATCGATTACACCAAGGTTGATGAAGAAACCAAAGTTTCCCTGAAAGTGATCGGGGATCACATTCGCTCCATCGTCCACATGATAGCTGATGAAATCCGCGCTTCCAACGTGGGACGGGGTTATGTGTTGCGCCGCCTTATTCGTCGCGCCGTGCGTCACGGGCGATTGGTGGGAATTCAAGGTGAATTTACAACCCAGGTGGCTGAAGTTGCGATCGCTCTTTCTGAAGAAGCTTACCCCAATTTGCGTCAGCGAGAGTCAGCAATAATAGCAGAATTGCAAAGAGAGGAATCTCGCTTCCTAAAAACTTTGGAACGTGGGGAAGAACTGCTTGAGGAAATTATGGCTGAAGTTAAAAGCCAAGGCAAAACTCAAATTAGTGGCGAAAGCGCCTTTACTTTGTACGATACCTATGGTTTCCCTGTAGAACTGACATCTGAAATTGCTGCTGAGAACAACCTCACAATTGATGAGGCTGGGTTTGAGGTGGAAATGGAAAAGCAAAAACAACGTGGAAGAGACGCCCACGAAACCATCGACCTCACCGTACAGGGTTCTCTCGATGAACTCGCCGAACACATCCAAGTTACAGAATTTTTGGGTTACACCCAAACCGCAGCAACATCAATTGTGGAAGTGTTGTTAGTGGGTGGTGTCTCGCAAGAGGAAGCAGAAGCCGGAACAGAGGTACAAGTTGTTCTCGACCAAACCCCATTTTATGCTGAATCGGGCGGACAAATTGGCGATCGCGGATATATATCTGGTGATGGTGTTCTCGTGACAATTTACGATGTGAAGAAAGAATCAGATTTCTTTGTTCACTTCGGACGCATTGAACGGGGAACTCTCCGAGTTGGCGATAAGGTGATGGCTCAAATCGATCCAGCTTGTCGCCGTCGCGTCCAAGCTAACCATACTGCAACTCATCTCTTACAAGCAGCGTTGAAGAAAATTGTTGATGAAGGAATCTCTCAAGCAGGTTCGCTCGTATCCTTCGATCGATTGCGCTTTGACTTTAACTGTCCGCGTCCAGTCACCCCAGAAGAGTTGCAGCAAATTGAGGAAACGATCAATCTTTGGATTGGTGAAGCTCACTCTGCTCGTGTGGAAATTCTACCCCTAGCTGAAGCAAAAGCAAGAGGTGCTGTTGCTATGTTTGGTGAAAAGTACGGCGAACAAGTCAGGGTGATTGATTTTCCTGGTGTGTCCATGGAACTGTGTGGCGGAACTCATGTTAGCAATACTTCAGAAATTGGAGTTTTCAAAATTATCTCTGAATCTGGAGTTGCTTCCGGAGTTCGACGGATTGAAGCTGTCTCCGGTGCTTCAATTTTGGAGTACCTAAATGTTCGGGATAAAGTGGTAAAGGATTTGAGCGATCGCTTCAAGGTAAAACCTGAAGAACTCCCAGATAGAATCACCATCCTGCAAAACGAACTGAAAACCGCTCAGAAGGAATTAGAAACCCTCAAGTCACAATTAGCAATTGCCAAATCAGATAGCTTGCTAGAAAAAGTTGAAGCTGTTGGCGAGTTTCAAATTCTTGTTGCCAAAATGGAAGATGTCGATCCCGAATCTTTGAAAACAGCAGCCGAACGGTTGCTGCAAAAACTTGGTAACGGTGCGGTTGTCTTAGGTTCGGTTCCAGAAGCCGGTAAAGTGAGCTTAGTAGCAGCTTTTAGTTCGGAAGTGAATAAGAAAGGTTTGCAAGCTGGTAAATTTGTGGGTGCGATCGCTAAAATTTGTGGTGGAGGTGGTGGCGGTCGCCCGAACCTTGCACAAGCTGGTGGACGTGATGCTAGTAAATTGCCAGAAGCTTTGGAGACAGCAAAAGCGGAATTGGTGAAAGGGCTAATGGCTAATGGCTAATTGCTAATTGCTAATTGCTAATTGCTAATGGCTAATTGCTAATTGCTGATGGTATTGTTGCACGCCAGAAATATCATATGGGGGGCAATAATTTACCATCTAGCATCTACAATCTAAAATCTAAAATGTATCTAGGGGGTAAAAAATGGGTCGCTTAAATCCCTTCTCATTACAAATGCAAATTACCCGCATGTTTGAACAGGGACAATCATTGTTTGCTATCACAAAAGTTCAGGAATGGTTGAAAGAACGCAATCAAAATCCTGCTGATTTTGACATTCTTTTTCATCAAAAACCTGCTCCTCCTGGTTCACAAGAGGTTATAGTTGTTGAAATTGAATTGCGTCGTAAAGATGGTACACCTGTAGATCCTTGGTTGCAAGAACAAGCAAATCTTCATGCTTAAAAAGTTCATGAAAATTATGCTTTTGCTAGCTATTTTATGAATTTAATATGAAGTTTCCCGACAAAGAGCATTCCATTGCGGAATGCTCTTTCTTTATCTTGAATTATTGATTAGTAAATCATATCACGTTCGCTTAATGACTTCTCATAAAATATGGGTTCGTGGTAGGTTGGGTTGAGGAACGAAACCCAACAATCGGGGTTCCATATTGGATTCAGCAATCCCAACCAAAAGTTTGATTTTGTGGGTAATACCCACCCTACACAATACATTTGGTGATTTAAGATTTACTTGATAAACAACCTCTAACCCTTATTTCTTCAAAAGTGTTTGAGTTATTTTTGCGCCTTTCCTAAGAGCAATGAAATGTAACTATATGATGAATTCTGGGTAGTCAAACAAATTTAATATCACAAATGCAAGTAGAAAAACCGATATTTTTTTTATAGAGTCTGCATGAAATTTAACCGTTCTTGGATTGTTGTACTGTGTTTATATCTGATACTTTTGAGTCTATTATCTCTTGCTGTCTATATTAAAATTATTCCATCTAGCGTTACAAAAATTACGCCTGTAGATTTAATTGGACACTTCATTTTAATAGGATTAGTTTCTTACATAGCTCACTTATCTACAAGAAAATCTAAACTTAGATTTTTGCAAATGTCTTTACCGATCGCACCAATTATAATTCTCTTTTTTTGTAGCACAGACGAAATTATAGAGAAATTTATATGGCATAGCGGGATAGATAAGAAGGATATTATAGCCGATTTCTGTGGCATTCTCTTTTTTACTTGGTTGGCAGAACGTACACACTTGAAAATGAAAAAATAATGTCAAACCGTTTTTGGATTTTTGCTTTTTGGTTTTACTTTGGCATCTTGCTATCAATTTGTATTTCAGCTTACATGAAAATTATTCCAACTGAAATAGCACAGTTTCCTTACTATGACACAATATTACATTTTCTTTTAATAGGTATAGCAGCATATTTAGGACATTTGGCTTTAGAAAAACGTAAGGTCCAAATTTTGAACTTTCTCGTGCCAATAGCTCCGCTTTTAGTTAGTATTTTTACCGTCGGTGAAGAGTTTCTCCAAAAATTATCGCCACATCGTAGTTTTGATTTAGTAGACTTAACTGCTGATTTTTGCGGTATCGTCTTATTCACCTTGTTGGCAGAAATGACACAAGTTAAAAAATCTTCTAGAGGATAAGTTATAGGATCTCAGAGGGCCAAAAATTTGCTAGATAAAGATTTTTAGTGATGAGCTACACTATCCCCGACTTATTTAAGAAGTTGGGGATATAAAATTATTCAGATACTAATACTTTATGTCATCAGGTATATGTGAGCAAGCCCGATTGGGGATTAATTTAGATACTAGGAAAAAAAATTGCGTGAATCGGCTAGATGTACGTCACAAAAAGCCGGTAATGACCCTTAAGCTGACTTTTTGATGGCGTTCGTATACAGCCTCAGTGCTTGAGTTCTTCGGTCTTGGAAGGTCTGGGTAGACTTACCAAGCTGTTGTGCTGCTGCGTTCAGGCAGAAATCTAAGCAGGAAATCAACTTGTATTAGGAAGCGAGCAATGCATATTGGATTTCTCAACCCTCAGGGCAACTTTGATTCAGGCAACAGTCACATAGCAGAACATGCAGATTTTGGCGGTCAGCTAGTCTACGTTAGGCAAGTTGCGATCGCAATGGCTGGAGAAGGTCATAAAGTTGATATTATCACCCGTCAAATCATCGATCCGAATTGGCCGGAGTTTGGCGAAACGTTTGATTATTATCCAGATATTGATAACGTCCGCATCATTCGGTTACCAGCAGGACCAAAAGAATTTTTACCTAAAGAGTTTTTGTGGCCCCATCTAGTTAAAGATTGGGTACCCAACATCCTAAAATTTTATCAGCAGGAAGGTAGTTTCCCCGATGCAATGACTGCCCACTATGGTGATGGAGGACTCAGCGCTGTTCTTATTGAAGAGAAGACAGGAATACCTTTCACCTTTACCGCTCATTCTCTCGGTGCTCAAAAGATAGATAAATTGGAGGCTACACCAGAGAATTTGGCTCAAATAAACGAGCAATTCAATTTCAAATACCGCATTTTTGCCGAACGTCTGAGCATGAACCGTTCGGCTATGAATATTACCAGTACGCGACAAGAACGCTTTGAACAGTACTCTCATTGCGTGTATAAGGATGCGGTGGATGTAAACGACGACAATCGGTTTGCGGTTATTCCTCCGGGTACTGATTTCTCGATTTTTGGTAAAGATGCACGTTCCGAAAACGAGGAAATGATTTGCGAGTTCATTCAAGATCGTTTGGCAAGGGATATTGCAGAGTCACGTCGGGAATTGCCTGCTATATTGGCATCAAGTCGATTGGAACTGAAAAAAAATTTATTAGGGTTGGTTCAAGCTTTTGCAATGAGTGAAACCCTTCAAGAAAGAGCAAACTTGTTGCTGCTGACAGGAGGGCTAGACGATCCTTTGCGAGAAGAAGCTAGCGAAGAAATGACCGAAACTGAGGTATTAGCTCCTATTCGGAAGGTGGTTGAGGAAAACAACTTGTGGGGAAAAATTGGTGCTTTTGGCTTGCCAATTTCTTCACAGGAATCCCTCGCTGCAGCTTATCGGTTTATGGCTAAAAGGCGGTCGGTGTTTGCCCTGACTGCACTTTATGAACCCTTTGGTTTGGCTCCTTTAGAAGCAGCAGCAGCAGGGTTACCAGTGGTAGCAACT
The DNA here is from genome assembly GCF_000760695.4 of Tolypothrix bouteillei VB521301. Taxonomy (GTDB): domain Bacteria; phylum Cyanobacteriota; class Cyanobacteriia; order Cyanobacteriales; family Nostocaceae; genus Scytonema; species Scytonema bouteillei_A. The sequence goes on along the minus strand of NZ_JHEG04000001.1, from coordinate 2,592,695 downwards.
CAGAACGGCGGTCCCAGCGAGAGCTTGCAACAGGGCGATCGCGAATTTGGCGTACTTGTCGATCCAGAAGACCCTGCTGATATTGCCCGTGGTTTGGAGCGGTTGTTATGCGATCCTCAGGAGTGGGAGCATTTTGCCGTTGTCGGTCAGCGACGAGTCAAGAGGAATTACACTTGGGATACAACGGCTCAAAACTATCTGACTTTAATAGAGCAGATTGTGTCCTCACCTAAAGCAAAGTCTCAGGTTGAATTGCTGCCGATCCATCCTTACTTCCTGAATCCTGAATCGCAAACGGATGTTTCTGTAGAGGAATTAAGTAACCTCTACTTTGGTTGTTATCAACCAGCACTGACTCCATTGGGTGTATGAGTTCTATCCGAGCAAAATTCTTACAGCGTTTTTCATCTATTTAAATAGCAGTATGACTTTAGAGGCGCAAAGTATTGCGCTTTTTTTTTGCATTAACGTGAGTTCGACGAACAAACAAGCTTAGAAAGCCTGCTGTATGGGAATTGGAAAAATAGGATGGGGAAACATTTGTCAGAAGTTAAGGCTGTAAGGCAGTTGTCAAGAGGATTGTAGAAAATGTACCGCATTTAATTGCTTGTGGCTCACTTAGGGTGGCGGTCCTCAATCACAGAAAAATTAAATCGCGTTTTAACTCGAAGAACTTGAGTGGTTTGTATTGGGCGATCGCGGAAGAATGAAAAGTAAGCAAATTGGTAACAGAACCACGGCGAGCAGCCAATGTCTTAACGACCTGTACTTAACTTAACTGACAACTGCGTATATATCCTTAACATAGCAATGGAACTGACTGACTTAACTAACGAAAACCAATCTCATGACGGACGCAAACCACTTGTGCTGGACAAGGAAGGCTCTTCTGGTATTGCAACGGCTGAATCATTGCCGAGTTCCCCGAATCCACCCCATCAACATCCCCGCCGCAAGCTGATATTGTTTGGCTTACTGGGCATAGGGTTAACTGCTGGCGCTATTTTTGGCTACCACTGGTGGCGCTATGCCTCGGCTCACGAGTCAACAGATGATGCTTATGTTACATCATATATCCATCCGATCGACGCTCGCATCAATGGAACCGTAGTGGATGTTGAAGTAGACGATAATCAACAGGTATCACAGGGGACACTGCTCGTGAAGTTAGACCCACGGGACTATGATGTAGCGCGACAGCGGTCAGCGGCAGATCTAGCATCAGCAGAGCAACAAGCGGCAGTTGCCCAAGCCAATATTAGTGTGACGGCAACAAATGCGGTGGGGCAGACCACAGAAGCACAGGGAAATATTAATGCGGCGGCAGCAACTGTTTCTAGTGCGGAAGCCGCTTTAGCAGAAGCACAAGCAGGAGTACCCGCCGCCCAAGCTCAACTTGCTCAAGTCAAGGCAAATTTGATCAAAGCCGAGCTGGATTACAAGCGTTACACTGCCCTTTCTACCCAAGGCGCTGTTCCCCAACAACAGGCTGATACAGCCAGAGCAGTATACGAATCAACATTGGGGCAATACAACGCTATTAGCGAGCAAATTAAGCAGGCTCAAGCGAGAGTGGTGCAGGCTCAAAAAAATCTTTCCAATGCTGAAGCAAAACTGAATTCCACCAAAGGCAATCTGCAACAAGCCAACGCAACTGCTAAACAAACAGAGGTGAATCGACTGCAGTATAAAGCTGCACTAACGGCGATCGCTCAGTCAAAAGCCGAATTAAAGAATGCGGACTTGCAACTCTCTTATACCTCGATCGTAGCTCCCATAGCTGGACGAATCGGCAACAAAACTGTCCAGGTCGGGCAACGGGTTCAGCCCGGACAAACCTTAATGTCTGTAGTGCAGCTAACGCCTTGGATTGTTGCCAACTTTAAAGAAACCCAGTTGGAAAATATGCAGCCCGGACAAGCTGTTGAAATCAAGGTAGATGCCTTTCCCCATCATTCGTTTAGGGGCAAAGTCGATAGTCTATCTCCCGCTTCTGGAGCCAAATTTGCGCTTTTGCCACCGGACAATGCAACTGGTAATTTCACAAAGATTGTGCAGCGCATTCCAGTGAAAGTTGTATTCGACCCAAACAGCATTCGAGGCTACGAATCTCGAATTACGCCAGGAATGTCGGTTGTTGTAACCGTTGATACGCAGTGAATGAGGACTTGCCTCCGCTTTAACAGCCGTTAATAACTACTTACTAATACCAGAAGCTACACTTATGATTAACAAGAGCATCAATCGTTCCCAAGCATTGTCCTCGCGCCCTGCCCGAGGGGCTTCAAACCAATCTGTTTCCTTGAAAGATTGGGTTGGGGTAATGGCAACCTTGTTGGGGGCATTCATGGCAGTGCTGGATATTCAGGTGACGAATGCCTCTCTTAAAGATATTACAGGCGCTTTAAGCGCCACCATTGATGAAGGATCGTGGATTTCTACAGGTTATCTGGTGGCTGAAATTATCGTGATTCCCATGACTGGGTGGCTAGCGCAAGTGTTTTCGGTGCGGCGATATTTGCTTGTGAATGCCACGTTGTTCCTAATTTTTTCGATCGCTTGTGCCTTCGCTGTCAACCTGCCGATGATGGTTTTGTTTCGGGTAGGACAGGGATTTACCGGGGGAGTGTTGATCCCAATGGCGTTTACCGTGATTCTAATAACCTTGCCACCTTCTAAGCAACCGATTGGTTTATCGTTATTTTCCATCTCGGCAACCTTTGCGCCCTCAATTGGTCCCACGATTGGTGGTTGGCTCACGGAAAATTACGGTTGGGAGTATATTTTCTATATCAATCTCATCCCAGGTCTATTGCTCATTGCTGGAGTTTGGTACGGGCTAACTCCCAAGCCGATGCAGCTCGGTCTGTTGAGAAACGGCGATTGGTGGGGCATCATCACGATGGCGATCGGGTTTGCGTCCTTCGAGTTTTTTGCTGATGAAGGAAATCGCAAGGACTGGTTTGGCTCTGAAGAAATTCAGCAAGCAGCAATCATTGCAGCGATCGCGCTGCCGTTGTTTGTGATTCTCCAGTTTAGGCGCAAGCAACCGCTGCTCAATTTGCGACTACTCGGGCGATGGAACTTCGGCTTGTCGATTGTGATTACCCTAGCGCTGGGATTTGGCTTGTATGGGTCAACCTTCATTCTGCCACTTTACCTATCGCAGGTACAGGGGTACAACGCCGTGCAAATTGGTGAAACCATTGCGTGGGCAGGCATCCCACAGCTTTTCATTACGCCGTTTGTGCCCAAGCTAATGAAGCGGTTTGACCTACGGTTGCTAGTCGCAGTTGGACTATCGCTATTTGGAATTAGTTGTTTTATGAACTCTTATATGACTCACGACACGGGAATAGATCAACTGATCCCAGCGCAGATTGTGCGAGCCTTGGGGCAACCCCTGCTTCTCACGCCACTTTCCAGTATTTCATCGGCTGGCATTGAAGCCAAACAGATTGGCTCTGCCTCAGCCATTTACAACATGGCACGTAACTTAGGCGGCTCGGTCGGCATTGCCATTTTGGGAACGCTGCAATCACAGAGGGAACGATTTCACTCCAATCGTTTAGTGGATAATGTATCCCTCTCAAATCCGATTACGCTCGAGCGGATTGACCAACTGACACAGTTTTTTACCGATCGAGGTGCCGATCCGGTGACAGCCCACAACCAAGCAATTGCACAAATCGCTAACATTGTTCGCCAAGAAGCAAACGTCTTGTCCTTCAATGACTGCTTCCTGTTCATGGGCTTTACTCTGTTTGCAGGTGCGCTGCTGGTGCTGCTACTTAAAAAAGTAAAGCCTACAAGCGGGGCAGTGGGTCACTAAGGTTAGACAAACGGGTGCATTCTGGGCAATCGTGGAATGCAGGAGAACGCTCCATCGGTGGAATCTGATAACCGCAAGTTTGACAAGTTTGGTTGAAACGAACCAGCGATGACCGTGAGGTTGCCAAAACCACCGCTTGTGTCAAAACTCCGATCGCAATTAGAGCAATTGCAATAGTCATGGATGTGATTGGGTTAAATGCAATATACCTTTATTAAATAACAGATATCGTGGATAGATGCATGAAGAAATACAAAACTCTTTGTATTCAATCCCTATAAGGGAGTCAATTTAATTTCAATGCAATTTTCTTTCCTTTTCCGCCTGTTTTATCTAAGTTTCAATCCCTATAAGGGAGTCAATAGAATTTCAATAAATCGTTTTTCCCGTACCTTTAATGCATTTTGAGTTTCAATCCCTATAAGGGAGTCAATAGAATTTCAATATATTAAAGTCGGTGACTTGATTAAGTGGAGAGGAGGTTTCAATCCCTGTAAGGGAGTCAATAGAATTTCAATGGGAATGGGTTTTTCGTAAACTTGAGTCATGATGGTTTCAATCCCTGTAAGGGAGTCAATAGAATTTCAATGTTTTGCGACTCCCAATGGAGCCAGGATGAGGTTTCAATCCCTGTAAGGGAGTCAATAGAATTTCAATGGAGCCATGCGGAAAAACAGCACTGCTGTCAAAAATTTGTTTCAATCCCTGTAAGGGAGTCAATAGAATTTCAATTTGAGAAGTTGCTGAGGCAGCAGCCCCAGAATGCGGGGCAAATTAAGGTTTCAATCCCTGTAAGGGAGTCAATAGAATTTCAATCGTCCCCCTTACAGCCGTCCGGTTCCTCAGATGTTTCAATCCCTGTAAGGGAGTCAATAGAATTTCAATACGACCATCTGAATAAGAAGAACAGCGATCGCATGTTTCAATCCCTGTAAGGGAGTCAATAGAATTTCAATCAGTGTTGATGATTCTGGCTTGTGGCTGAGCCAAGTTTCAATCCCTGTAAGGGAGTCAATAGAATTTCAATGCGATCGCTCCACACTGGTGTTCTGTATTTCACCCAATCGTTTCAATCCCTGTAAGGGAGTCAATAGAATTTCAATCGGTCAATTGTAAGGAGCGATCGCATGGCATCCGATGTTTCAATCCCTGTAAGGGAGTCAATAGAATTTCAATCCTATACTCACGAAGCGATCGATCCTCCTTCAGGTTTCAATCCCTGTAAGGGAGTCAATAGAATTTCAATCGGATAGTCTGTAAGCGCTAAACTGTTGCTCATTTAGTTTCAATCCCTGTAAGGGAGTCAATAGAATTTCAATAATCAATCCAGTACCTATAAAAAATTGCTTTTCTAGTTTCAATCCCTGTAAGGGAGTCAATAGAATTTCAATGGCAGGAGCTTGAAAGTTAATCAGTATTCGGTTTTCATGGTTCAAAATCGCGGATGAGCTAATCATAGCATGAGAAATTGAAATTGAGTAGAGGTGAAATAGCTGAAATCCAGTCTGGGTAAGGTGCGCGGATGGATCGGGTTGACAGAGTGCCTCTAAGCTTTGCACCATAAACGTTTCAGTCATTTTTGAGTTAAGTGGTTTGCCCACACCTACCCATCCGCGAATTAAGCACGGAAATTGTGTTGCTGTAAGGCAGTTCACCACCGCTCCCTTTAACTTTACCAAATTAGTAAGAATGCAGAATTTTTGCCTTTGAGTTTAGCTTGAGCTTCGGGCGACACTACCATTTTTAGTGGAAGCAATCTAATTTGAGTCAGTGAATTATTGCCTTTGGCACAATACATTCGTTTTGCCAAGCATATGTCTGTGCCGAGCAACCGCTTAGAGATTAGTAAGCAACAGTCATGCGACAACGAACAAATTGTGGTTGCTCAATCTCGTTTAGCAGTGCGATCGCGTAGTCTTCAGCTGAGATTCGGCTTTCACCTTTATCGTTAACTAGGAGCTGGTCAGTACCAATCCGATACTTACCAGTTCGTTCACCAGGTTCAAAAAACGCTGCAGGACTGATAAACGTCCAGTCGAGATTAGACGCTTTGTAAATGGAAAGTGCTTCGCGGTGAGCGAGAGATGCAGGGCGATAGATTTCTGGAAACTCAGGAGTATCTACAAGGTGTAGACCGGGTGCTACTTCAAGACTTCCAGCACCCCCAACGACTACAAGACGCCGAACTCCTGCACGAGTCAAGCCTTCGATGAGCGAGTGGGAAGCCTTGATGATGTCTTGTGCCAAGACCGGATCGCTTGCTTTGTCAGCGCCCGGTCCTACGGTACTGATTACCGCATCGTGTCCCTTTACAATTTCTGCCACATTCGCTGGATCGAGCACGTTACCTACGATAACATTGCCAACAAACTTGGTGGAGCGATCGAACGATAGCGAGAAGCGAGATAAATCACGAACGATTGCAGTTAACTCATGACCCCGCATCAATGCTTCCCGCGCAATTCGACTTCCAGCCATACCGTTGGCTCCAAACAATGCCAGCTTCATTAAGTTCTCCTTTGAACGCACCACCAACTAAACTTGCATTATAGTTGGGGATTCTTTCGCTACATAGTCTTAGGACTAGATAACATTCCCAGGTACACTGGCGTCCGAGCGCGAAGCGTAGAAACTTTTGCCTACGACAGCCCTAGAAAAACTAGCAATTCTTAACAAAGATAATTGCTACTAACGGTCATGCTTTTACAAAATTTTGTTTCGCTGTACCAACATTATTCTACCATAATGTTGCTGCGCTTTTTTATATTGGTTTCGCGCAGTCCCTAATAGGGAGTAAGTGAAATTGCAATAATCTGAGATTGCAAATCTTTCATTTTGTCTTCAGTTTCAATCCCTAATAGGGAGTAAGTGAAATTGCAATCTTTCCTCGCATCTTGGAATACCTGTAGGTTGTTTGCGTTTCAATCCCTAATAGGGAGTAAGTGAAATTGCAATCCTACTCAATCTTTAGAGATTTTAAATAGAATAGAGTTTCAATCCCTAATAGGGAGTAAGTGAAATTGCAATGGGCAGTCTCTGTCTTACCTGTACCACCTGCCCCGTATAGTTTCAATCCCTAATAGGGAGTAAGTGAAATTGCAATCTTGTTGAATCCCAAATGAGTCTGCTTGACAAACCGGGTTTCAATCCCTAATAGGGAGTAAGTGAAATTGCAATTTTGATACCACCATCTAGTGTAGGCAACGGAGTTGTGCGTTTCAATCCCTAATAGGGAGTAAGTGAAATTGCAATTACGAGCTTGTTGAGGACTTGTGGGTTATTGAGATTGTTTCAATCCCTAATAGGGAGTAAGTGAAATTGCAATCTGGACAGCCGCAAACTGAGGAGCAAGAACCGCAAGTTTCAATCCCTAATAGGGAGTAAGTGAAATTGCAATAGCGGAGCTCGTGAGGTCTCAATTTCACCAGGTTTCAATCCCTAATAGGGAGTAAGTGAAATTGCAATCACGTGGAAAGATCCGGCTTGTGACAGCGAGTTCTTGTTTCAATCCCTAATAGGGAGTAAGTGAAATTGCAATGCGCTGCAATGCAATTTAGTAATTCATTTTCGTTTCAATCCCTAATAGGGAGTAAGTGAAATTGCAATTACCTCGGATTCAAGCACGCTGGATTGTTCGTGCCGGTTTCAATCCCTAATAGGGAGTAAGTGAAATTGCAATGTGCTTTTCTGACTCTTACGGAAGCCCAGCTAATGTTTCAATCCCTAATAGGGAGTAAGTGAAATTGCAATGCTGCTTTTTCGTTGGTGCTGTGGTTATTGGTGGCGTGTTTCAATCCCTAATAGGGAGTAAGTGAAATTGCAATCCTCTACAGCCGCCATTCTGATGAAGTTAGCTGCTATGTTTCAATCCCTAATAGGGAGTAAGTGAAATTGCAATCGTGAAAGATGGGTCACACCTGTATGTGGTACGCGTTTCAATCCCTAATAGGGAGTAAGTGAAATTGCAATGTTTGTTTGTTGGTGCGCTGCGGGATACTGCAGTTTCAATCCCTAATAGGGAGTAAGTGAAATTGCAATTCCAACGCGCTATCTTGATTTGTATTTCTTTCAAGTTTCAATCCCTAATAGGGAGTAAGTGAAATTGCAATCGCTGCCGTCGCTGCCTCACGCTGGGAAACTAGCGTTTCAATCCCTAATAGGGAGTAAGTGAAATTGCAATTCACTTCCTCACTACATTAAACCAAAAGATTTTAGTTTCAATCCCTAATAGGGAGTAAGTGAAATTGCAATGTCAAGGAATTTGGTTTATTCCTTTTTCCTTTACGGTTTCAATCCCTAATAGGGAGTAAGTGAAATTGCAATTTTGAGGTTAAATAACTAAAGCTACTTAAAAAGTTTCAATCCCTAATAGGGAGTAAGTGAAATTGCAATGCAATCTGTACATTTTCGATGCTTTGCACATGGGTTTCAATCCCTAATAGGGAGTAAGTGAAATTGCAATCGCTCGTTTTACAGGGCAGTCTCAAAACTCAAAGGTTTCAATCCCTAATAGGGAGTAAGTGAAATTGCAATGGTACAGCCAATCTCGGAGTAAATGGATTTTGTTTCAATCCCTAATAGGGAGTAAGTGAAATTGCAATGCCATAGCCATATAAGTACGGGCTTTGTTTGTTGTTTCAATCCCTAATAGGGAGTAAGTGAAATTGCAATCGCTTAACGCAACCATGAATAAGGTAGAGTTTCTGTTTCAATCCCTAATAGGGAGTAAGTGAAATTGCAATTTTCCCTAAATCTGGCACGTTGGCACGTGTAGCAATGCAGGTTTCAATCCCTAATAGGGAGTAAGTGAAATTGCAATGGGTTTTTGGGTAAAGAAGGATTGTCATAGCAAGTTTCAATCCCTAATAGGGAGTAAGTGAAATTGCAATATGAAGAAGCCTTGTTGGCTATGGTAATAGCTTTATCAGGTTTCAATCCCTAATAGGGAGTAAGTGAAATTGCAATAAAACTTTTCTTTTTCAATACTTGAAACTTTTGATGGTTTCAATCCCTAATAGGGAGTAAGTGAAATTGCAATGCTATTACTAGATTCAATGGTGAAGTGTTGAAGAGTTTCAATCCCTAATAGGGAGTAAGTGAAATTGCAATAATCTAACTTTAAATATTATTAGAGATGCAACGTAAGTTTCAATCCCTAATAGGGAGTAAGTGAAATTGCAATGGGCGGTGGTTTTTATCTATATAGTTATTTTGTTGTTGGTTTCAATCCCTAATAGGGAGTAAGTGAAATTGCAATCTTAGTCAACGAACTTGCGATCGCGCTTAAAGTTTCAATCCCTAATAGGGAGTAAGTGAAATTGCAATGGCAGGAATCCAAAAGTCAATCAGTATTTGGTTTTCATGGTTCAAAATCGCGGATGGGTTAATCATAGCACGATAAATTGAAATTGAGTAGAGGGAAAATGGCTGAAATTCAGTCTGGGTAAGGTGCGCGGATGGGTGAGGTAATAAAATCGCTCTCAAGCTTTATGCTAAAAGGAATTCAGCCATTTTTCTGCTGAGTTCTTTTCCAACACCTACCCATCCGCGAATTAAGCGAAAAAAATTGTGTCGTCGCGTACTGGCTCACCACCGATACGTTCTACTTTACCGAAACAGCAGGCGCATAGAAAGTAGAAGCGGATGCTATCGGTATCGGGCTTTATCAGTTTATTCAAGCGCGATCGCAACTTTGCATACTGGGTATCAGTGAGTTGGCACTCAAAAATGCTAAATTGCACCCACTGACCGTAGGACTTAAGCACGCTATGGATTTTGGTACGACGTTTATCTTCGGAAATGTCATAAGACACGACAACGTTCATTGAGAAAATTCTACCTCCAGTTTCTAAGCTAATAATTGTTTAACTTGCACAACTTCAGTCAACCTAACTCTTGTGAGACGGGCGTTCTCGCCCGTCCTACTGAGTCAACAAACAGCGTAATAGCTTACTTCATCACAAGTGGTGGATATTTCTCGATTTCTCCCATCAAGTATTTAGCTAAGAAGCGGGCTTGGATTTCAAAGGCTTCTTGATAAGTACATTTGCGTCCAAGTACCGGATGCTTGAACTCAGATTGCTTTTTCTGTGCGTACAGTTGCAAAAATGTTTTTCGTCCTTCCTTGGTGAGGGAAACAGCGTTACTGATAGGTTCTTGTACAAAATCCTCAGCCTTGAGGAATTGCTTATTTAAAGCGGATAGCACAACAGCATCGACAATGACAGGTCTAAACTCCTCCATCAAGTCTAATGCTAGGGATGGTCTGCCATAACGCTGACAGTGTAAATATCCTAGATAGGGATCGAATCCTACAATATTCACTGCGCCTTGAATATCGTGACACAGTAATGAATAACCAAAGCTGAGTAAAGAATTGACGGGATCGGTAGGGGGGCGGCGGACGCGGTTGGTGAAGGAGAATGCCATGTTACGAATCATGCGATCGAAGCATCCAAAATAAGCTGCACTACCCGCACCTTCCAAGCCTCTTAATGAATCAATGTTGTGAGTTGTGTCAATGGGTGCAATTGCTTGCTCTAGGCGGTGGATAAAAGTCGATAAATCTATATCGGCGCATTCTCTTTGACGGCGCACAAGGATAGTACGGTAGTTTTTAAGCTTTCCCCGTACAAACCCCTGGACGACATGAATAGCTCGGGGTGTATCACCAGCAGCATCCCATTGGGCTTTACGTACAAATATGTTTTTTGTCATTTCTGGTTCCAAACGTCCTAAATAACTACCTGTATCTGTAAGAAATGTGAGCGGAATTTGACGCTGCAATAATTCATTGACAGCAGCAGGTGAAACTGTGGCGCGTCCTAGCACCACAACACCATCAACTTTGAGGAGTGGCACATCTAAAATGGTTGTTTTCTCAAATTTGACGTGCAACCGTTCATCGACCTTGCCAATAAATGCGTCTTCTTGCGTGATATATACTGTTCCCATCGTTTCTCAATCCAAATTGAATAATGATATTAGGCTTCTTGATACCGCCCTACTTTGTCTGCAGTTCCTGGCAAACATCTCGTGTAGAGACTGCATCCCGTACAGCGCTTTGTCTTCACGGCTTTTGGCATATGACCCGTACAAACTAGCTTTTGCACGGATTCAATAGTTGCGATCGCACTTTGCCGCAATTCTTCAGAGATCTCTACGAGTTGGCGTTGGTGTGAATGTGCGTAGTAGATGTAACCTGTCTTGATGGTTTGTCCGGTCATTTCTTCCAAACATAAAGCTTGGGCGCAGACTTGCAACTCGTCATTATCCCACTCGCCTTTGTGACCGCGTTTGTATTCGACGGGATACCATTGACCATTTTCTGATTCGATAAGATCGGCTTTTCCAATCAGTTTGTATTTTTCCGATTTCAGCCAAATGGCTCGAACTTGCCAAGTTTCTTCTCGATTTCCTTCTCCAACTGTGTGAACGCGATCGTGTAGGCTTGTTCCTTCAATGGTATATTGATTATCAATAAACTCGCTTGCACAGAACATTCGCCAACATCGATGCGAACAGTAAGCATATTGGTTTAGTGCTGCGATCGGAACGTATTCTTCTGTTTCATTCATGGTTTTTGCTTATTGCTAATGGTTAATGGCTAATAGCTAATAACTATTAGCCATTAGCTATTAGCTGTTAGCAGTTTTTAATCGACGCGTCATTCCCATTCCCATCGTTGTTTTTCGTCCAAGCCCTGCATAGAGAGCAAAGTCTCCAAGGACGTTCATTTGCTTAATAACTATGGGTTCAACTTCTCCTAGAATTCGATAGTTAATTTCGCCAACGCAACCAATAAATTTGTTGTCATAGTTGCTAACAACTTCCGTGTTGATGTTGACAAAGCTGGGATAAATGGATTCGATGGAGAAATCAGTCAACTCAATTCCACTATATTTGTTCCAACGACTGAGAAGACTGTTGAAAACACATTCTCGAACGGGTAAAACGCTATCATATGCTCCCTGGCGAAAGGCTACAGGTGTGGCAAAGCTGAAGGAGATAGTGCGATCGCGATGGCTGGCTTGCTCGTACAATTGAGCATATGTACAAGCATTTGCCCAAGGCTGTATTGGTTGGGGAGTTCCCAAGATACTGGTAATGTACAAATTAGCAGAGCCTAAATGCCAGGGATGTTCTGGGTTGAGATTGAGCCAAAGTGGAGTCAGTTTCCCAAAAAGCGTATCGTCTAGAAGAGAAATCCGCCACCAGCACGGCGTACCTGGGGGGATGGGTTGTTCGTGAGTGTATTGTAAGGTATGGTGTTTGTGGAATTTGCTGTTGCGATCCGGTTTCTTGGGAATGGGGTATCCTTCCCGTTGGCGTTGCACTTGTAAAGGAGACAGAGTAAAGGCTTTGTCTGTATTGGATGAGTGTAGGTAATCTCCTAAATCGCGATCGACAGAACTGATAAGAGTGAGGAACAAAGCGTGGTAGTGTCTACCTGATAGGAATTCTGGGTAGATGGGGGACTGAGGGACTAGGTTAAGAACAAGACTGTGGGGCATAATTGAGAGTTATTAAGCAATAAAGGGTTCATCATCTGGAAGACGCAATTGTTTACCTCTCATTGCCATTGTTAAGATTCCTGCAATCCCTGGCAAAAATTTGTATTCTTTTTGGGCATTGCTACATTGGATGACAATTGGATATGAAACAATTCCTTCTCTTTGCATTTGAATAATAATATACTGATTCTCCTTCTCAGAGACAATCACTCCTGGTATCAAATATTTTTCCAGTGCTTTAATCAAAGGTGTAGGTCGTATTGCTCCTCCCACTCCTATGCGTCGTTCAATACAACAATTTTTGAAAGCAGTCAGTTTATTGAGTTCCGTATTGACAAATTCTTGCCAAGTATCAGGATAATTCAAACGAAAAACTAACTCATAATTATCCTTTGCACGACCAGTCACTTCTAAAAGTTCTCCATTCGGAACAAATTCGTAGTGACGTAAAAGATGGATAGGGTCAAGGGATGTTTCTTCTGATTCATCTAAAAGATAACCGTGTGGATCGCGAATTGAAAGACTTTCAAACAAACTATTTCTGAAAGAAAATAATGGTGCATAACTGGTACTGAAGATTTCAGCAAACTCTTTTAAATCTTTTGCAGCTTCCTCATCTTGTTTGAATAACGATTCATAGTCATCTAAAGACACGCGCCCTGCTTGTAGGTCATCCCAATCTTCAGGATACTTAGCTTTAATGTAATTTCTTACAAAAGCTTGACCGCCAGGAGTATACCGCCATTTGTGTTGAACATCTTTAAGCGAAGCTTTACTAATATTCTCCGCACCTCGTAAAACTTTCATTCTAAAACGACAGTCATCCCAAGTGCGATTTCCTCCTAAAGTTGATTTTATTGTTTCAAAAAGTTGTGGAATTAGTTCTGCACCTACTATCCCTTGCAATGCTTCTTCAAGTTCTAACAGTGGACGAGCAATTTCTAAAAAGGCTTCAGAACGCCAGTATGCTAGTAGAAAAGGCTTTTCCAGACAAGGAAGATTCTTAAGTGTTTGTTCGAGTGCATTCCGTCCTCCAGATATATCAAGCGAGGCTAAACCCTGTTCCCAAGCTATAGCAGGTAAATAAGCTATGGCTTCAGAATCAATATCAGTCTCAGACTTACCTAAAACACGTCCAACTCTACCAATTCTTTGCCAAAATGCAGCACAGTTCTTTGCTGAAAAAATTAGCCAATCTAGATTTTGACGTGTTGGTGCAGGATTTCTTTCAAAGTTAAACCCTACATCTACAGTGCTAGTGGCTAAAATAATTTGACATTGCATTGCTCGTTGTCTATCTTTTAAGGGTGCAGGACCAGTGATACGTCCAATGGAATTACTCAGTCCTTGTTTATCTAATAACTCTTTGAGACGGTTAATGCTTTCTAAGGAGTCAAGAATAACTGCACCGTTTTCTTTTGGTCTTTCTCGAAAACGTTGAACGACTTCAGATGCTAACTCAGCTAACCACTCGTCCCTAGTATCGGGTTGCGGTCTTAATTCCAAATTCACAGATGTTTGTGATGCTAAAAGACTACCATTACCTTTTTCTCCATCTACTCTTGCTATCCTCACACCCTGCTTTTCCAAACTTTGTAGAGCTAATTCACAAGCTGGTTCTGGTGTAGCAGTTAGCAAGACAATCCGTCTTCCATGTTTGAAAAAATTAAAGATATGGGAATAGGCAAGATAAAACAGTAATCCTACAAGTTGTTTAGCATCATAAAGATGAAATTCATCAAAGATAACTGTGCTAAACTTAGTGTAAAAACTGCTAGCAATATTACCTCTGTCATGTGAATTGTAAGCGAAAAAGGTGGCATAGTAAAAAATATCGGGATTGGTCACCAGTATAATTGCTCTATTTGCACCTACCTCTGGAAATATAGTTGCTGGATTTCGCAAAACGTTATACAGCTTTTCTCCAGGTCGCTTACCAACTTTATCATCTGACCATGCTCTAATTTCTTTTGCCGAAGCTGATTTGACTACATGCGGTAAATTAGCATCTTTGACAAAATTTTCAGCAGCTTCACGTTGCTGCTCTATCAAAGCATTAGTTGGGGCAATATAGACAGCACTTTTTGTAGGTTTGTGTAATAAAACTGTGAATCCTGCTTTTGTTTTACCTGTACCTGTGGGTGCTAAATCAAGAATTATATCGGCATCACGAGATTTTTCAAACACATCAACTTGATGTTGAAGGAGTTGATTTTGAGATGTGCTACCAAGACGTGAAATATCTTCAGGTGGTGATGGACAAGCGAAAATACTACGAGATTCAAGTTGAATCACCAATCTTTGATTAGTCATTACTTCTAGCTCCACAACAAAATTGTAAACCAGATGGAACAATGATTTCTCCTACCTGCCAAGCAGTACCTTGAAAATGAAGATTTTTCAGTATTGGCGCTGGAGGCATAGAAATTAAATCAAAAGACAAAATTTCTATTTGTGGTGGTAAATCTGCAACGTTCAAGTAAGCTCTAGTTTGATACTGTCCATTTGGTAATGAAATGACATCAAATTGCTCTAAAACATTGACTTTAACTTTGCTAGCAAACTTACCAACACGGATATAGTCGGGTAATTCGCGATCGCCAAAGACTACAGTTTGAAATTTATTACCACGTTCAATCATCCGCAATCTTCCAGTTTGAGGAAAATTACTTGGTCTAAAGGAATTAGGCTTTTTCCCTTGGCGTTGCAATGGCAAATCTTCTCTTGCAGTAGCGACTCGATTATTAGTCATTGCATACCAATAAGCATCAGAAAGAGCATTGAAACGTTCAAACCGGAAAGTCACTCGACCATTTGCAGGTGAAGCAGGTAATATGTAAAATGCTTGTGCGATCGCTTCAAAATCTTCTTTGTAAGTAGGTCGTCCTGTAGCCTGTCCTTGGAGACGATAGGGAGAATACACTAAACCCAAAGCATAGGTTAGAGCATAATTCCCAATCGTCCCTTCAGTATAGTAGGTATCAGACAACTCCCTAGAGGCAAAAAAGACTGGTTCTAAACAAATTAATTCCACAAGCTTTGCCTGCTGAAAAGGAATTGTTGTCATAGCTTAACTCTCTACTTCGGCTGTAGCTTTTTTACCTTTGCTCTTGCCTTTTTTAGATTCAGCAGGAACTTGACGGAAAGGTTCATAAGATTGGCTTAACTGCTTCAAGAAATTATCCCGTTTTTCTTCAGACCAATGATGCTCGACATCAGAAATTACGCTTGCGACTTCTTCGTCAGACAAATACACAGAAACACCTCGCTTATTCTTCCAGCTAGAAAGTACTTCTTTCGCTTTTTCCGCTAAACGCTTGCTATTCATTGGATGTTCTAAAGGTTTTTCTAAGGCATCATAAATAGCTTGTACGAGTTCCAAAGAACTGGGGAGTTCAGCAATACTGCCAAAGATACCTAATATCGAATTTTCTATCCGTCCAACACGACTGGAAACAGCACCATAGCGACTGGTGTAAAGAATGTTGCCAATGATATATCTTAATTCATCAGCAGTAACATCTTTGAGAGTAACAACATCCAGAAAGTGGACACCTGGTTTGATATACTCGCTGGTATTTAAAGCTGTTGAGGCGTTACCATTTTGGTCTCGCATTGTGCCATTCTCGTAAGTGGCGTTAATAGTTCTTTCTCCTAAAACTTCAGTAGCGGGTAAAACACTAAAAGCATCCTCCGTCCAAATTCGGCTTTTCTGTGCGCCGCCACCTCCTGCGGCAAAACCATAGAGAAAACAGTCCACGCACATTTCACAAGGAGCATTTGTGTTTAATGAACACAGAGCACCATCTTTACTGGTATATAACAGTTCGTGCGCTCTTAAATGCTCTCGTCCGTAACGTCTTTCTGGTGCAACTTGTTTGCGCTTAGTCATCACAAGGCGTTGAATAATGTTCTCATCATTAATGCCTGCTTGAACAAATTCGCTACACATGGGTTCACCAGAACCTTCTGTACGAAGGATGGTTTCAGATTGAGTTGTCCTGAGAACAGCTAAAGTAATAAACCGTCCTTTAGGAAAGTTTTCGTAGGTTTGAGCAAGAACAGAAGAAAGTTTTTGAATTGACATGGTAGCCTCCTAATTAAATAGATGTACTGACTTCAACAGAACCATTTTCAGATTTCTCTTTAAGCTGCTGACGGGCTTCTTCAAGGAAAAATAGATAAGCAGCTTCCAGAGTCTTTTGATCGGTCAAAAGCTTGTCGGGACGACCTTTATAAACTTCCTCATAAAGCTTTCGCAAAACTTCGTAATAACGTTTGATTTGCGAAAGTTTTGTTTGACCAACGCCATGTTCGCGAATGCGGTCTAAGCGGATATGATATTGCTGAATTAAAGCAGCAAAAATAACATCTAAACCCAAGTGAGGCTTTTGAGCGCGAATAGCTGAGATAAAGGCTGTAAAAGGTTCAGCTTGTGCAGTTCGTTTAAACGAGCTTCCCCAAATCTTGCCTTCAGCAGCAACTTGAGCCGCCTCTTTAAGATATTGGGTTAAGAGTGAGTTTTCATCTGGCATAAGGTTCTCCAATAGATTATTTAATGGTTCCCGAATTCGGCTCCAAATGACACTTAAGTTGGGTTCATCTTGCTCTCGCAAAGTCCAACGTAAAAGAACGTAATAAAGCTCAATCGGTCTTACACAACTACGGGCTAGATCGTACAGGCAGTCATCTACTTTCTGAATACTGGCGACAGACGTTGCAAGTTTTCCCATACATTGCAGGCTTTCAAGAATTCTTTCAGTGCTGATAATATCTGTGGTTTTTTGAGATTCTTCATCCTTACACCGACAATAATGTCCATTCCTTAAAAGAGGTTTAAGCGCTGCTGGAATTCCTTCTACTCGTCCAAAAATTCTACTTTCAGGATTATCATTGGATATTTCTACTTCTAAGTTTCCACTAATAGAGAAAGGAAATCCAAACTCCAAGGATAAAGACATTTCTAAAGCTAGACGTAGGGATTTGAGTAAGGCTAAAGAAGCATTTACATCACCCCAAACGAGAGGAAGAATAACTGTTGTATGAACAAAATCTCGACGTTTAGGAAAAGCAAATCCGACAACTTTATTAGGTTTAAAGTCTAGAGAGTTGTCTCGATACAGTTGCAATTCATCAACTGTGACAGTTCCACCTTCGGCATTAGTTGCAGCAAGCCTTTCTAAGTATTCCCGCCAAAGCCTCAATAGTTCTGGGCTTGAACCTTTAGGTAATGCAAAGTGTAAATACAGTGGATCTTGCTTTTTCACAGCAGGAAAATTTGCTCCTACTGCCATCAGTTGATATGCTAACGCTGCGATTGAATCTGCTTGTCTTTTTGGTTCTGCACTGATTCCACCGGGTAAGCGGTTAGAAAAAGCCTGTACTTTTGTACCGGGAGGCATAGCATCAGAAATAAGTTCGTCAATGTCATTGGAAGTAGAACCTAGAGAACACCTTTGTTTGGGATTAGCTTCTACATAAGCATCTAATTCCTTTAATCCATCTAACTTAGAAGCAATAGGTAAATTTAGCATTCGATTGACAACAGCGACCATTTCTTCTGATACTTCTGTTGCTTGCGATACTTGTGTACTGTCTTTTCTCAGTTGAAAAGATTCTTTCAACGCTTCCTTAATACCTTCAATCCCTTTGACTGCTGCTTTTGCTGCAAATAAAGGTCGTCCGTATTGCCCGTTAAATGCTTCTAATAATGGACGTTGTTGTTCGGTAATTCCCGCATGATGAGCAATCTTATCCCAAACATCTTTTGGATTTAATCCGGCTTCTCGGTAACTGAGGTATGCAGCTTTCAATCCTTCAGATACTGCAAACTCTTCTGCATTACTGACAGGAAGTAAACCCAGTTCAGATGCCTTCTGGATAGCTTCATTACCAGAATTCTCACCCCACTTTGCTATATCTTTTGCAACTTTGTCTGCTTTATAACCTGCTTTTTTCTTTTCTAAAAGTGCTTCTACATTGACCAGTACCTCTTCAATATTTTGTTGAATGGCTTGTTGAGCAATTTTGATTCCATCTTTAGTCGGTCTAACCAGTCGTTCAATATTATTTCCAAAAACTTCATCGATCTTTCTTTGCCAAACACCAGCAATCTCGGCTACTAAATCGACTTGTGGTATTGCTTCGCCTTCAAAAAGTTCGCCGTCAGGGAAAATAGCAAGAGGAGTTAAGCGGTATGTTTTTAAAACTTCTTCACACGCGCCTAGTAAAAGTGCAGTAATATAACCTCTGTCCTCAGACAAGCGGACTCTGAAAAGATTGCTAGGGCGGTCAAATGCAACTGTCAATTCATTTTGAACTTTGCGAAAACGTTCTGCATCAGGAATTCCCAGATCGAATAGATCGGCGGCTGTTATCATCGCCGCCCAACGTTCAATGTTGGGGTCTTCTGGTAAAAATCTCGCGCCATCACTGACATTATGCCCGGAATGGCGTTCAATAAGTCGTCTCGCTAACTCAAAGTCTTTTTCATTTGAGACGAAACTCAGTACACCTGCAAGTTCAAACTGTTGTTGTAAAAAATCCCTGTCTCTCGCTAAGGTTTTTACCTTACGTTCTTGTGGGTCTAATTTATTTAAGTCGTGAACTGCAGTTGCAGCTAACAGCACGGGTCGTTTGTCTTCTGGAACTTCAGCTATCCGGCTAACGGTCAACATGAACTGACACGCTGAATCTAAGTGTTCTGCAAGAGTCGTTCCCTTTCGCACACCATATTGATGATGCGTTCCCAATCGTTTGTATAACAAGGGCCGAATTTCACTAAAATAACGTTCCTCCAAGCTTTTTGGAGGCCCATTCAAAAGCCGAGTGCGCTTAGGCATATTAAAGATAATGGAATTCAAAATTGAGTCTATGTTACAAAGCTAGTTCTTGAAACTGTGGATTACACTGATATTTTGCTCTTATATGAGCTTTATTCAGTGTTTGCTGATTGTGTAAACAGAGTGCAAAGTTTTCAGCCACCTACATCCGCAATGAGAAATGGTTTCCTCAGCAATAATGTCGCTGCACTTGCTTGTCACTAGATTTATAATTACATTTACGACTATCGCACAAGATTCCTGTAAGTGCAAGTACATTTTTAAGAATGGTTAGAAAAAAAGACACGATTACACTGTCAATTCCGCCCGGAACCAAAGAAAAATTGGAGGAAATTGCTCGCAGCCTCGATATCAAATGGGGTAAAGAACCAAGTATTTCTGGCTTAATAGTAGCGATCGCCGAACAATCCCTTGAAGTAGGAAAGCCTTTTAGCCTCAGTTCAAACCAGGTTAACGCTTTGCAACAGGCTATAAAAGCCCTAAACGATGCGGGTCGTATTGGGGAAGCACAAACTGTACTTGCACTTTTACTAGAGCGAGGTAATCTTGAACCTCCCCTGCGTCAATCTCTAATGAAACAAATCAGCCAATCTACTCAAGGATGGCGAATTCAGATTGAGGAATGGATGAAAAAGCAACAGCCTTTCTACATTCTCTACCGTAATTCTCAAGGGGTAGAACTGGAATACACTATCCGTCATGCAGAACCTCGCTTTTTTGATAATCGCTTTTATCTTCTTGTCTGGTGTGAAGAAACACAAGATGTAGAAAAAGATATTCCCGAGCTACCAGAACTATGGCACAACCGTTGTTTAACCTACGATGGCATTAAGTCAGCTGTACCTCTCAACGGAAATTGGCGAGGACAGCTAGATTATCTAAAAGTGTACTTACACTTTCGAGGTTGGATGAAAAAAAGCTATAAACCTAAAGATGATGACGTTAGTGATGAGATGGTCGGAGATGTGCGGCAAGTTGTGCGACGAGTTGCAAACGAGTTTTGGCTGGTTAGGGAAGTTGCCCGTTACTGGGATGAGTGCGAGATTGTAGCACCTAATAGTATGCGCGATCGTCTTAAGCGTAAGCTCCGCACCCTCTGGAAGTTATATGAGATTGAGACCGATGCTTGACAGTATTACCAATCTCAAAATAAGTGTCCGGGCTTAGCATAATAACTAAAAACACCTTAATCTGGTGGACAAAAAAAATCTTTTTCATTTACACTCATGTTCATGCTGAACTTTTGAACTCAAAGGAATTTCCACAAACACATCCCTTGACATTTCTGCACCATAAGCAAGACACGCAAGCACATCTTCTCGTTCAATACTGGGGTACTCCTGAAGAATTTCTTCAATAGTCTCGCCACCAGCCAAAAGATCGAGAATCAGATAAACTGGGATGCGATGTCCGCGAATACGGGGTTTGCCAAAACAAATATTCGGGTCAATGGAAATTCTTGACAGCAAATTATCTCTGGTCATAGTGTTCCCCATCCTTATGTCTCTAATGAATCACAATACGCTATAACTTGCTGTACGTATAATCGATACTGCTCCAAAGCCTTTGGAATAGCCGAAAACACTATTGTGCTGTTTATGTCTTTATACTGATGAACTAAAATATTCCGCATTCCAACTGATTTTGCCAGTTCATCTGCTAAATTCTGAGTAATGATGCCTTTTTGTCCAGCCTGACTAAAAGAATCAAAATTTGTGGTTGGATTAATTTCGTATAACTGTAGCAACAGATATTTATTAATATCTGTTGCTGCTTCGACCATGAGTTGTAAGAGCCTTTCAACAATTAATTGCTGGGAAAAATCACCCAAATACTCATCAAGACTAATCGATTTAAACTTTTCTAAAGTATCGCAATATTTTACAACCAACCGAATTCTAACTAAAACGACTTCCCAGTCAATGTTTATCATAATCCCCACTTTTTCAATGCCATTTCGATAAGCTGGCGTTGCTCTTGGCGAAATTTTTTCATTTCTGACTCTGGTCTTAATGAAGTGCTCCGGAAATATTCATATCCTCCTGGATCTTTCTCATAAAGCAGAATACCATCACGAGCTATAAAATGTGCTACTAACCAGGAAGAATTATTAAGTTCTACTACATCAATTTTTTCGGGAGCTATTCCAAAAGTTTTCCCAAGAATGAGAGGAACTTCAAACCAGCCCCAATTATTATCCTTAATATGTATTTTTCGCTCTTCTTCATTAAAAAGTACGGCAAAATCCCAGTCACTTTGAGCATGGGTTTTGCCAGTAGCTCTAGAGCCAAATAAAATTAACAATTTGAGATAAGGAATTTTTTCAGGAAGTTGTCGAGCAAGTTTCTCGAGTTCTTCAAGTGTTGGTGTACTCATTGTCGTTTAAGAAAGTATTAAGGAACACAAGTTAGAGTAGGGTGTGTAACTTTTTTTCCTCTAGTTTCATTCCTAACCTATATTTCCTTTTATGCCTTAGGAATGTCCATTGTAAGAGTCCTTAGCAGGAATGTACACCTCAAGCAACCCATATCTCATCTCCTTTCATCTTAAGTCATTAAAGATGCCCAAAGTAGTGCTGCTTGGTTAATTCCATCAATTTTCATTCAATTCCCTCCAATAACTTGGCAACTTGCTCTGGAGCAGGAAGCTGGTGTTGAAGTTCTTGAGGTACAGTAGAAACTATCTGATAAGTTGCCACACCAATTGGTTTATTTGATTCTTTAAGTGCATACTCAACTATCGTTTTATTTTTAGATTTACAAAGAATAATGCCAATTGACGGATTCTCATCAGGTAGCTTTACCTTGTCATCCAAAGCAGCTAAGTAAAACTGCATCTTACCAACATACTCAGGCAAAAACTTACCAATCTTTAGTTCTACTGCTACCAAACATTTCAAACTACGGTGATAGAGCACAATATCTATAAAGTATTCTTCATCATCAATTTCCAAACGATATTGACTGCCAATAAAGGCAAACATACCTCCCATTTCTTGTAAGAATGGTTGCACCCTTTTCAGAATTTCCTTTTCTAGCTCACGCTCGCTGTATTCATCACCTAATTCTAGAAAGTCAAATGTGTATTCATCCTTAACTGCTAATTTTGCGCGATCGCGTATTTCTTCTGGTATGGCTTTATCAAAATTAGTTTGATTGAGGAGAGTTTTTTCGTAAGCTTTATTTTCAAGTTGATGAATTAAAACGTTCTTTGTCCAACCAAACTTGCGAGTCATTCTGATATAAAACTCTCGTTCCAAATCATCCTTACACTTTTCAAGAATCACTAGATTGTGAGTCCAACCAATTTGTGCAACCAATGGTTGCAGTTTTTCATTTTGGCTATAGGTAACATAAAAACTCCGCATATTCCAAATATTACGGGCAGAAAAGCCACTAATTCCAGGAAACTCTGCCTGCAAATCCCTTGCTAACTGTTCTACCACTGATTTTCCCCAACTAGCCCCCTGTTGACGGGTTATTATCATCTTGCCAATGTCCCAGTACAGAGCAATAAGTTCTTTGTTGACAGCTTTCAGTGCTTCATATTGAGCAGAACGAATGCGTTGTTTTACTTCAATTAGTAGGTTTTTGTAATCATCCGAAATCTGCTTACTCATGTTTGCTAATAATTTGATTTTTCAGTCTAATTAAAATTACCTCTCAATTAATGTCACTCACAACCCAATAGTGTAAAGTCTACCACTGTATGAAGATCCCCCCTAACCCCCCTTAAAAAGGGGGGAAAATATTCTTAAAGTTTGCTTTAAAGACGATTTAGGAGGAGCATCCCAATTTAGAAAAACACGCTTGCGATTGAAATCACGCCTACACAAACGAAGTCCCTCCGGGTATCTCCTGACGGAGATGCTTCGCGATGCCGCAGGCTATGCCCGCAAGGGCTATACGCTAGTTCCCAGGGCGCGGGAAACCCGCCTGCAGGACTCGACTCACCGCCTGCGCGGACTGTATACAAAGTCCACGTAGGTGGACTTTGTTTGTATAGCCGAGGCAGCGCGTTGCGGGGGTTCCCCCCGTTGAAGCGCCTGCCGTCCAGAATTCCATTCTGAGGGCAATTGGCAAATTTGGGATGCTCCTGATTTAGGGGGCTCTAAAGTTTTGGATACCCCAGCCACAACTTTTAAAACATCCTCTTAATCAAATCGTCGCTTCACTAATTTTCTGCTGGATTATTTGTCGCTGGGATTGCCGTTTCCTGGGTTCTCGTTACCGGGATTGCCTACGGGTTTGTCATTGCCTGGATTGCCATTGCCCGGATTACCATTGCCCGGATTGCCGTTCCCTGGGTTCTCGTTACCGGGATTGCCTACGGGTTTGTCATTGCCTGGATTGCCATTGCCCGGATTGCCATTGCCCGGATTGCCGTTTCCTGGGTTCTCGTTACCGGGATTGCCTACGGGTTTGTCATTGCCTGGATTACCATTGCCCGGATTACCATTGCCCGGATTGCCGTTCCCTGGGTTCTCGTTACCGGGATTGCCTACGGGTTTGTCATTGCCTGGATTGCCATTGCCCGGATTGCCATTGCCCGGATTACCGTTTCCTGGGTTCTCGTTACCGGGATTGCCTACGGGTTTGTCATTGCCTGGATTACCATTGCC
Organism: Tolypothrix bouteillei VB521301; assembly: GCF_000760695.4. GTDB lineage: Bacteria > Cyanobacteriota > Cyanobacteriia > Cyanobacteriales > Nostocaceae > Scytonema > Scytonema bouteillei_A. Next base: position 2,568,887 of record NZ_JHEG04000001.1, on the reverse strand, counting down.
CGGATTACCATTGCCCGGATTACCGTTCCCTGGGTTTTCGTTACCGGGATTGCCAACAGGTTTGTCATTACCTGGATTGCCATTGCCTGGATTGCCGTTCCCTGGGTTTTCGTTACCGGGATTGCCTACGGGTTTGTCATTGCCTGGATTGCCATTACCGGGATTGCCGTTCCCTGGGTTCTCGTTCCCTGGATTGCCAACAGGTTTGTCATTACCTGGATTGCCATTGCCTGGATTGCCATTACCGGGATTACCGTTTCCTGGGTTCTCATTCCCTGGATTGCCAACAGGTTTGTCATTACCTGGATTGCCATTACCGGGATTACCGTTTCCTGGGTTCTCGTTCCCTGGATTGCCAACAGGTTTGTCATTTCCTGGGTTGCCATTACCGGGATTACCGTTCCCTGGATTGCCAACAGGTTTGTCATTTCCTGGGTTGCCATTACCGGGATTACCGTTCCCCGGATTATTGCCAGGATTGTTGTTACCGGGTTGAGTACCCGGTTGAGAATTGCTCCGTTTACCAGTATTTGAAACAACTTGTCCTGTGTCTGGGAAGTTCTCGATTGGAGAACGATCTCTCATCACATTGTTGTCAATGCGATCGCTGTTATGACGAGTCGAGGTATCACCAGAAGAAGTCGTTGTTGTTAAGATAGGAGGATTTTCAATGACACCCGCACCCGTTAATGGCTGCTGTGTTGCGACTGCCTCCGCCGTTTCTGCTTGAATGCTAGCAAGTGAAGGATCTAAGCTCGGTACACCATTTTTAAGAGTTAAATTTAGCCCCCGAACTAAATTGCTTGTTTCATAAAAAGTTCTTAGGTCAAAATCGTATAAACCCTGAAACCTCTCTTTAACTATAACTATGAGTTGCCCAGCTTTCAGCTTTTGATTTTGAGAAGCCTTCTTGTTCTGAACTTGAATACCGCTATTTGTTAATGCACCCACAATTGTGGTGTCTGTTTGTGGATCGTAGCGTACAAACAGTGCAGAACCGCGAATTGCGGCAGCAGCATTTGGTGTATTTACCCTTGTTTGCCCTTGTCCGGGTGGAATCAGCAGTAATGCCGTCCCGTTTGAAAGTTTTAAGTTTCGTGTTTGTGGTACGAACTGAAAGATAGCTTGCTGTCCGATTCGCGCTATGGAACCGTCATTGAAGCGCAATTCTGCCAAAGCAGCCCTACCAGTAGACAAGCCATCTCCAGGAATCATGGCATCTAACTTGCGTGCCTTTCGCTTCGGCTTGTTTTGTGGCATGAGTTGCACTAAATTCCGAAATTCCTGAATAACAGCCAGTGTCAGAGGAGTCACAGCACTTGCCTTCTGTGGTAAGGGTAAAACAACACTTCCCCATAAACTCATTACTAGCAGTAGCAACAACTTGCGGAACATAAGTTTGCAGCCTCGGGCATTTGTCATTGGTCATTTCTTATCGATCGGTGGTCATAATGTGAGGTAGGTTGACATTGAAACTTACGCATGACCCTGCGATAAATTGGGGATGGGGAGATCTGCAACGCGTGCAATTCTCAAAATACCGTTGAGGTTGCATAAGTCTCGGTCACATAACGTCTTGTCTATTTTCACCGACCTGTACTAGCGATTACTTACTAACTTTGCACCCCAAGTCAAATTATCTTTAGTTGCCAAAAATAAAACTTCAGGAGAATTACGGGTTTTTTATGAAGAATGCATAAAAACCGAGGGCTGAGGGCTGCCCTCTACCCTCTTCCTTGCTGCCTGATAAAATAAAAACTTAGGCTACATTTAGGTATCGGTTTTGGAAACTACAACTTGTCCCCGTTGCCATCAACCTGTTAACTCCCAATCTGTCACTTGTCCCCATTGTCGCGTCGAGTTAAAAGCTTACGGACATCCAGGGATTCCCCTGCACCGCGCCACTGGGGGGCAGTATCTCTGCGACACTTGTACGTACAATACTGATGACAGCTGCACTTATCCCCAGCGTCCTTACGCTCAAGAGTGCATTCTCTACCAAAATATAAATGAAAGGCAATTAGAGTTGGAGCAGCAGAAGCAATCTAACAGTTTTGGTACCACCGTTCAAAATTGGGTGAGACGCAATCAAGCTTTCCTACTGTTGCTGGCTTTATTGTTTATTTGTTTTCTTATTGTATTATCTAGGTCTTAACAGCGATCGGCGATCGGTTCCTTCCCGTTCTTATAAGTAGGGAATTTCAGTAATGAACCCCTTTTTCTGTAAATAAATTTAGAAAATTATATTCCATACGTAACGGATCGTTTTTCAGTTGCTATTTGTCATTTCTTATTGATTGTTTGTCATTTTTCACCGATCGCCGATCGCCAACCATGATATGTCACAAAATGATTACTATGTACGAGCCCCCCATCTCCCCCAAACCCCAAATCACAGGAGGTGATAAGAGGTGTTGATTTGTCCGGTTGGGCGATGAGCGCTCACAAATTTTTCTTCTTTTCTTTCTTTGCTGAAAAATTCAGCAAATATACAGTGTGATATATTAGGTGTTTACTTTTATCCTAGGTATTTAAGAGCCAACCAGAGTGCAGCATTACAGAATAGCCAACTCAACAGCGACCTGATTCGTTGAAGTTGACCGTGGCTAAAACTCTCCTCGAAGTAATTTGATTCGTCGATCGCGCATCCTCGTGCCAGACAGACGAATGAGTTGCATCGAATAACGCTCGAAAATGCCCTTTATATACGGTAATAAAGCAGACTGAAGTAGCTTTTCAAGGCAATAGCACCAAATGTATGTCAAAACTTCTTCAAACAGTATTCTTCATCTCAAGAAAAGACGTGGGAATCTAAGGAAGACCAATGCCAAAACATGAGAGGGAAAAAATACGCCACCTTTTGATTCTTAACGATCTGAAAGGACAGCGCACTATCCCCCTAAAGGAGGCAACATATTCTCTTGGGCGGGATTTAAGAAACGCTATTGTTCTTAGTTCTCGGTCGGTTTCCAGACAACACGCTATACTCTTGCGAGTCACTGTTCCACAAACTGACCAGTATTGTTTTCGGATTATTGATGGCAGTTTTAAGGGAAAGCGGAGTACTAACGGTCTGTTTGTAAATGGCACAAAATGTTTTTCGCACGATCTTCAACACGGCGATGTTATTGAGTTTGGTAGCAATCAAGCTCAAGCTAAGTACTACGTAGTTTCTAACTTATCTGAAGAAGCATTCTCTGAGTACTGTGAAGAAAAGGATATCTATAAACTCATATCAGAGCAAACAAGTTCTGCAAATCCTTTTGAAACCGTAATTGGTTCTTCCAATCAAATCCTTGAAGAAGCGACCGAGGTGGCTTTAGCCCGTTTGGCATCTTTTCCCGAACTGAATCCCAATCCGATTATTGAGACCGATTTACAAGGCAAGATAACTTATCTCAATCCAGCGGCTGCTTCTAAATTTCCCAATCTCAGAGACAGTCAAAACAATCATCCGATCGCCGCAGGGCTTTCTGCTATGGTCCAAAACTGGAAGGGGAAATCTTTTGTTCGGGAGGTAGAAGTGAACGGAGAAGTTTTTGAACAATCTATTCACTACTTACCTGAAAGCGATCTTATTAGAACTTTCATTACTAGAGATATTACCGAGCAAAAACAAGCAGAGGCAGAATTGCGCCAGCGCGATCGCTTATTGCAAGCCGTTGCAGAAGGTACCAATTATTTGCTAGCAGAATTAAACTATGAAATATCTATTGACAAAGCTTTAGCTACATTAGGTGAAGCCGCTAAAGTGGATCGGATTTTCTTATTCGAGAACCATTTGCATCCGCAAACTCAGGAAATAGCTGTGAGTTTGCAGTTTGAATGGACGCATTCCAACTTTGACTCTTTTCGCTCTCAGTGGCAAAATCTGCCTTACGATAGTTGCGGGCTGTATCGCTGGTATGAAGCTCTTTCTAGCGGACAATCTATTTCGGGATTGACAAAAGAATTTCCCGAAACCGAACAAGAACACCTCGTTCAAAGTGGCATTCAATCTTTGCTTCTAGTACCCCTGCGACTAGAAGACAAATTTTGGGGTTTTCTTGGATTAGCAGACTGTAGCTGCGATCGTTACTGGTCAAAGCATGAAGAATCTGCTCTCTTAACAATGGCAGCCAGTATTAGTGCAGCAAAACTCCGCCAGCAAGTAGAAGAAAAAATTCGCTACCAAGCACTGCACGATATGTTAACTGGTTTGCCAAATCGCTTGCTTTTTGACGAGATACTTTCCAAAACTCTACCCAATGCATCGCGGATTGGCGAAAGTTTAGCTGTGATGTTCCTTGATTTAGATCGTTTTAAAACTATCAATGATTCTTTAGGACACACACTAGGAGATCGACTTTTAATTGGTGTTGCTCAGAGACTCAGAGAGTCCTTAAGAGCAGGAGACACAGTTGCTCGTTGGGGAGGAGACGAATTCATCATTTTACTACCCCGAATTCGCTCTATTGATGAAGTTGTACTAGTCGCCCGGAGAATCCTGCAAGCTCTAGAAAACCCTTTCGAGCTTGACGGCAATGAACTATACATCAGTGGCAGTATTGGTATCGCCTTACTGAATAAAGACAGCCCCGATGCTGAAACTTTGGTAAAACACGCAGATGCAGCTTTGTATAAAGCAAAAGAACTCGGAAGAAACAATCACCAATTTTACGCTGCTTGTTTGGGCGCTAAAACGCCTAATGTTCTTACTTTAGAGAAAAGCTTGCGCCATGCCTTAGAACGGAAAGAACTAGTAGTATACTACCAACCGCGAGTTAATATCTTAACAGGGAAGATTACAGGAATGGAAGCTTTGATAAGGTGGCAGCACCCAGAAATGGGATTGGTCGCGCCTAATGTCTTCATTCCCCTTGCTGAAGAAAGTGGATTAATCATCCCCATTGGAGAATGGGTTTTGCGGACAGCTTGCCAGCAGAATAAAATTTGGCAAGAGGCGGGCTTACCTCCCGTCACCATGGCAGTGAATCTTTCCCTCAAACAATTCCGTCAGCCTCAATTGGTAGAAACAGTAGCGACGATCTTAAAACAGACGGAACTAGAGGCACAATTTTTAGAGTTAGAGATTACTGAATCGACCGCCATTGAAGATATTGATTTCACTAGGAACGTGCTACAGAAACTAGAGGAAATGGGAGTTCATCTTTCCATAGATGATTTTGGTACGGGTCATTCCTCTCTCTCCCGCCTGCAACTCTTACCACTTCACAACCTTAAAATTGATGGTTCTTTCGTGAAAAATTTAACAACAGATGTTAAAGTCACTCATATTATTAGGGCAATAGTCACTTTGGGACGCAATCTGGGCTTGAGATTAACCGCCGAAGGAGTAGAAAAAGAAGAGGAACTAGAGTTTTTGAAATCTGTCCACTGTGAGGATGTACAGGGATTCTTGTTCTACCGACCCCTTTCAGCTCAAAAAGTGACAGAAATTTTGCGGAATGGGGTTACGGGTTAGGGACAAGAGGGGGAGACATGGAAGAAAGTCCTCCTTGTCTCCCTTCTCCCGAGTTCATCAAGTAATCACAGTTGGCTTGTCCATTCCTGTCAAAGTACGGATTTGGGCAATTTCATCCGCTATAGCAATCAACTCTGCTAGAGCTTCTTGGGGATCTAGGTTCTGTTTTGCTAAGTTTGATTCGTAACTTTCTAGATAAACCCTTAAGGTTGCTCCCTGCGTACCCGTTCCAGAGAGACGGAAGACAATCCGCGAACCATCGGTGAAGCCAATGCGAACGCCCTGCTTCTGGCTGACACTGCCATCGATTGGATCTGTATAGCTGAAGTCGTCTCCGTATTCTACTTCATAAGCACCAAAACGCTTTCCTTTGAGGTTTGGTACGCTAGAACGCAAATTGGTTATGAGCGTGTTGGCGCGATCGCTATCCACTTCTTCATAATCATGGCGCGAGTAGTAATTGCGACCGTAGATTCTCCAGTGTTCTTTGACAATCTCCTCAACTGACTGTTGGCGAACTGCTAAAATATTCAGCCAGAACAAAACCGCCCACAACCCATCTTTTTCGCGAATGTGGTTGGAACCGGTACCAAAACTTTCTTCTCCACACAAGGTGGCTCGACCTGCATCTAGCAAGTTGCCAAAGAATTTCCAACCCGTTGGCGTTTCATAGCAATCTATGCCGAGATGTTTTGCCACCTTATCTGGTGCTTGACTTGTAGGCATAGAACGGGCAATTCCAGCAAGACCGGAACTATACCCTGGAACTAATTTAGCATTTGCTGCGAGTATTGCTAGGCTATCGCTAGGAGTCACAAAGAAGTTGCGACCGAGAATCATGTTGCGATCGCCATCTCCATCTGATGCTGCACCGAAATCAGGAGCATTGTCTCCAAACAGGATTTCCACTAGATCGTGAGCGTAGACTAAGTTAGGGTCTGGGTGTCCGCCGCCAAAATCTTCCAAAGGCTTGCCATTCTGCACTGTTCCTTTTGGTGCGCCCAAATGCTCCTCAAAAATCTTGTGAGCATAGGGACCCGTAACTGCGTGGAGTGAGTCCACACACATCCGGAATTGCCCGTTAGTTATTAGCGCCCGGATGCGGTCAAAATCAAATAAAGACTGCATTAATTCTGTATAATCTGTTACAGAATCAATCACCTGCACCACCATTTCACCTAATTTTGTTTCTCCTAATGTATCAATATCTACATCAGAAGCTTCCAAAATTTTATAACTATCGATCTCTTTAGTACGAGCATAGATAGCTTCTGTGACCTTTTCCGGTGCAGGACCGCCATTATCAATGTTATACTTTATGCCAAAATCCCCTTCTGGTCCGCCGGGGTTGTGGCTTGCAGAGAGAATAATCCCGCCAAAAGTGCCATACTTCCGAATAATAGCAGAGGTAGCCGGGGTAGAAAGAATACCGCCTTGACCGACCATCACTCTCCCAAAACCATTGGCGGATGCCATTTTGAGTATGGTTTGAATTGCCTGACGATTGTAGTAGCGACCATCGCCACCTAAAACCAGAGTTTGACCTTGATATCCTTGCAGACTATCAAATATGGATTGAACAAAGTTTTCCAAGTAATGAGGCTTTTGAAAGACAGTTACTTTCTTTCGCAACCCAGATGTACCTGGTTTCTGGTCGGTAAACGGCTGAGTGGGTGCTGTTTTAATAACCATAGCAATGTTAGAGTCAGAGATCGCCAAAGGACATGCTTTTTATCGTATCGCTACTTAATGCAGTTACATTCACTACAATTGAGATTCGGCAGATACGATTCAAAAATGTTATATTTTGGAACAAAAAGATAGTGCCGTACAGTCCCTGCCTTTAAATACTGGCAACCTTCACCGTCACAAACCCTTGCCGTGTAAAAATTTCAGCAAATTGTGGTAGAAACACATAGCTATTTTTATGTTAATCCTTTTAGTTGAAGATGACTTAGCTCAATTAGAACCTTTGCGAGCTGCACTTATTAAAGCAGGACATACTGTTGATGGTATAGAAGATGGAGAAACAGCCCAGTGGCTTTTATCTCAAAAAGATTATGACTTATTGATATTAGACTGGATGTTGCCAAAGGTAAGCGGTATCAATCTTTGCCAGGAATACCGACGGGCTGGAAAAACAGCTCCAGTATTAATGCTCACTGCCAAAGATAGTACTTCCGATAAAGTTTACGGTTTGGACTCTGGGGCTGACGATTACTTGGTCAAGCCAATAGATATTATAGAATTGTTAGCCCGAGTACGAGCATTACGAAGACGTTCTCCATTGTGGAATGGCGATCGCCTGACACTTGCAGATTTACATTTAGATTTAAACAATTTAACTATTGAGCGCAATCAAGCCAGTACCCAGTTATCCGGGCGCGAGTTTCAACTGATGGAGTATTTGATGCGCCATCCCCGCCAGATTCTATCCCACACTCAAATTGAACAAGCATTGTGGGGATGGGGGACAGAACCAGAAAGTAACGCAGTCACCACTTTGGTACGTCGGTTGCGACAGCGCTTGCAAATTATTGACGCTAAGGACTGGCTAGAAAGCGTCTATGGTGTGGGGTATCGCCTTAATGTTCCTGAAAATTAGAAAGATAAGAAAGATAAGAGAGCTTCTCCCTAGTCCCCCTAGTCCCCTTAGTCCCCCTATTATGTTTGCTCGCAGCCGTCGCAATCTTGCATATTTGTTCACCATATCGATGGGGAGTATTCTTGTCGCCTTTACTGCTATAGCTTATTACTTGGTTGTTCAACAGCAACTACAGGCTTTTGATGAAAGGCTTTACTCTACAAGTAAAACACTTGTCAGGGGTATACAATACCCCACATATAATCAACGATGGCAGTACAAGCAAAAAGAAGTTCCCATGTTTGGTGATACTTTACCACCCGTTAACAGTGATATTGTTTATGTACGTTTGTATAATTATGAGAAAGAACTGATATACGCGCCCGGTATCGCACGTTCGGTAAGACCGAGCGCGACTCCTGGTTTTCAAACCATCAAAATTACTAGCAACCGATCTAGAATAACTCCCTACCAAGAGTGGGTTCGAGAAATTACGTTACCTATTACACAGAATGAAAATGTAATTGGATACATTCAAGTCGCTGTTCCTCTAACACCTCTACGTCATAGCTTAAACAAGGCAAGGTTATTTTTGACACTAGGCGTTCCCGTAAGTTTAGCATTAGTAGGTATAACTGGGTGGTTTTTAGGAGGGCTTGCGATGCAACCCGCTCTTCGAGCCTACGAACAACTACAGCGCTTTACAGCGGATGCATCCCATGAATTGCGTGCTCCTGTTGCTGCTATTTTAAGTAATGCACAAGTGGCTCTCATGCCTCCACAAGATGAAGCAGAGCAGCTTTATCGTTTGGAAAATATCGTTGAGATTGCTAAATCAATGAGCTCTCTCATCAACAATCTATTGTTTCTCGCTCGCCAAGACAGACCCCTAGATATTACCAAACTCAAGACTATCGATATTGTTGAACTCCTACAAACACTGGCAAAAGAATATCAGAAACAAGCCACAGCACAAAATCTCAACTTTACCGTTCAACTACCCCAACAACCCGTATATCTTAAAGTGGATGCAGATTTATTAAAACAGGCTGTTGTCAATTTACTCAACAATGCCTTGAAATACACTCTTGAAGGGGGTATAGTAACGCTAAGGCTGCTGACACCACCCCATCGGGTTATTCTTCAGGTAGAAGATACCGGTATTGGTATTCCAGAAGAAGATTTATCCCATATTTTTGAACGGTTCTACCGAGTCGATACAGTGCGATCGCGTCAAACAGGTGGTTTTGGGTTAGGATTGGCAATTGCCCAGCAAATTGTACAAGCGCATCAAGGAAACCTCACAGTTAAGAGCATCTTCGGTCAAGGTTCCGTATTTGAGATAGAAATTCCGCTCAAAGGGAAGAGTTAGTGGTTAGTGATTGATGGTTAGTAGCTACTAACAACTATCCCAATTGACATTTTTTTGTCATACTTGCCCATCATACTAAAAAATAACAAGCAACTTAACCCAGAACTTAATACTCCCATGAACTATCAGCAACAAGACAACGAAGCAACGATCAAAAAAGCGTTCTTGCATACTGCACTCACCGCAGCAACAATTGCGAACTTTCTAGCTGTAGAGACTGTAAACGCTAGCACTCATCACGGCGGGAGTCAGTACAACAGTCGGCAAACTAAGAATAAAGGATAAACGATGAAGGATGAAGGATGAAGTATAGCGCATAAACCAATCGGAGGCTGAATATGTTTTGCTCGAAACTACATTGTTCAAGGATTTTCTGAAGGTTAGTAGCCCTTATTCAATCAGGGTCAAAATCTCAAGTTTTACCCTTTATCCTTTATCCTTCATACTTTTAAATGATTGCGTTCAACAATATCCAAAAAAAACCCTGGTTAAAAATTGCACTGATGGGTGCTTTAATTTGGCTTCCTACAGCCTGTGGAGTCCGCTCCAATAGTGTTGGGGAAATTATTGTCTCTCCATCGGTTGCACAAACGACAAACTCCAACCGAACTCTTGCAGATGTAGAAGCTCTAGTGAATTTAGGTCCAAGAGTCGCTGGTACACCAGTGATGGAAAAAGCTAGCTCTTACCTTGTGGATGAGTATCGTAAAGCAGGTTATGTAACAGAAGTTCAAACTTTTACTTATTCTAAGTTTCAAGATAATGGTTCTAATCTGACAATTAATGGAGAGACTATCAAGGGAATAGCGCTCAATGGCACAATCCCCGGAAACTTAAATGCTCCACTTATCGCAGTTCCTAACTTTGGACGAAAAGCTGATTTTGCCGCAGTTAATGTCACTGGAGCAATTGCCATCGTGCAACGCGGAGAAATTCGCTTCTCAGAAAAAGCAAAAAATGCCTTGGCGGCTGGAGCGGTGGGTTTAGTTATTGTCAATAATAAATCGGGCGATGTATATGGGAGCTTGGCAGAGGAAGTCAAAATTCCAGTGCTGGCGATTTCACGAGAGAAAGGCGATCGCATACTTCAACAAGTACAAAGAGTAGCACAAAATGCCAGTTTAAAAGTTGATGCTCAAAAGCGTAATGTTACCGGACGCAATGTTATTGCCCATCTTGAAGGCGTAACTCAACCAAAAATTCTTCTTGGTGCTCACTACGACTCCGTAGCTGGTTCACCGGGTGCAAACGATAATGCTTCAGGAACAGCAGTTTTATTATCTCTTGCTCGTAATATGTCAAAGACGCAAACTGCTCGTCAAGCCTGGTTTGTAGCTTTTGATGGCGAGGAAGATGGACTCCAAGGAGCGCGAGCTTTTGTCAAGACAGCCAAACCGCAGTTTCTTTCAGACTTAAAAGCCATGATGAACTTCGATATGGTTGGAGTTAACAATCAACTAGGTATTGGTGGTAGCTCTTCCCTAACAAAATTTGCCCAAAAAATGAAGCCAGGAATAAAAATCTTTGGTTCTAGCGATGGTAGCGACCATGCAGCGTTTGCTAGCAAAAATGTACCAATTCTTTTCTTCTACCGAGGACAAGAACCAAACTACCACACACCCAATGATAAGAAAGTCAATCCAAAATTACTAGACGAAACAACGCAAGCAGGTTTAGACATTATCCAACAAATTCTCAACGCAACAACTAGCAATTAGCCATTAGCAATTAGCAATTAGCAATTAGCAATTAGCAATTAGCAATTAACAATTAACAATGAAAAAACAATTATCTAACTTATCCCTCGTATCTTTTGGAGCATTAACAGCTATTTTAGGCGCACATTTCATGCCCACAAATCCAGTTCTTTCCGAACCTACATCAATTGCTGCTGCTCCTACAAGCATTGTAGAAAATAACTTTGTTTCTAATGCCGTTGAAAGAACTGGACCCGCAGTCGTGCGGATAGACTCCACCCGCACTGTGAGAAGCCGATATTATGGTAGGCGCGTAGCACAAGGAACGGGTTCGGGATTTATTATTCGATCCAACGGTCTGATTCTGACCAACGCTCACGTTATTGATGGTGCAGACACGGTAAAGGTAACACTCAAAGATGGTCGAAGTTTCACAGGTAGAGTGTTAGGGGAAGATAGAACAACAGATGTTGCTGTGATTAAAATTCAGTCGAATAATCTCCCGACTGTTAGTATTGGTAATTCCGATCAACTGAAACCGGGGGAATGGGCGATCGCAATTGGCAATCCTTTAGGTTTGGATAACACCGTGACGGTTGGTATCATCAGTGCAACAGAGCGATCGAGCCGTGCGGTGGGTGCGGGAAATAGAGGAGTTGGGTTTATTCAGACGGATGCTGCTATTAACCCCGGTAACTCTGGCGGACCATTACTCAATCAACGCGGACAAGTCATTGGGATGAATACCGCCATCATTCAAGGTGCTCAAGGGCTGGGCTTTGCCATTCCCATTAATACAGCCCAGCAAATTGCCAATCAATTGATTGCTCAAGCTAGTTAGTTACAAATTTCACCAGAGGTTCCCTACAAAAAGGGAACTTCTGAGTCCAAGCACTTTGCAAGACAAAGAGTCCATTTTGGGATAGCCCTCCTCGAATGCATAAGGTAGCATATACTTGCATAACGAATAACAGCATGAGGGATAAAGAATGACGACGCTATTAATTCAAACCCAAAGCGTCCCACTGACGGTTAATATTCCTTCTATCAAATCGATGACTGTTGAACAGTTCTACGAATTCTGTCAAGCAAATCGCGATTTAAGAATTGAGCGTAATGTCAGTGGGGAAGTTATCATTATGCCACCAGCTTTTTCAGATACAGGTAATCGCAACTTCAAGATTGCCGTACAACTGGGGAATTGGGCAGAACAAGATGGAACAGGCGAGTCCTTTGACTCCAGTGCTGGCTTTACCCTTCCCAATGGGGCAACTCGCTCCCCCGATGCCTCATGGATTAAACTAGAGCGATGGAATGCCCTGAGCGAAGAACAAAAAGCTTCATTTGCTCCGATTTGCCCAGATTTCGTGATTGAGTTACGCTCTAAGAGCGATACCCTCAATGAATTGCAATCCAAAATGCAGGAATACATTGACAATGGTGCATCATTAGGCTGGTTAATCGATCGCAAAAACCGCAAAGTCTACACCTACCGCCCCAATCAAGAACCAGAAATCTTGGATAATCCCGAAACAGTGAGCGGCGAACCAGTGCTACCGGGATTTGTCTTGCGGATGGCAAAAATTTGGTAATAGAGAATTCGCACAACTGCGATTTGCATATTCTGCAAAACCTTATGCCTTACCTGACGCGACTTACTCTTTCTCTGATTTCTGCTCCGAAAAACTTACCTAAACTTCCTCAAACTTGTTGATTCGTTTAGCGTTTCCTTCCTGCTTCAACCAAGGTAGACGGCTACTTCTTGTCCACAACAATAATATTGCCTCCACCCCACAGTACAATCTGCTCAACCAAATCGAACCCAAACCTACATAACCTATCTTTGTGTGCTACATACAAGCTTTTTAATTCACCTGCAATCGCCCATTGAATAATTTGCAGAAATTTTGGACGCTTGAAGTTTAATCCTCCTCCAATCTCCTGCATTGTTTGTGTCACAGAAACACCTTGAGCCAAGCAAAAGCTTTCCATTGCTTTTACTTGGCTCAGTAAATCTTCTTTTTGGTTGTTTGATGAGACTCGGCAGTATATAACAACCCTGGTTGGGTATTTACCTGACTTCAAACTTTTAGCTATTGCTAAATGGGATTCATTATAAATTCGTTGATTACCTAATGTTCTTTCTGGGATTAACTTACCCTCCTCTTCCCACCGTCTTAATGTAGATGGCGAAATCCCCACTAAATCACCAAACTCAGATACTTTCCACATAAACTTACTCACTCTAGTTAGCTATGAATAAGTTTAGATAAGAATTTGGCTATTTATTCAAGCTCCTTGTCCTCCTTCCAGCGTCCCCCCTTCTTCACAGCTTCAGTTAACAGATACTCAATTTGTGCATTCACGCTTCTCAGTTCATCTGCTGACCATTTCTCCAACATCTCGTAAAGTTTTTCATCCAGACGTAACAAGAATCGTTTTTTTTGTCCCATTTCTTAGTTATAAAGCGTTCCAGCATTGATAACGGGTTGAGCGGTTTGCTCGGAGGTTAAAACAACCAACAGATTATTAATCATTGAAGCTTTGCGCTCGTCGTCCAAATCAATCATTTGTTCGCGACTGAGACGATTCAACGCTTCATTCACCATCCCCACTGCACCCTCGACAATCTGCCGTCGCGCATCAATTAAGGCTTTCGCTTGCTGTCTTCGCAACATCATTTGAGCAATTTCTGGTGCATAGGCAAGGTGCGAGAGCCGTGCTTCAATCACTTCTACACCTGTCATTTCCAAACGGGCTTGGAGTTCTTTTTGTAAAGCGTGAGCGATTTCATCGGGAATTCCCCGTAGGGAAGGCGTTTCTGTTTCATCTGGAGCGTCGTAGGGATATCGTATGGCTAAAGACCGAATGGCTGTTTCACTCTGAATAGCAACAAATTCTTCACAGTCATCCACTGCAAACTTTGACTTAGCTGAATCAAAAACTTGCCAGACAACAACCGCCGCAATTTCAATCGGACTCCCTTCAGCATCGTTAACTTTAATGATTTTGCTATTGAAGTTGCGAACTCGCAGCGAAATCTTTTGTTTGCTAGCAAAGGGATTTGTCCACCAAAAGCCAGATTCCCGGACGGTTCCCATGTATTTCCCAAACAGCACCAACACCACTGCTTGGTTGGGCTCAACACTAAAGAAGCCTGACAGCGATGGGACGATAACAACCAGGAGTGTAGCCGTCAACCAAGCAAGAAACTCTGCAGCACTATCCTCACTACCGATGAAATCAGTAATTTTCAAGCCTCTTGCCAACAAAGCTTCCAGTCCCTGCACGCGAGACCAAAGATACCACCCTCCCACTAGCGTAAGCGCAACTACCACAGCAAGCATGATGAAGCCGTTGACCTTGAACGCTGGAAATTCCTTGATTTTCTGTTCCATAGTTTTTATCAAATCAAATTTATATCAAAATGATATCATATTAGTATTAAGTCTCCAAAAGTACCAAACCTGCTAGTAAGATTGATGTCATAATTGTATAAATTTATGCATAATTGCGGGCGATCGCGCTTCTGCTCTCTGCAATCTGCCTTGCCCGAAGGGCTGGTCAAGAAACTTATTGCTATCCCGTCAATCAAAAACGAGTTTCTAGAGATCCTGCCTATCACCCTCGTGCTTACACTGATAGCTACCGCCAGGGACTTGCTAGTGGCCGAAAAGAGGAAGCTTACAAACCACGTACCTCTGGTGGTGAATTTGCTCGCGGTTTTGAGGACGGTTACTTTGGTAACCCATGGTTCTACACGCACTATCCGCTATGATGACTGAGGAATTTCCAACAAATCAATCTATATGACACAACTAACGCTGGTCATCGGCAACAAAAACTATTCGTCTTGGTCATTGCGTCCCTGGTTGGCTATGAGGCAATTCGGATTGGAGTTTAACGAAATTCGCATTCCTCTTGACACACCAGAGACGGCAGCACAAATGCAGAAATACTCTCCAACAAGAAGAGTTCCAGTGTTAATGCATGGAGATTTGACCGTGTGGGATTCTCTTGCCATCTGTGAATATTTGGCAGAAGAGTATCCCAATCTGCATTTATGGCCTCAAAAAAAAGCTGCACGAGCAATAGCCCGTTGTATCTGTGCGGAAATGCACTCCGGTTTTCCAAACTTACGGCAAAAGATGCCAATGAATTGTCGGAGTCGATTTCCTGGCAAGGGAATGACTTCTGAAGTGCTAAAGGATATTGACAGAATTAACAATATCTGGCGGGAATGCCGTCAAAATTTTGGAGCAGGGGGAAATATGCTGTTTGGCAACTTTACCATTGCTGATGCTATGTATGCTCCTGTCGTTTCGCGCTTCATAACTTACGGTGTGGAGTTAGATGCTGTTTGCAAAACCTATATGGAAGCCGTGTTAGCCCTACCTGCAATGCAGGAGTGGCTGAAAGCGGCTTCATTTGAGACGGAAATTATTCATGCTGAGGAGATTTATCAATAAGGATGAAACAAGGAATGAGATAATCAAACAAAGTGTAAGACTATGGACATTTTTTTTGAGATTTATAAAGACTTGCCGAGACAAGGACCGGGTAATAACGAATCAACTCGAAAGATGTTTTCACTGCTAACAGATTTACCACCCAGTCCATCTATTTTAGATGTTGGCTGTGGAACTGGTATGCAAACCATTGAATTAGCTAAATTGATAGATGGTAACATCACAGCTGTAGATAACCATCAACCCTATTTAGAACAATTAAACAACCAAGCTCTTGCTCAAGGATTGTCAGAGAAAGTTTTGACTGTTAATGCATCAATGTTTTCTCTGGAGTTTGAAGAGAAAAGTTTTGACGTTATTTGGTCAGAAGGTGCTATTTATATTATTGGTTTTGAAAAGGGGCTTCAAACTTGGCAGCCTCTTTTAAAAGCTAAAGGGTATTTGGTAGTATCGGAAATTTCTTGGTTGAAGTCCAATCCTCCTATTGAAGTTCAGAAATATTGGCAAGCTAATTATCCCAATATACAAACAATTGAAAGCAATCTGAGGATTGTGGAAGATTTAGGATACACAAAAGTTGGACATTTTGTTCTTCCTGAGTCTGGATGGTGGGATAGTTACTATACACCTTTAGAAACAAGAATAAGGTTGTTACGAGAGCAATACAAAGACAATGAAGCAATGAATAAGGAATTAGATAACTCTTTATTAGAAATAAAATTTTATCGCAAGTATTCTGACTGGTATGGATATGTTTTTTATTTAATACAAGTTCCTTAACTTGTGTTGGCAATTCTGTAAAATAAATCCCCAATCTGAATCTTTCCTTTAATGCCAACAGTTATACGACAAGGACAACAGAAAATTGACATCGACTTTAATTTAATTCCATATTATGGTGAGCCATCACCATTAGAAGCACCATATATTTATAGAAGTCAAGCGAAAAATGGTACTTGTTCTTTCTATGCTTATATTTTTAGAGATAGCCAAAGTTTTCGGTCTACTGACATTACCGAGAGCGCACTTTGAAAAACTTGAAGAAAAAAGCTCAGGCTCTTGGTTTAGAACTCATTCCTATTTCCCACTCCACCGAATGTGTTTCTTGAGAGTTAACAAGAAGTTACCGAATAGGAAGAATAATCTCAAATTCTGTTTGCTCTGATGGCTGAGATCGCACAGTTAAAGTACCGCCATGTTGTTGGATAATCGAATAGCTAACAAATAAACCCAGACCAGCACCACGACCGATGGGTTTTGTCGTAAAGAATGGGTCAAAAATACGTTCTTGAAGGCTTTTAGGAATCGTACTATCTGTATTAGAAATGGCAATTCGTAACCGTTCGGTATCCATAACTTTAGTGCGTATCTGAATTTGTGGGTTTTCACTACGTTTAGGATTATCTCGAATGGCATCAATCGCATTATTGATGATATTTAGGAAAACTTGATTCAACTGGCTAGGAGAACAAGTCACCAGAGGTAGGTTGCCATACTCCTTAACCACACGGACTTCAGGTTGATTTTCAGAGGCTTGCAAGCGATGTTGCAAAATTAACAATGTACTTTCAATGCCACTGTGTAAGTTTACAGCTTTCAATTCTGCTTCATCCAAGCGAGAAAAGTTGCGTAAACTCAAGACAATCTGACTGATGCGATCGCTGCCTACTTTCATTGATTCTAAAATTTGATTAACATCCTCAAACAGAAAATTCAGGTCAATTTCTTCCTTCTTAGCTTGAATAACTACACTAGGTTGGGGATATTCTTGGTGATACAATGTCAACAAACTCATCATGTCTGCAATATAACTTTTTGTATGGGTGATATTACCCTTGATAAAATTGACTGGATTGTTAATTTCATGAGCAATACCAGCTACGAGTTGTCCTATTGATGACATTTTCTCGCTGTGTATCAATTGCGCTTGAGTTTGTTGCAATTTTTTCAAGGTTTGCTCTAAATCTTGGGCTTTTTGGTTAAGAGCGTGGGTTTTTAGCTCTACCTCTGCTTCTAGAGTATGGGAATAGTTTTCGATTTGTTGATACAAACGGGCATTTTCTACAGAGATGGCGGCTTGGCTGGTGAGAAGTTGTAGAATCTCGATGCGCTCGCTACTAAAAGCACCCACAGCTAAGTTATTTTCTAAGTATAAAATCCCGACGAGTTTTCCTTGGCGACTAATGGGAGTACACAAAACTGATTTGGGATGGTGAGTTATGACATAGCGATCGCCTGCAAATTGTGGTGAATCACTTAAGTTTTCAAACACAGCTGTTTGTTGAATCCGCGCTACTGTATAAATCAAACTCTGGGGGATTTCTTGGTATTCAGCCAGGGGAATTTCTAAAGTTTTTGCTTGTTCTCCATCGGCTTGAGCGACGGCTATCAATTGTTCGTCTCGGCAAAGGATGAAATGACCGATTTGTGCGCCGGCATTAGCGATGGCAATCTGCATTAAGGTTGTTAACAGCTTTTCTAATTCAATTTCTTGGGAGATGGCTTGTGCCGCTTTCATCACCGTGGGAAAATCTAACCATACATTTTGGTTGCTATTGCTTTTAGTTACACCTCGCATCACAGTTGAGGCGATGGTTCCTTCGGATGTAATGGCAAAGTTAGTCGGTTCCAGAATAGCTGCCAGTAGTTGCGGATATTGTTGTTCTAAATGGGCAACTTTCGCTTTTGCACCCCAACGGGCGTAGCAGTAGTAGGCTTCCTGCATATAGCCTGAGGCCACCTTTTCCTTACCCCAAGCCAGGTAAAACTTAGCAGCGAGTTCGTTAGCTAAAGCTTCTTCTTGGATATATTCGTTAGCTTTAGCTCCAGAGATAGCCTTGTCGTATAGCTCAATAGCTTCTGTTTTCTGTCCTAATACCCGACATTTTTCGGCAGCAACCAAATCAACCTTGTGTTGATGATTCATAGGCGCGTAATTCGCCCAGTGCTGTAATTTATTTTGGTTTTGTTCCACGCGCTCGAAAACCTCTAAAGTCTCCTTTGATTCTGAATTTAAAAGTGCTAGATCTGCTAAAGAATCATAGAAGTAAAACCCAGTTTCAGCAACATGTCCAGTAGTAGATATTAAATAGTGTCTGGCTTTAAAGGCATTGTTTTGAGCTGATTCAATTTCTCCGAATAGATAGCAAAGTATCAGTTTATAAAAATAGAATAAACACAATAGAAAATGATTATTCTCAGCCAATAACAAAGTCAGTAATTCAGATTCTTGGAAAGCTTCTCCAGAAAATGTACAAGGATGGGCTGCACCACCAAGTAAATTTAAAAGTAATTGCCCAAGAGACCGACATCCCTGAGCTGACGTTAATTGGTTTAATTGCAGCAACCCATCACAATAAGTACGAGTCTCTTGTTCCAAGGTTACAAGAGGGTGACCGCACCAAAAAGAGTGGAGACAAAAACTGTAGATGCTATATCCTGCATACTCGTAATTTCCAACTTCTAGAGCAATTGTATAAGCCTCTTGCAGAAGTGAGAGGGTTTCTTTGAGGTGGAATTTGCGGTGTATGATAAATAATCCCGTCGTATGTAACACCACCGGCTTGATAGTTTTGGCATCGAGTTTGGAGACAACCTGAAGTGCCAATTGACCAAACTCGATCCCTGTTTTCACATCTTGCCGTATATTACAGCAAATGATGCCATAGCACGAATATGCAATGGCTGAAACGGATATATTCCCGTATTGAATAGATAGTTTGGCTGACAACAAAACCAATAATAGAAACAATAAAGGATCGGTGAAGTGCGCGACTGGTATGATGCTACTGATAATCTGCAAAATAGCGATTTTTTCTGCATCCGTCATCATCGGTAGGTTAATCAAATCCTGAATTTCCCTGCCTGCAATCAATTTTTCAACTTCTGCAATACTTTCTTGAATATCATTTTGTATAGGTGCTTGAGGAAAAGTTATTCCCAATTGTTGCAAAACTTTTTGAGCAATAGCAATGGCTTCAGTATTTTTCTTCCAGGAGACATTTGATTGAATCTTAATTCGATAAACATTGACCTGTTCTAATAAAGTTCGCGCTTGTTTAATGGTTGTCTCAATTAACTGTTCCATCGCCTCAAGATCACCGCATAAGCAAGCTAATTCAGCTGCTAATTCATGAAGTTCAAGAGTCATTTTATATCGCTGCTGCCAAGCATTTCCTCCTAGCAAAGCTAACCCGATATTGGCATATTCACGACCTGCTTGATAAGCAGTAGCAGTTCTGGCTTTATGACAGGCAATCAAATTAAGTTCGGCTAATTCATCTCGTTGTTTTTGTTCGGTAATTAAAGCAGTTCCATAGTTTAATTGATTGACTAGTTCAAAAATTCTGTCAACTCTTGACTCTGGGGATACTGTTTCGAGCAGTAGTTTTCCTATCTGGTAATGGGTTATTTGTTTTTGGTCATCAGCAATCAAAGAATAGGCAGCTTGTTGGACGCGATCGTGCAAAAATCGATAGGTTACATTTTCAATGTTGCTAGTATTTGCATCTACTCCATCAGAACTAAGATAAAATTTATACAATTGACTTTGCGGCAGAATTAGCCCTTCTTGTAAAGCCTTCCACAAAGCCGCCGCCGTATCTGTTTGCGAGCGCTCGCAAACAATACTCAAGGTTGCTAAGTCAAATTGATTGCCGATACAAGCAGCTAATTTCAGTATTTGTTGCGTTTCTTTTGGCAATTTCTGCAATTGCTGCGCCATAAACTCGACCACATCATCAGTGAGAGACAGCGTATTGATTTGAGCAATATCACATTCCCAATATCCTTGATTGCGATTGAAAGTAATCTGACCGTCTTCGTATAATGCTTTGAGAAACTGGGTGATAAAAAACGGATTTCCTTGAGTTTTGCGCTCAATTAATTGTGTCAGAGGACGCGCTCGCTGTGTCGTACAATGCAATGTATCTGCAATTAACTGATTTGTATCATTCAAGGCAAGAGGCGAAAGCGTAATTGTATTAACAGTCTTCTGGGCTTTCTTGAGTTCTGCCACCGTCAAGATGAATGGATGTGTCGGCGACACTTCATTGTCTCGATAAGCCCCCAACAAAAGTAAATAGCTGTTCTCCTGCATCAGGAGTTTAATTAACGCCAGCGAAGCTGAATCTGCCCACTGTAAATCATCCAGAAACATGACTAACGGATGTTCTTTTGTAGTAAAGACTGCAAGAAATTTTTGGAACAATAGATTAAAGCGATTTTGTGCCGCAGTTGGCGATATTTCTAACACAGAAGGTTGCTGACCAATAATTCGTTCTAGTTCGGGAATTACCTCAATCAAAATTTGTCCATTGTCGCCTACAGCTTGGAGAATCTTGGTTTTCCATTGTGCTAATTGTGCGTCTGATTCTGACAATAATTGTGTCATTAAATCTCGTAAGACTTGCACAAAAGCTGATAGAGGAATATTACGATTAAATTGGTCAAATTTTCCTTTGATGAAATACCCTTGCTGACGAGTAATTGGTTTGTGAACTTCATTGACTACCGCAGTTTTACCAATCCCTGAAAATCCTGCTACCAACATCATTTCAGATGTGCCGTTGGCGACGCGCTCAAAGGCATCGAGTAAAGTTTGGACTTCTGCTTCACGTCCATAAAGTTTTTCTTCGATCAGAAAGCGATCGTATACATCCCTCTGACCAATTTGAAAATTTATAATTTTACCAGTATCTTTAAGTTGAGATAAACAATTTTCTAAATCGTGTTTTAATCCTAAAGCACTCTGATATCTATCTTCGGCGTTTTTCGCCATTAATTTCATGACAATATCTGAAATTACCTGCGGAATATCTTCTCTATTACCTAATGCTTTTGGCATTTTGGCAATATGACAATGTACCAATTTTATCGGATCGTCACAAATAAATGGTAGCTCTTTTGTTAATAATTCATAGAATGTTACCCCCAGAGAATAAAAATCACTGCGGTAATCTATGCCTCGGTTCATCCTTCCAGTTTGTTCGGGTGAAATATAAGCGAGCGTTCCTTCTAAAATATTGGGACTTTTAATTTCTTGGGTTTCTTTAGGCAACAGAGAAGCGATACTAAAGTCGATGAGTTGAATTTGTTTTGTTTGGGGATGAATCAGAATGTTTGCCGGTTTGATGTCTTTGTGAATCACACAGTTTTGGTGTAAACCGTGGATAATATTGGTTAATTGGATAGCGATCGCTAAAAATTCACTCAAACACAGAGTAGTAGTTTTAATATATTCTCGTAAAGAAATTTCCCCTTTATCCTCCATTACTAAGATATAACCATTTCTGTAGGTTTCTAACGATAAAGGATGAATAATCCCAGGAATGTTAAGATTTTTGCTAATGGTGTATTGATTGCGAAATTGTAATAATTCGTTGAAGCTGGGATATTTAGATGTCAGAAGTT
Source organism: Tolypothrix bouteillei VB521301 (assembly GCF_000760695.4). GTDB lineage: Bacteria > Cyanobacteriota > Cyanobacteriia > Cyanobacteriales > Nostocaceae > Scytonema > Scytonema bouteillei_A. Next base: position 2,546,890 of record NZ_JHEG04000001.1, on the reverse strand, counting down.
TAATGACTACTGCGAGCGGTTCTTGCTCTCGAATAGCTCGATATACTGAGGTTCTGGAGCCTGCATACAGTTGAGAGCTAATTTGATATCCGGGAATAAGAGGAATCTGGCTCGCAATAATCATTTATACTTAACCTTATGCTACAGTCTTATTTTTGCTTGTTAAAACTAGTATTCCCACAGAGTATCTTAGTTTTTAAGTAAATGCGGAAAATCAGTTTTCAACAGCAAAACATAAGCTGTTGTGCATTTTAGTTGGGTATTTACCCCTCTTCTGTTACTCTCCGAAAACATTTGCTATTTCTGAATTCTAGAGCTTTTGTATAACAAGCGATGTCTACGACGGGCTACGCCTACGTGCGATTCTTTTCTAATAACAAATACAACACCAATTTTTTTCTAATAGGGTAGTTTGTATTGATTGCCTCATGAGGCTTGTAGCAATCGCTTTTCCGGAAAGTGACAGAAGAAGGGTATGCAAGTGCGATGAATCTGCGTTTGGCTGCCCCTTTTAATTGTTGTGCAGTTTCTTTCAACAAGTGTTTAACTATACGTTTTTGTCACAAAAACGTAAAATCAAGCTTATTAGCCTGCGCAGGCAGGCTTTGTTTGTATAGCCTCACCCTTTTAGGGTGTAGGTGCAAGATGTAAGTTAGCTGATTTTCCCAGTAAAAACTCGCTCAGCAGGTCCGGTCATGTAAACCCGTTGGTCTAGTTCTGACCATTCGATTTCCAATGGTCCTCCGGGAAGTTCCACAGTCGCTATGCGATCGCATTTTCCTGTCAGTACCCCAGCCACCAATGATGCACAAGCACCCGTCCCGCAAGCTAAAGTTATACCCGCTCCGCGTTCCCAGACTCGCATTTTCACGTAGTCGCGACGGACCACTTCAATAAATTCTGTGTTTGTGCGTCGGGGAAATAGGGGGTGGTTTTCAAACTGAGGACCGATAACTTCCAGAGGAACAGCCGCAACATCTTCTACAAAAGTAATGCAGTGAGGGTTACCCATACTAACACAGGTCACATTCCAAGTTTTTCCTGCAACTTGTATCGGTCGATCGATAACTTTTTCATCATCGGGAGCGAGAGTCGTAGGAATTTCACCAGCCAGTAATTTTGGCAGCCCCATATCTACTCTAACTTGACCATCTAACATCAGTTGGGGCGTCATTACGCCAGCTAACGTCTCGATGGCATATTTGTCGCTTTTTCTCTGAGTTCCTTCCAAATCAGCGAGGAAAGCCGCCAAACAGCGAATACCATTACCACACATTTCTGGTTCTGAACCATCGGAGTTGAAAATCCGCATGGTATAGTCATTACCCTTTTCGCCAGGTAGTGCAAAAATGACACCGTCAGCACCGATACCAAAGTGGCGATCGCATAACTGAATTGCTTGTTCTGGTGTAATGGCGGGAGTGGATGACGAGCGATTGTCAATCAAGATAAAGTCATTACCCAAACCATGATACTTAGTAAATTCAATTGCCATTTTTAAAATCCTTGAATTATAAACGAAGGGTAAAGGATACAGGCTGAAGGATCGAGGATGAAAAATTTAATAAATCTCATCCTTCATACTTCATCCTTCTGACTTGATACTTCATACTTTAGATGACTATGATTACTGAATTTGATACCTCTCTCCCTAGTATTCGACAAGTACAAAACCTAATTAAGGAAGGTGCTGCTATCCAAATCAAACTGCTAACTGGTGACCTACTTACCGGGAAAATGATATGGCAAGACGTGCAGTGTTTGTGTTGTGTAGACGACCATAACCAGCACGTAACCGTTTGGAAGCAAGCGATCGCTTATATCAAACCCATGTAGAGACCGAGCATGGCTGGTCTTTACAGCACGTTTTTACAGCTTAATCCAGCAAGCTATCCATGGGAAGAAACTCCTTAAGTGCGTCAGCTTCACCAGCTTTTACCATTGGTACAGCCAAAGGCACTATAGTTTCCGGTGCAAGCAACTGCACGAGTTGATTGACAGCAACTAAGCTACCACATACTAAAACTTGGTCGCGAGCTTGTAAGTCCATACTGTCATTAGGAAAACGGATAAATTTTCCATCTCGTCGCATTGCCTGCACTTTGACTCCATACTGGTTGTGGATGTCCAAATCACCCAAAGTTTTACCAACCATTGAAGAATCCGTACTCACCGTAACCCATTGGCATGCGCTGTTTTCACCGGGAACAGCAACGTTTCCTTTGGCAAATTCATCCAATGCAGCAAACTCGCCATCAGAACCGACAATCAACAAGCGATCGCCCTCTTGCAATTTGGTTTCGACAGAAGGAAAGTCAATTTCTTCACCTCCTTCGCGGCGAATAGCCATCAAACTCACTCCCGTTAAGTAGCGCATATCGGCTTCTTCCAAGGACATACCAATGAGAGGCGAACCTGATGGTAGGGGATACCAGCGCTTGTTGAGGTCTTGAGTTGCTTGTTGCAAATCGCGAGAAACCTCTGAAGCAGTACGCGTGGGTCTGAGGTCTAAATAATGACTGTTGCGAATTTCTTGCATTTGTTGCTGCACGAGTGCAGGTGATAAGCCCACTTCTGTAAGAATGTAGGTTACCATTTCCAAACTCGCCTCAAACTCTGGTTGCACAACTTCTCGTGCGCCAAGTTGGTAGAGGACTTCAATGCTTTTATCATTAGTCGCACGAACAACCACATTGAGATCGGGAGATAATTCCAAAGCCCGTTTTAAGCAAAGACGAGTGCTCATGGGGTCGGGAAGTGCGATCGCCATTCCTCGTGCAGTATTTACCCCAGCTGTTTCTAAAACGTGAAGACTGACACAATTGCCGTAGACATAAGGAATTCCCGCATCCCGCAATTGCTGAATTCTTGTTTCCGACTGGTCAATGACAACAATAGGTAACTCGCGAGAAAGCAGTAACTTAACTAAATTTCGTCCCACTCGCCCATAGCCGCAAACCACTACATGATCTTTCAATGATAATTCTTTGGTAACTTCTAAAGGCTGACCCTCATCACTTAAAAACGTCTTTAGCCAAGGGACTGACTCTATCCAATCAAATAAAATCGGAACCGAACGCAGCACAAATGGGGTAAGTACCAGTGTCACCGCTGTTGTTCCCAATATCAATAAATATATTCGTCGGGAAACCAGCCCCAATGCTTGTCCTTCACTAGCAAGCACAAAGGAAAATTCCCCAATTTGAGCCAATCCCAATCCAGCAATTAACGCCGTTTTTAATGGATAACGGAACAATCTTACCAATGGTGTTATAATTATCAGCTTACCTACAAATACCAGTGCTACTAACCCCAGAATCAGTTCCAGATTGTTCCATAAAAATACTGGATCGATTAACATCCCGATGGAAGCAAAGAACAAACTGGCAAAAATATCTCTCAGTGGCTCCACGTATGATAAAGTTTGGTCGGCATATTCTACCTCCGAAATCATCAAACCTGCAACAAATGCTCCCATTTCGATAGAAAGCCCCAAGTACTCTGTAAGTAGGGCAATGCCCAAACACAGCGCCACCACTCCTAACAAAAATAATTCGCGACTTTCCGTGCGGGCTAGCAATTGTAACAAAGGTGGGATGAGCCAAATTCCAGCAACAACAGCACCAGCAGCAAATAACCCAATCTTTAACAGTGCCAGGAGTACCGCCACACCGATAGCTTCCCCTGGTTGATGAAGCGCTGGTAAGACCGCCAACATCAGCCCCAATGCCAAGTCCTGTACGATCAAAATACCCAGCATCACTTGCCCGTGGGGCGTTTCTGTTTCATTACGCTCCATCAAGCATTTTAGGACAACTGCTGTGGAAGAGAGAGACAAAATTGCCCCCAGAAATATACCTTTAGCCGGCAAAGTTGCCCAAGCCCCAGTCACCCCGCAAACCATAACGGTGACCAAAATTGTCAGGGCTATTTGTAGCCCACCACCCCCAAGAGCTATGTTTTGAACTTTTCTAAGTTCCGAAAACGAAAACTCCACACCTAGGGCAAATAATAGAAAGGCGACTCCGAACTGAGCCAAAGTTTCTACTTGAATGACTTCTTTGATCAGTCCCAGTCCGGCTGGTCCGACGACCATTCCGCCAATTAGATACCCCAATAAAACGGGTTGTCGCAAAAGCGCCGCCAGCAGACCGCCACAAGCAGCCACGGCGAAAACCGAAACTAAATCAACTATCAGCCTAAAATCTTCCTGCACAAGTTTTGAGACACACTGTTAAGACCTATTAACATTAAGGATACAAAGTTTTCTATCAGCCTGGATAGTTAATTGATGAAAGAGAAACTAGGGGCTCGGACAAGGGGGACAAGGTAGACAAGGGGGACAAGAAAGAATAATTTATCCCCAATCCCCACTGCTGATATAAATGCTGGCAATGGAGCTAGTACAAATTTACGTGCTCTGATGTGTCCTTTGTACGGGCTGAACGATTGAAAAAAACCAAGCGCGATCCTTATTTTTCTAAGATTTTCTATGCTAGAAACAACATGGAAGATAGGGAACTCCCTTTCTTTATAAGTTAGTCTGTTTCTCAACAGAACTATCCAAGTTGTTTTTCTCTTTGACAATGACCGTGTATAGCGTTAGCCATTTTCAGAACAAATCAAAAATCAACAGCCTTGTAACCAATGCTCTTGTTGGCATTTTTGCTGCTTTACCTGTTGTGTTTACCTCACCTGCACGGGCTTTACAAGTACAAGTTAGCCCGGAATCTCCTCAATTAGGAGACACCATATCGGTTATGGTCAATTTAGAGAATGCAGATCCCAGTAACAATGTAACCGTTACAAGTGGGGATGATAAGTACCCAGTATATGAAATTGCACCAAATCAGTATCGTGCTTTCATCCCTACGACACCATTGGAAACTCCTGGGAATAGAACTATCCAAGTGTCGGGAGAAGGGCAGGTGCAGAACTTGACATTACAAGTACGATCTCGCAAATTTCCCGTACAACGAATCAATTTACCTCCCGGAAAAGCAGGAGTCAACGCCACAGAACACGAACTTCAACGTGTTGCGGCTTTTAAAGCGTTGCAAACACCGGAAAAATATTGGCAAGGTCCTTTCCTAGCACCAAACAGAGGACGAGTTAGCACAATTTATGGCATACGTCGCTACTATAATGGTAAATTTGCTAAGGACTACTACCATCGGGGACTTGACTATGCAGGAGGCGCAGGTTCACCTGTTGTGGCTCCGGCTGCGGGCCGAGTCTCCTTGGTGGGTAGAGTCTCTGAAGGATTTCGAGTCCACGGTAATGTAGTTGGTATCGATCACGGGCAAGGTGTAACTAGCGTTTTTTTGCACTTGAGCCGCATCAATGTAAAGGAGGGCGATTTTGTTCAACCCGGTCAACTCATTGGTGCAGTCGGTTCAACAGGCGCTTCCACGGGACCCCATCTCCACTGGGGTTTGTACGTCAATGGTAAATCTATTGACCCAGTACCCTGGCGAAAACAAGAAGTTAAATAATAATTTCTCAAATGGTAACTTTTTGCGTACTATTGGCTCTTATTCGGGCAGAATAAGTAGGATTGGTACCGTCCCAACCTTGCTTGGATGGCTTATAAGATGATTAACATTATGAGTATAGAAAAAATTGTGGAACAAGCTCTCCAGGATGGTTATCTTACACCAGCAATGGAAGCAGAAGTCGGGCGAATTTGTGATAACGCTAGCGAACTGTCAATCGAAGAGTACATGGCGTTGGACCGACTGATGGGATCGCTTTTAACTGGCGAGGTCATGGCGGTACCGCGCAAACAGTTTATCAACGTCATGGAAGAATTGGTACTCACCGAGGCGATCGCTCGCGTCGCAGAAATTGAAGCGACTAGCGAAAGTTCTCTGGATGTCGGGGATATCGCCGCTTATGCCCTCAACCGCCTACCACCCCTGTACGCTACCACAGAAGAAGGTGCTACCTACCAGCGCCAACGGGCTAGAGCACAACTTCAGGAATTAATTGCTCAACAAGTTAATGAAGCAATTGCTCGCAGTCTCGATCGACCTACTGTTGGCAACACGCCGGTAGGAACTAGAAACACAAGCAATGAAGTTTTGCGACAGGTGAGCGCTTTACTTGAATCTTACGCACCCCAATTTGAGCAAAAAGGATGAAGTATGAAGTATAAAGTATAAAAAACTATTTCATACTTTATACTTCATACTTTCATTGCCTGACTTCTACTGGTGTTCCCAAGGCGACTTGTTTGTAGAGCAAGCGAACATCAGGATTACGCATACGCAAACAGCCATGAGATATGGCACTGCCTATAACTTGAGCGTCTGGGGTTCCGTGAAAGCCAATTTGATTTCGCCCATCTGTCCAAAAACCGATCCATCGGTCTCCTAATGGGCTATCAGTACCAGACGCAAAAATTTTACCCGTGATGGGGTGTTGCCAGATAGGATTGCGTTGTTTGTGCAAGATTTGAAACGAACCAGTGGGAGTTTCCCAACCTCTCTTACCAACACCTATTGGGTAACTCGCTATTACAGTCTCCCCACTATAGACGTAGACGCGGCGATCGCTTAAATCAACGACGAGTTGTCTGTTTTGAGATGCAGGATTTGTCGTTTGCTTTGAGGGCGCAAATGCGGACAGCAAAGTTATGCGATTTTGGCCATCTGCCTTTTGTCCTTGACCCTCTGTTCTCAAAGCTGTTTTGGATGTCTTTGCTAAATTGGATTGAGGGGTTGTAGAAGTTGTGATGCGCCAATGGACAACGAGAGATAGAAATGCCGTCCCAAAACAAAGAAGCATCACTATGCGCGTTAAAGAATCATTTTTTGCCATTGCCATTGTTTACCTTCTCCACCACATTCAACTCTTCGATTTTGCTGTGCATTAACCCCAGTCTAGCTTGAACTATCAAATCTCTTTATTAGTAAATTACACAGAAATACTGACAAATTTTTTATACGTTCATTCTATAGTTACAAAAAATTTATAAATAATTATCAGTTCCCTCATGAATTTCGCAATAGTCCTGGGCAAACTAGGGCTATGGAAAAGATTGTGCCACTGCTTCTATTTGAAAAACGTTGTTGAGAGAACTTTCACTCCCTGGAACTCTTTCAAAATGCAGCCATCAATCATTATTAGGTGTGGGTGGGAGAAAAGCTATGTTAGAAAAATTATTCTTAGCGGTTACAATTACTTTCTCTTTAAATCTGTTTTTGCAAGTTCACGTCCCGGACAGAAGCAGTTCACAGACTAATTACCAACAGCAAACAGAGACAACGCCAAACCTCGTAGTCAGGTTACCAAGGAAATAGGGATTGGGTATTGGGTAAGCTGTGTGCTACCTTTAAGTTTCTCAGGTTTACCGAGAGGGGGAAACCGGAGAGTGGGGGAGGGTTTGACTGATTTTTCCCCAGTTAAAAGGGTGCAATTTATATGCATGACAGCTTACCGGGGGTTGTAGGGGCTCGGACTCTTTGGTTTCGATGTTGGTGGGCAATGACCACCCAGCCCTTTTAACAAGAACAAATGAACTACTGGAACCCATCGTTAGATGTTGGTGCATTGCCCAGCCAAGGGCTCTACTAACTCCCAATCCCTAGTTCGCTCTTGGTTGGCAATGCCCACTCTATCGGTTACCAGTCACTGAAGTGTTACAGTCATAAATCCGTCACTCGCTCAGGGAACATCTTACCAATTAGAAGGTCTAATAGAAAGGGAAGATTTAAAGCCAGTGCGATCTATGAGTCAATCGATTCCTTTATCCTGGTCAACGGTTGATGCGAGGCTTCCTGAAGCGTCAGTGCAAGTTGACAAACTCTCAAATCACGACCTAATTCTGCGCTGTCAAGCTGGACTACGTCCGGATCGTGCTGCGTTTGCGGAATTGCTGCGTCGCTATCAATCTCAAGTTGACCGGGTATTATACCATTTGGCTCCTGATTGGCCCGATCGGGCTGATTTGGCTCAAGAGGTTTGGATTCGCGTTTATCGGAATATTAACCGATTACAAGAACCATCCAAATTCCGGGGCTGGTTGAGCCGCATTGCTACCAACTTGTTTTACGATGAGTTGCGGAAACGCAAGCGGGTTGTCAGTCCCCTGTCGCTGGACGCTCCCCGAGCGGTAGACGATGGCGAGATGGATTGGGAAATTGCAGGAGATACTCCCGGACCGGAAGAAGAACTGACCACTAGAGAATTTTACGAACAACTGCGTGAAGCGATCGCCGATTTGCCTGAGGTGTTCCGCACAACGATTGTTCTTAGAGAAATCGAGGGTTTGGCATACGAAGAAATTGCCGAAATCACCGGGGTCTCTTTGGGAACAGTCAAGTCCAGAATTGCTAGAGCAAGAGCGAGATTGCAATCTCAGTTGCAAAATTATCTAGATGCATAACCTTTGCACGGTTTGTCTTTTGGAAAATGACAAATCTCAAGATTTATTACGAAATGTAAAGATAGTCCAGAGAAAGTCAGTCAGCAGGGAAGAGTTGAGTAGTTTTCCTAAAATGTCCGCTTTGTTTACCCGTGTAGGAATTGGTAATTAGTGTTAAAATGACTACTGATTCTCAATTTAATGACCGCTCCCACTCGGCAAATCCTCAAAAAGATTTGCAATCCGGGGATGGCAGGCATACCAATGAATTAACGGGTGCTATAGATATGGTGAAGCGCGATCGCTTCGAGTTATTAAGTGCTTACCTCGATGGTGAGGTGACAGCTGCCGAACGCAAGCAAGTAGAAGAATGGCTGGATACTGACCTGACAGTTCAGTACCTGTATGCACGACTGTTGAAATTGCGGCAAGGAGTTAGAACTCTTCCAGTACCGCAGCAACAGTCCTCACAAGAAACAGCCGAACAAGTATTGGCACGCGTACAAAGGCGTTCTCGGCTCGTTTGGCTGAGTGGTGCTGCTGTGGCTGCGTGTGCGATCGGAGCAATGTCTGGTTTGCTAGGTGAATCGAGAATACCGCAATTCGCACAACAGCGAATAGAAAAAACTGCAGAAACACCAGCGGTGGTTGCTTCACCGCTGATGGTTGCTATCAACAACCCGGTGATTCCCATCCCAAAAACAGCAGAAGTGGCTCCCGAAAAATCGCTTCGCGAAGAGGTGCAACCACCAGACCTTCTTCTGGAGTTAGATGATATTAATTGAATGATGAATGATGAATGATGAATGATGAATTTTCAATTCATAATTCATAATTTAGAATTCATAATTTAGACCACCAACCATCAGGGAGAAAGATACCTCCTAGTTTGGTTGCTAGTTCTTCTTTCATTAAGTAGACCCAAGCCCAACCTAATGACTGTCCCTGTAAATCGTGGACTTCTATTTGTTGACGTATGTAAAGGTTTTCTGACTCGTCTGTTGCAGGGTGATAATCTTCGAGTTCGTCTAAGTCTGTTAAAACCTTAGCGTTAGCAAACGAAAGCAAATAACCGCGTACAGAACTATTGCCTGGTGCCATCGCAGGATATCCCACAGGCAGGGCAAACAATTTCCCCCTTGCGATCGCACTCACAGCATCTACAACTTTACCAGCACAATATCTGTCATAATTATCTTCACCTGGTTTGAGAGTGCCGTAAACGAAAACTTTTAACAAACCGGGATATGGAGTGTCTAATTTCACCATATTTTCTTTAAAACCGTTGCTGAGAAAGCTTCTGGGTTATTGAACTGAATAAAAAACATAAAATTATAACAGCAGATGAACGCGGATACACGCAGAAAGTATAAATAAATATCCGCTACGGATTGCGTGCATTTGCGGTTAAAATTCAAAATAAATCATATAAGCAATCGAATTCTCTGGCTACCATCTAAAATATGGAAGTAGACAAGGATTACAAATTGTAGTAGGAGTATTTTCGGTGGAGTCCCGATACAACCCGGCAGAAATTGAGGAAAAATGGCAAACAACATGGACAGAACAAGGCTTGGATAAAAAGCCAACAGAAAAGAACAAGCCAAAATACTACGCCCTGTCCATGTTCCCCTATCCTTCGGGCAGCCTGCACATGGGGCACGTGCGTAATTATACAATTACTGATGTGATAGCTCGCCTCAAACGGATGCAAGGGTATCGGGTCCTACATCCCATGGGTTGGGATGCTTTTGGTTTGCCCGCAGAAAATGCTGCGATCGACAGGGGTGTACCACCTGCTAAATGGACTTATGAAAATATTGCCCAAATGCGCCAGCAATTAAAGCGCTTGGGCTTCTCTATCGATTGGGATTGTGAAGTTGCTACTTGTTCGCCAGACTATTACAAATGGACGCAGTGGATTTTCTTGCAGTTTTTTAAAGCAGGTTTGGCTTACCAGAAAGAAGCGGCTGTTAACTGGGACCCCGTTGACCAAACTGTAGTGGCTAACGAACAAGTGGATGGCGAAGGACGTTCTTGGCGAAGTGGGGCAAAAGTTGAGCGCAAACTTTTGCGACAGTGGTTCTTAAAGATTACTGACTATGCTGAAGAACTGTTGAACGACCTCGACAAATTACCCGGTTGGCCCGAACGTGTTAAGTTGATGCAGGCAAACTGGATAGGTAAATCAACAGGCGCGTACTTGGAATTCCCTATTGTTGGGTTGGAAGAAAAAATCGGCGTGTACACCACTCGCCCAGATACAGTTTATGGTGTGAGTTATGTGGTGTTGGCACCAGAACATCCTTTGACACAACGTGTCACGACACCAGAAAATCAAGCCTCTGTGGAAGTCTTTGTCAAAGAAGTTTCCAATCAAAGCGAATTGGAACGAACTGCTGAGGATAAACCCAAGCGCGGTATTCCCACAGGTGGCAAAGCCATTAATCCATTTACTGGGGAAGAAATTCCCATTTTGATTGCTGACTACGTGCTGTATGAATACGGTACGGGTGCTGTGATGGGTGTTCCAGCACATGATGCACGGGATTTTAAGTTTGCCAAAGAAAAGAATTTACCCATCAAAGTCGTGATTGTGCCAGCAGAAGCAGCAGGCAAACCGACTTCAGAAGAAGGGCTGCACTCAGCATACACGGAACCGGGTATTGTTGTTAATTCCAAGCAATTTGATGGGATGGCATCCACAGATGCAAAACAAGCGATGGTGGAATATGCCGAACAGCAAGGTTTTGGCAAAGCAAGAGTCCAATACCGCTTGCGAGATTGGTTGATTTCAAGGCAAAGGTATTGGGGCGCACCCATCCCAGTGATTCGTTGTCCCAAATGTGGCATAGTCCCCGTTCCAGATGAAGATTTGCCTGTCTTGTTACCAGATAATGTAGAATTTAGCGGGCGCGGACCTTCTCCTTTGGCTAAGTTGGAAAGCTGGGTTAATGTACCCTGTCCAACTTGTGGAACCCCAGCATTGCGCGAAACAGACACGATGGATACTTTTATTGATTCTTCGTGGTATTTCTTGCGCTTCCCTGATGCGAAGAATGAAAAGCAAGTCTTTGACTCTTTAGAAGCGAATGACTGGATGCCAGTGGATCAATATGTTGGCGGAATTGAACACGCCATTTTGCATTTGTTGTACTCTCGTTTCTTTACAAAAGTTTTGCGCGATAGGGGCTTGTTGAACTTTGATGAACCCTTCCAACGCTTGTTGACTCAAGGGATGGTTCAGGGATTAACTTATATGAATCCCAATAAGTCTGGAAAAGATAAGTGGGTTCCTTCTCATCTTGTGAATCCAAACGATCCTCGCGATCCAGAAACTGGCGAACCACTGCAACGTCTTTACGCTACCATGTCAAAATCTAAGGGAAATGGTGTTGCACCAGAAGATGTGATCGACAAATACGGTATAGATACTGCCCGGATGTTCATCTTGTTTAAAGCACCACCAGAAAAAGATTTGGAGTGGGAAGAGACTGACGTGGAAGGTCAGTTCCGCTTCTTGAACAGGGTTTGGCGATTGGTTAGCGAGTATGCAAATCAACCAAGGGCAGTTGGCGATACTCAAACTCAACTGAGTAAACCAGAGAAGGATTTGCGACGGGCAATCCATACTGCTATCAAAGAGGTAACGGAAGATGTTGAGGGTGAGTATCAGTTCAACACGGCTGTGTCTGAATTGATGAAATTAAGTAATGCTTTGACTGAAGCAAGTTGCAAAAATTCACCAGTTTATGCAGAGGGTATTCAAACTTTAGTTGTCTTGTTAGCACCTTTTGCACCTCACATTTCTGAGGAATTGTGGCATCAATTGGGTAATGTGGAATCAATTCACACACAAGCTTGGCCCAAGTATGAAGAATCTGCTTTGGTTGCTGATGAAATCACCTTAGTGATTCAAATCAATGGCAAAAAACGTGCGGATCTTCAAGTTCCCGCCCAAGCTGATAAAGCTGAATTGGAAAAATATGCTCGTGAATCAGAAATTGTCCGGCGTCACCTTGAGGGCAAAGAAATTAAAAAGGTCATTGTAGTACCAGGCAAGTTGGTAAATTTTGTAGTTGGTTGATAGGTCGATCGACGTAAAAAATCGAAACACGACAACCCGGTTCCTTGATTGAGGAACCGGGTTTTTGATTTTGCATTTACGTCAGTTCGATGAAGTCAAAACAGACCGCATCACTGTTCTTTTTTACCTTGCATTTCCTTCTTGTTTCAAAAGGCAATTTTCTCAGCCTTTGCCATCCTCGCCTGGGGTGCTTTTTTAGTTATAAAATTTGTGACCTTGCAAATTGGTAAATACACTGAGATGTTGGGAGAAGGTCGTTGTTGCAATTTATGCTGATGCAGAGATGATATCTGGTTAAATTTATACACAAAAAAGTGCTTGGAGTTTTGCCCACCAAGCACTTCTTATGTATAGTTTATACCAATCCACTTGTTTGATGCAACATCTGAAACTCACAACGTATCCTAGATCTAGGAGGGTTGCGATTATAACTTGTGGCAAACATATGGTGAAGTGGTATCACTCCTTGCACTAATAAAGAATATCGCCTCTAGAATGATACGGGGAATGTAGTGAGTGACACTTTGTCAACTGACCCTAACTTCAAAGTCATTTGTTTAGCCAACTCTACGGATATAATTTTTAAAGGTTTATGCCTTGGCAGATAGACGTTAATATGCTGCTTGTATAATTTTAAATGCAAAATTGCATTTTTATTTTTAATTTTTGATTTTCAGTAAAATAAAACCCTAACTTTTTATGCCAACAAGTAAAGTCAGAAAAGCTGTGATTCCCGCCGCAGGTTTTGGCACTCGACTGTTTCCTGCGACTAAAGTTGTGAAAAAAGAACTTTTCCCCATTGTCGATCGCGATGGAAAGGTAAAACCCGTTATTCTAGCCATTGTTGAAGAGGCGATCGCGGGTGGAATTGAAGAAATTGGGATTGTCGTGCAACCGAGCGATCGCGATATTTTTGCAGATTTTTTCCAAAAACCAGTCAAACCAGAGCTTTTCAAGAAACTTTCTTTAGAAAATCAAGAATATTGCAGGTATCTCCAAGAATTAGGCAAGAAAATTACAATTTTGACTCAAGAAGAGCAAGAAGGCTACGGTCATGCAGTATACTGTGCCAAAGAATGGGTACAAGATGAAACATTCCTGCTCATGCTTGGAGACCACATTTACTCATCAGATATCGAAAGATCCTGTGCGCGTCAAGTTTTAGATGTCTACGAACAAGTCAATCAAAACGTTGTCGGATTAATAGAAATGCCAGAGACGATAATTCATAAAGCGGGTTGTGTTACAGGAGTTTGGCACTCCGTCAATGAGATTTTGACACTTACCCAAGTTTATGAAAAGCCATCTGTAGAATACGCAAGGCAGAACCTGCGCGTAGGAGGAATAGCAAAGGATCGCTTTCTGTGTATATTTGGGCTATATGTACTGACGTCGAAAATATTTGACTTTCTCGAAGAACATATTCAGAGCAATTTTCGGGAACGGGGTGAATTTCAATTGACATCTTGTCTTGAGCAATTGCGTCAAGATGAGGGAATCACAGGTTATATTATGAAAGGTAAAACTTTTGACATCGGTATGCCAGAAGCGTATTGGCAAACGATAATTGATTTTAGAGGTTAGGGCTTAGGGGGTGGGAGGTTAAGAATTTTGCGGTTTACTCGCAAATACGAATTTAAGAAATATGAAGTGAGAAGATAAAATTTCCGAAGAAGTTCTGATGTAACCGTAAGTCTTTTTAGATTAGCTTCAGTATGTGTAGGAAAGTTTACTGTATATGTCTCAAATATTGTTGTATATAGGAATTACTATTGCCCTGATTTTCGGATTTCCTATACTACTGACTGGTCTGATTACCGGGGTCATTTTTTTTGCTACCAGACAACTGCCAAAAGTAGCCAATACCTTTTTCCACTTGATTGCTCTTGGCAAAATTAAGGAAGCATATCAAAGCACTGCTTTGGAATTTCAAGATAACACTTCTCAAGCAGATTTGGTTGATTTTTTGCAAGCCAACTTTTTAATGAATTACAAGCGGGCTTTTTGGTTATCCCGTTTTTATAAAAATTATCAAAGTTGGATAGGAGGGAATATCATAACTCAATCTGGCACAAAGATACCAATCAAGGTTCATTTTATTAAAGAAAATGGATTTTGGAAGATTTACGCCCTAGAAAAATCTCAAAATGGTATTGTTAAAGACAGTCGAGAAAATTTAATACTGAGTGGCTTGATTGAAGATGGTACGCGTATAAAGCCCGTGATACCCACGGAAATGCAAGCAAAGCAACTTGCTTACGATACTTTAATGTCTTTCTATGAGACTGTAGAAACAAATAACTTTATACAATTTTACGATTCTATCTCATTTCTATGGCAACAGCAAACTAGCATTGTTGAACTTGAATCAGCGTTTAAAGATTTTCTAGGAAAAAGGTTTAGCTTATCAGGTATTGTTGCAGGTCGGATTCATTTCCTACAACCTCCAGATATTAACGAAAATAATTGGCTGCAGTTGCGCGGACAAGTTCCTGACGTTATAGGTTATCCCTCAATGCTGGACTTCGATCTCCAATATGTACGGGAAGAAGCTATCTGGAAACTAGTCAAAATTAAAATTAATGTAGAAAAGTTTAAAACGGAAGTGGTACACAATGGAAAAAGACCAAAATATCCCCTGCAAATAATTGATATCACTGATGAGTTAAAAACAGATTTTTGGGCTGATAGAAATTAATGAGGGTTATCGGTGTAGGACAGGCGTCTCACTTATCATTGTGAGTGCTTGGTCGCTTCTACTCAAATCTGGAAAATTGAGTGTTCAAGCTGTAGATAATAAGTGCGGATATCTCAATCCTGAGTAAAGCCCTGGTATTTGTAAGGTCTGAGTTTGGGATTGTTATCATCCCCAACCCTTCTATCGGGGGAGAAGGGAATCTATTTTTCCATGAATAGAAGACGATCGAGCGTCAAATTGTACAAGCTTTTAAATTTTATTTATGGAAATAGAAAGAAATTAATTTATAATTACCCGGTCACTGGTTAGTGTACGGCATTTTAGTTTTATCAGAGGTGAGCTAACAATGGCAAACGACGGACATTGGGCTTTGCTAAAGCAAGGAGTAAAAACGGTTTGGAATAAGTGGCGTAGGGAAAATCCTGAAATTAAACCAGACCTATCTAATGTCGCTGTGTCTAACATCAATCTCTGTGGGGCTAATTTTCAAGGAGTCAATCTGAGTGGAGCTAACCTCAGTGGTGCTGACTTGTCTCAAACAGATCTTAGAGAAGCGGATCTGAGTGGAGCTAACCTTGATGGAGCAAATCTTAGTGGAGCCAATTTGAAAGCAGCTAAGATTAACCGGGAAACCGCGATCGCTCAGAAGTGGTATTTAGTTTGGGAAATTCTCAACAAGGGAACAGGTAACCGCGATCTTAGCGAAGTGAATCTAAGTGGTGCTTACCTTAAAGGTGCTAATCTTTGTGGCGCTCATTTAAGTGGTGCTAACTTAAGTGGTGCTGACCTGAGGGAGTCTAAAATCAGGAGAGCAAATTTTGATGGGGCTAATCTCTCTAGGGTTAACTTAAGCGGCGCTGATTTGTACAGAACAAGTTTTTGTAAAGCTAGCTTTGACGGTGCTGAATTGGTTGAAACTAACCTCAGCGGGGCTAATCTCAGTCAAGCTAACCTCAAGGGAGCAAAATTAATTAGAGTTCAAGCACTAAACACAAACTTTTCTGAGGCGCTATTTACAGAAGCTTGTTTGGAAAACTGGAATATTAACACATCTACGAACCTTGATAATATAATCGCAGATTATATTTATCTACAAGAAACCAATAAAGAGCGTTGTCCTCTTTATGGAAATTTTTTGCCGGGAGATTTGACCGTAATTATCCGCAAAAACTTAGAAACAATCGATTTAGTTTTTTATCAAGGGATTGATTGGAAAGCTTTTTCTGATACATTTAAGAATGTAGAAATTGAAAATCAAGATGCACAATTAGATATTTTAAATATTGAAAAGAAAGAAAATGGTACTCTGACAGTACAGGTAAAAGTTTCTTCTAATGGAGATAAAATCAAAATTTATAACGATCTAATGCAAGGTTATGAAATTGCGTTAAAAGCCTTGGAAACATCGTTTCACAATCTAGTTGAAAATCAAGAAAAAGAAATTAATCGATTGTTTCATTTAATTTAGCTCAATCCAAAAGAAGCCTCACACCCGATCGCTTCGTGTTTGCAAAGGGATGTCAGCACAGCCATCAACATATTGAACCTTGGCAAAATGCAATAGGGTAGGACAGTCTCGAATCAACGCTTCAGAACTAGCCGAGTGCTCAACCAGGCTCGGCTAGGATGAATGAAGAATCCACCAGTGTAAAGGCAGTGGAGTGTCAATCAGAAAAACAGGAACATTGATAATCTTATAGAGATTTAGGAGTAGTTCTTTCCTATCTCAGATTGATAATTTATTTTAGAAAATGCATCTAACTAAAGATATATTTTCTAACCTGTTGTTGATTTCTCAATAATTGTAACAAAAGTGTGTTTTTTGATTTAGATAAGGTTACTCCATAGATGAGCGATACGTCAGTATAGCCGTTAGCGCTTACGCAATAGCAATCAGTTATTTAATTGATTCAATAAATCATTTATTCTAAGGAGACAACCGAAAAATTACGAAAGTTTCCATTGATTTAGTGTTTTTGCGCTATTGAGAAAAACACTCAGTCAATCAACAGCAAATTATTAATAAATGAACAAAAAATTCAAAGGGTCATTGCCAATTTTGTGAAGAAAGTTAACTAAAATTTAGATAAATTAGATGTATCAATGAAGTTAGAGTTTATATGCTTGATGTTATAAATAATTTTTTATGGACAAATCAGTTTATTCCTCACGGACATTGTTATCTTTGGAAGCCGGAATTGCTGGGATTGCATATTTTGAGCGATTCACTCACGGCTATTGCTTATTTTTCGATTCCAGCCATGCTTGTTTATTTTGTCAAAAAACGGCATGATGTTCCCTTTCATTCCATATTTTTGCTGTTTGGCTCGTTTATTGTTGCGTGCGGTATGACTCATGTCATGGATATTTGGACGCTGTGGTACCCGACGTACTGGTTATCCGGTCTGATCAAAGCGATCGCGGCTTTCATCTCCTGTGCAACAGCTTTGTCTTTATTGCCATTAATCCCATTAGCGCTAGCCCTTCCAAGTCCCGCACAATTAGAAGCAGCTAACAACCAACTGTTGAATGAGATAGGAGAACGCCAGCGAATTGAACTAAAACTGCGATCGCTTCTTGACGAACTGGAAATCAGGGTGGCTGAACGGACTCAAGAGTTAACGAAATCTTTAAAAGATTTATCAAATATTAAATTTGCTCTAGATGAATCTGCGATTGTGGCTATTACGGATCGGCATGGAATTATAACTTACGTCAATGATAAATTCTGCTCTATCTCAAAATACTCTATTGAAGAACTTGTGGGAAAAGACCACCGCATTATCAATTCTGGTTACCATTCTAAAGAATTTTTTAAGCAAATGTGGGCAACTATTTCTAGCGGGCAAGTTTGGAGAGGTGAAATTAAGAATGAAGCGAAAGACGGAACTAATTATTGGGTAGATACAACTATTGTGCCGCTTTTAAATGTGGATGGCAAATCATATCAATACATAGCTATTCGCAATGATATAACTGCTCGCAAGCGTGTGGAGTCAGAACTACAATCTGCGAACGAACAACTCAGTAACTGGGTCAAGGAATTAGAAACTCGCAATCAAGAAACTGCTCAAATGAGTAAATTAAGCGATATGTTACAAGCTTGTTTGAGCATTGAAGAAGCACATGAAGTGATTGCAAAACTAGTTCAACCCTTATTTCCAGATGTATCGGGAGGCGTGTTTATTATCAATCCCTCAAAACGGTTAGTTGAGGCGGTTGCGACTTGGGGCGATGCAAGATCTAGCATGAATCAGTTTTTTACACCAAATGAATGTTGGGCGTTGCGAAGGGGACAAGTTCATTGGATTGATAGTAGCAATTGCAACGTTCCGTGCAAGCACTTACACCAAAAATCGTGTATTGTAGAGTCCCTTTGCGTACCAATGATGGCGCAGGGAGAAGCAATGGGGGTACTGCATTTAAGATCCCAAATTCAGGGAAAACTGAACACTGCCAAACGAAATTTGGCAATCACCGTTGCGGAGCACATTGCTTTAGCACTAGCTAACATGAAGTTGCACGAAACCATCCAATATCAGAGCGTTCGCGACCCTCTCACTGGATTGTTCAACCGCCGTTACTTGGAAGAATCTGTAGAACGAGAATTTGCAAGAGCAGAACGCCAACAGCAAGCTTTATCTATTATCATGCTTGATGTTGACTACTTCAAACGATTTAATGACACATTTGGTCATAATGCAGGAGATATGGTACTGCGAGAATTAGGTACGTTCTTGCACAAACAAATTCGGAACAGTGATATAGCTTGTCGTTATGGAGGAGAAGAAATAATGCTCTTACTCCCAGAAGCATCTACTGATGTTGCTAAATCCCGTGCAGAAACTATACGCGAAGGTGTAAAGCATATATTGGTGGGACATCACTCTCAAGTGTTTGATGCTCTTACTGTATCCTTGGGAGTCGCAACGTTTCCAGAACATGGAAAAACACCAGAAACGCTTATAGCAGCAGCGGATGCAGCACTGTATCGCGCTAAGAAAGAAGGTCGCGATCGCGTAGTCTTAGCATCTTGAGAAAGAAAACCCTGCTAACCACTAACCACAAATCAATCTCTCGCTTCAATTGTTTCAGCTATTGCTAAACCGACTGTAGAAACTAACATGATAAAAATAATTGATGCTAAATCGACTATTACAAAGAACTGAAGCGCAGCATCAAATGATGTATATTGCATAATTAATAACCTTTGTTGTAAATACGACTTCCCAGATGTAAGGGTGTGGGAAAAGGTGCAGGTTAAAATAGAAAACTGCACCTTGTAGTAGAAATGAAAGTATCTTGCTTTCACCGAACACATCTATTAAGATAAACGGCAAAAATAAAGAACTTGTGGAGATCTTACAAAGTTTGCAACGCGCTCAGACGGGCATATAAGCCATTTTTGTCTTGTACTAACTCATCATGTCTGCCAATTTCAACAATCCTCCCTCCATCCATGACAATTATTCGGTCTGCATTGCGGATTGTGGACAGGCGATGGGCAACAACAAAAGTGGTACGATTTTTCATCAGGTGTTCGAGTGCTTCTTGAATTAAAGCTTCTGACGCAGTGTCTACAGAAGCTGTTGCTTCATCTAAAATCAAGACTTTCGGATTGCGAACTAAAGCGCGTGCGATCGCAAGGCGTTGGCGCTGTCCCCCTGATAGTTTTGTCCCATTTTCACCAATGAGAGTATCTAGTTCTTGGGGTAATTTGAGGATAAATTCACAAGCATTGGCATCTTCAATGGCTTGGTACAACTGCTGTTCGCTCACCCCAACCGAACCATAGAGAATATTCTCCCGTACAGTACCTTCAAAAAGAATAGTTTCTTGAGGAACCACTGAGACAAATTGCCGATAGGTTCTTAAGTCTAGGGAATCCATGTCTTGAGCATCCAAGAAAATCTTGCCTTTTGTGGGTCGCAGAAAACCAATGACAAGATTGAGCAGAGTGGACTTTCCTCCTCCTGAGGGTCCAACAATGGCGATGGTTTCTCCAGCATTGACTTTAAAGCAAATATTATCAATTGCCTTGCGATCGCGGTAGGAAAAACTCACATTATCAAACGCAAAATCTCCCCTGACTTGTTGCACCACGGATTTACCTTGATTTTTTTCTAAATCCGGACACTCTAAAATCTCACCTACAGAGCGCAACGACTCAAAACCAGTGCCTATTTGTGGCAAAACAGCAAGTATTTGTAGGATGGAATTGGCTAACGTGTCAAAATAACCGGTTAACAATATAACATCACCTGCCGTCACACCCATCTTTCCGGTGTAAGCCATGTAGGCAGCCGTTATCAGACACAAGGTATTGAATAGGCGGATAGTCACCCAACTACATGCACCGGTGAAGGCATTGATGCCATCTAACCGCATCGCTGCTTTTTTCACGGAGTTCAAACGCTGTTGTGTCCGAAGGATTTCTGTCTCTTCAACTCCATGCGCCCGCGTCACCGGCACAAGCTTAATCATCTCGATCAAATGAGAAGACATGACCTCCTTTTGCTGACGGAAATCATGATTGCAATTCTGAATCGGTTTTTTCAACACTTCTGCTAAAACTACAGATGTTGGGACTGTAGCTATAAAAAAGAGTAAAAACAAAGGGGCGCGAGTCGCAGTCACTGAAACAGCAACAAGAATAGTTAAGATTGCTGAGGGTACAAATTGAAAAATATGATTGGCAAGAAGTTGAATTTCTTCCACATCCCTCAACAGTTTCGCTTGCAATGCCCCTGTCGTGCGTTGTTTGTAAAAACCAATGGATAGTTGTTGCAACTGACGTGTCAGCGCGTCCCGCAACCTGGTTTCCATGTGACGGGTGACTGCACTTAAGGTCGTAATGTACAGATATTGCATGGGAATATTCTGTACCAGAGAGATAGCTAAAATAGCCCCATTTAACCACAGTTGTCCGAGGGTGTGTTCTTGGGGACGAGAAATAATATCAATAATGTTAGCGATAACAACTGGTCGAATCCAGTCCGGGCTGTATTTTATGATGTAGTACACCATTGCCAACACAAGCTTGCGCCAGTCATGGCGATATAGAAGAAGGAGCGTTTTGAAAGGAGCATCACTACAGTAGAAAGAGACAGGCAACCCTTGCGGAGGTTGCTGGTTATCTTTTCGATTTTTCATAAAGGTATAAATTTAGCTACTTAGTGATAGCAAATTCGAGAGCAATTTAGCTACAGTTTTGTAAATTTTTCAGTATTTTTCTAAGTAGGGTTTATCCATCATATGGATTTAAATGCTTTTACATAAGAGCTTTCTACACCCATCCGCGTTCGGCTCTGCGATCGTGCATAGTTATAAATTATATTTTTTATACGCAAATATAGTAGTTTGGCAAGTATTATATTAGTTTATATATAGTAGAAATACGCAATCTCTCCCTTAGAGATTCTCAATATAAGGACTCGCAAAATTCCTTGTGGTGCGGGATTGACGCATACCACTCATAAAGAACGTTGGTTTCTACACTTCCTCTACCCCGAACTCAGCGCCCTACTTGTTACAAGTCTTTGCTAAGACGCCATAGAATAATGTTGAGTTCCTCGCAGTAATATTGCCCATCTCCAGTTTCGGCTTCGCGATCGCATATCCAATTGAAAATCTTTCGTGCTCTTGCTAAAGCTACATTTGTTGATGGGTATATGCGGGGGCTCGGACAAAATACTTCTCCGTTGATGTGTATTGCGGCTATTTGCCAGTAATCACTTCTGTCACCTTCAGGGATAATTTCTACAAATCCGTCCTTATATGGTTCAATAATTCCCATACTGTTGTGCATATCACTTTTTCTTGAAGAGCAGTTTGTTTTTTAAAGCTTCTAGCTCTACTCTACAAACTGTCGGTCAAAATTTTAGTATCTGAAGTATAGCGAATCAAAAAACCGGCATCCTGCCCACCTACTGAGGTATTTTTTATGATATGTGGCGGGATTTGGTCATGAATAAAGACGTGTCATGGCACGGTTGTCACAACACGTCTCTACATTTAATTTCCGATTGGTGGTGCTAACGGCTGACGGGGTATACCACCTCCACCAATGCTATTCCGTCCGTTGTTGTCCACAACCTTCAAGGCACCAATAATCTTTGTCATGTCAGCTTGAAGGTCTTTATCGTCATTGAAGTGACGCCCCGTGACTTTTTCATATTCTTCTTCGGCTTCTCTATCCAAGCAGATGTAGTTGAAGTCCCAGCCTGAATCGTCAACGATGTAAGTACCATAGTCTTGCATTGCCTGGAAAATCTTTTTGCCTGCTTTGGTGGTCAGTCCCAAGCTTTCTGCAGATACATTAGGGGGAACAGCTAATAAAGAACCCATTACGAGCGCTGGATTCGAGCCTTTGTATTGACTTGATGCATAGGCATCAGCCACACGGGCTGGCCAGCGATAACCGGGGGTAGATGATGAGGGATTGTAATGCAACCACTTGCCCCAAATCACTAGCTTCAGTGCGTGACGAATAGGATTGTTATCTAGCAACTCGCCTTTACGAATACTACCACCAACACTGGACATTGCCGAGCCGCCATGTCCACCGCCAAGACCATCTCCATAAATGTCTTGCTCTCCAAACCAGTAGCCGTAAAGAGGGCCACCCTTTTCACATCGAGTGGTCACGTTAAACGACACTAAAGTTTTGCCATCTGGTTTCAAAAATGCTGAGGAATTGTTTGGAGTGAAACCCGGTCTTGCATCTGGAATGATGAAATCGTGAGGAACCCTCAATTGCTCTCCAGCTTTGGGATGCCACTGCGCCTGTTCCTGGGGTACAGTACCGCTACAGCGATTGCTGTCCCAACCACCTACCATATAAACATTTTGCAATTGGTCGGTCTCTTTAGTCACGACAAACCAGTCAGTGTCAACTCCAGCGCCTTTTGAACCAATATAAGCATCAACGTAATTTGCGTTTGAGCCAATTGGTACATTCCAAATACTGTCACAGGCAAAAGGCCACACGTGCTTATCACGTGGTTGACCGGGACCGCAGTTGTTGTTTGAGGTCGCTGGGGTTGCTTGAGCTGTGATGAGATTCTTGGTACCTTCTGTCACGCTTAAGCTGGATGGATTTTGGCTGCTAAAGCTGATTGCGGCGGTACTACTAAGCACATGGCTAATAACGGTAACGGTAATAGGGTCAAAAATAATCATTTGCCTCTTTTACTGAACTCATGGTTTGTTGAAACTCACACTTGGTGAGTTCTCGTACTCCAAATGTGGTAGAGGCTCAACCCTGAACAATTAATTTGACAGGATATTAGGCGCTGTACAAATCAGCCTTAGTCAGACAAACAAAACTCATTGTTTGCCACAGAGAACACAGCACCACTCGCCTAACTGGTATAGATTAAAGGTGAACGATCGCAATGGCAACCGTAATTACCGATGTAAAGAAAAAACTCCAGTTTAGTTTGAAGATTCTTGGACTCTCAAACCCAGAGCCAGTAAGCTTTATAGAATATAAACATATATTAATTTTTTCTCGAAGAAAAAATAAAAACTCATGAGTATGTTTCAAATGAGAACATCGGTAGCGTGCTCCTCAAGAAGTGTTGAATAGCCTCAAATTCGTCCAATATAGAAAAAATACCTTTGATATAGTTTGTTATCCGCTCAGTAGCTCGGATCGATCCACGTTAGCCTAGAGTATGACATATTTTATACTAAGCTAAATGTCTCATTGCTTCTTTAGTATTAAAAGGTACTTCATCTTTTTCAAGAACAGCATATACCCAATAGGAGTTGCCTGCATAGCCTTTTTGTGGTATCAACAGAAGAAATTCAGCTAATGGTTCCATATATCCTGGATCGGTATGTCTCCTGGTGTTGAAGATAATTTTATTTGGAATCCCATGAAATTTTTGAAATTCTAGTCTAGACCTCCGACCTCTTTAAGAAGTTGGGGATAGTGCAGGGTAGACCATTCAGCTTTTGCTAAAATCTTACAATGGGTTGGCAATCCAGGATTTCCAGTTCCAAAAAAGTCTCCTCCTTCTACCTTAATAGTTGCAGCATCTTCAAGCCAATCTAATATTTCATGCTCGCCATGAGAAAGAAAAATCAAAAAGTGGTAAGAACCATTGGCAAGTGGAAAATTATTGACTTTACATCTTACATAACCAGCATCAGGCTCCACAGTTATATTATCATTAGTAAAATTAGTCCGAAACAATAAAATCGTGTTACCTTTCTCATCTAAAAAATCAAAGCTAAAAACAACATTACTCAGAGGGTATCTTGTATTGTTTACGTAGCCAACTACAAAATAATAATCTTTACCTGACTGTAAGATATTAACTTCGTTTCCTTCTGTATCTAATATTTTGAAGCTAATTGCTCTGACTTTACCACAACCTTTGCGATCTGTTCGTTCAGCTAGAGAAGTTTCATACATGAGTTTGTGAGTTTTTTCTAAATAAGCCCCAATCGCCTCTTGTGCTCCACTGTCTGCATACAATTTGCCAGACTCAAGCACAATCCCTCGATTGCAAAGCGACTCTACCGCATTCATACTATGGCTGACAAATAAAACTGTCCTTCCCTCCTTAGCTGATACATCCTCCATTTTTCCCAAACACTTCTTTTGAAACTGTGTATCTCCGACTGCTAGCACTTCATCGACGATCAGTATTTCTGGTTCTAAATGGGCTGCAACGGCAAACGCCAAGCGCACGTACATTCCTGATGAATAACGTTTCACTGGCGTATCTAAAAACTGTTCAACTTCTGCAAAGGCAACAATTTCATCAAACTTGTGTTGAATTTCTGCCTTGCTCATTCCCAGTATGGCTCCGTTCAAAAAAATATTTTCTTTACCAGTTAGTTCTAGATGAAAACCGGTTCCAACCTCCAATAAACTAGCAACTCGACCTTTAATTCGGACAGTTCCTCGTGTCGGTTCTGTAATCCGACTCAGAATTTTTAGTAGTGTTGATTTTCCTGCACCATTTCGACCTATAATTCCAACGCGATCGCCTTGGTTAATTTCAAAAGATATATCCTTTAAAGCCCAAAACTCTTCACGGGCTAAATCGAACATCTCTTGCGAGGGGTTCAGCAATTTTTGACTCAGTACTCTTGCGCCATTGGTAATAAAATCGCGGAAAGTTTTGTACTGAGAACCTTCGTGCTGGTGACCCAGAATATACTTTTTGCTTAAGTTTTCCACTTGAATCACTTTGTCAGACACGCTTATCGACTTCCTCAAGTAAAATCGCTACATTCAGTTTACTTAGATCGTAGTAGCACTCAGCGCGAAGACAGCGCTACTACAAACTAAATGTTATGCCTGTACTCCAACTAAATCTCCAACTGCGACTTCTTTCTCAAACAAGCTCAAGGCGCGTAATGCTGCTTGATCCATATCATAGTATTTGTATTCAGCCAGCCGTCCGGCAAAAATGACTGTACCTTTGAGCTTTTGCACTTCTTTGAGATAGAGGTCATAACGCTCGCGATTTTCCTCACGCGGAATCGGGTAATAAGGATCGTTTTTACCCGGTACATAAGCTTGAGGATACTCCATAACCAATGTAGTTTTGGGTGACGTTTGCCCCGATAAATACTTTTGCTCGGTAATACGGGTAATATCGTAGTCGTTAGGGTAGTTCACTGTACCGACTTCTTGGTATTGCTCTTGGTCTAGGGTCTCAAAGTGAAAGCGCAAGCTGCGGTAAGGTAGCTCACCGTACATATAATCAAAGAAGGTATCAATGGGACCTGTATAAACCATCCGGTTGAATTTGATGTCGTTAATAACTTCACGATAGTCGGCATTCAAAAGTATCTTGATATTAGGGTGAGCCAGCATGCGGCGGAACATTTCCGTGTAACCGTGTTTTGGCATTGCTTGGTATGGATCTTGGAAGTAGCGGTTGTCGCGACTGATGTAAACTGGAACGCGTCCGGTAACTCCGCGATCGAGATCTTCTGGTTTGAGTTCCCACTGCTTGGCTGTGTAACGAGCAAAGATATTTTCATAAATGTAGTTAGCAAGAAACTCCAAATCTCCAATAGCCGTTTCCCGCAACTTAAGAATTGGCACTTTGACTCCAAAACCAAAGTGTTCTAAAAGCTGTTCCTCTAACTTTTCAGCGTAGCGAGGAGGAAAGAGAGCGTAGAGCGTATTTAAATTAAAGGGTAAGGGAACTTTCTTACCTTCCACAACAGCAAGTACGTGGTGGTAATAAGGTCGCCATTCAGTGAACTCAGAGAGATAATCCCAGACTTTCTTAGATTTTGTGTGAAAAATATGAGGACCGTATTTGTGTACCAAAATGCCATGTTCGTTGTAATAGTCATAAGCATTACCACCGATATGGTCTCGTTTTTCTACAATCAGGACTCGTTGTCCTAACTCGTTAGCAATTCTTTCAGCAAGAACACACGCAGAATATCCAGCCCCCACAACCAACCAATCTACTCTCATAGCATCTCTCCTTGTCTTAATTTGGATGAATTCAAAATTTAAAATCCCAAATCGTATTACTTCTGTGGTTCAAGGTAATTCTGCCAAAATCGCATAGTGGTGAAATCGCTAAAGGCTTTTTTCCACTCTGCATTGACACTAGACCATTTGGAAGAATGTCTGACAACCAAACTAACCCATTTTAATAAAATATTGAGACCTGCTTTTTGGTCTAATTCGTATTGATAAGAAGTAGGACTTGTTTCTAAAAGATAAATAATTCTTTTTTTGGCAAATCCTTTACAAATTGATTCACGTTCTTTCACGCCATCTCGAATAATAGTGCTTCGATCTGCAATGAGAAACTGTGGTAGTAAATGACCGTTGAGTGTTAATAAACTAATAACTTTCTGTAGAATGCCAATTTTACTTCTTGTATGATTTCCGATAATTGAACTAGAATCTAGTAGAGTTTGATTTTTATAACTTTTACTAAATTCAAAAATCTGAGAATGTAAGATCTCTGGGTCGTTACTTCTAATGAAATTTGGACCTTGCATGTAATCTTCAAAACCTTTGACTACCATTTCTGCAGTGTTGTAATCAAAGATAAACAAGTAATAAAGCAGACAGCGCGTAAATTTTTTAACTGTCTTAATATATTCAAATGAACTGTGAATGGAATTTGCTATTAAGTGATTGCGAGTGTAATAGTAAAAATCCCAAATTGGTCTTTTGGCATAAAAGGGTTCGTGCCAAACTGCTATAGAAGGAAAAGCAACTATGCCATTTTTCAAATATTCGTTAATTCTTAAACCAAATTCCATGTCATCTATTTTAATAAACAATGGCAGAGGTAATCCAATTTTTTCAACGATTTCCTTAGAAAAAGCAAAAAACCAAAATCCTCCATAATCTATGTTGTCTTCTGACAAAAGGGCATTTAGGGTTTTAGTGGTGCGTAAATCTAGGTCGTGCTTTAAAGGATAACCGGTGTATTGATTTTGTTCAATTTTTCCTTTGTGATTGATGGATTTATTATATATTGCTCCAGCTTCATACAAAATATGTTTTCTATTTAAATCCAACATACTACCAGAAATTGCAAAATCTTGATTTGCATACTCATACAAAGTGAAAAGCCTGTAAATAGATTCACTTTCTAACTCTATATCATCATCCATAAATAGGAAATGAGTATAGTTACCTTCTTGTAACGCCTCAATGAGACCTTTAGTAAAACCACCACTTCCACCAACGTTTCGATTGGAAATCAGTCTAACTCTAAAGTCTTCAAATTCACTAGTGTTTAGAGTTTTTCCATTATCGACTACAAAAACTTTAAATTTTTTATCTTTTAAAAAACTATTTTGCAGAATAGTATTAACGGTTTTCTTTACATAGACTTCTTTTTTGAAAGTACAAGTGATAATAGCCAATGACACATCTCTAAACTTTTCTTGTTCTGTGACAACTAACCCTTCAGCAAATAAACCTCGTTCGCTGAGACAAGTAATTTCTAGATAAATTCGAGCGGCTTCTTGGTTCGGTTTGAGTTCTGGCAGTAATATTTTTACGCTTTCTGATAGTTGACAGCGCTCAATTTTTTCATTTAAGATGACTTCTTGGGTATTTGCATCTGTTTCTCGATAAGCAAGAATCTCAAAATCACCTTCGAGTTTTAGTAAGTAATAGAGTAAACTAAGATTTGTATATTTTGTGTAGAATTTTTCGTAAATTGAGTTAAAGTAAGTGTTAAAAGATAGAACACTGCCTTTACGTAGAGTAATGAGATTTTCTCCAGTAGAAAGATTGATGGATGTGTGTGTATCGAGCTTGAAGTATAAGTCAGATGTTTCAACTGTTTGAGGAAATTGAACTCGACTAATAACCTGCATGGGCTTCCTTCCTTTTACTTAATGTAGGAAATTCGAGACGGAATTGTGGGAAGAGAGGATTTGTACTACTTAGATAAATTGGTATTCCAGCGATAGAAAAAGTAGTATCTAAACATTCCTGGTAACTTTTCCCATAGCACAGGTAAAAAATTAGGGTTTAGTATAGCCTTAATCAATGCAGTTAAAAATCCACCTTCTTTAAATGCCTGTCTGACTCGGTAAAAAGCTCTAATTTGCTTCATAGTTTTCAAACGTTTTAATAAAGTCCGTTTTAGTTGTGGGTTTTCTTGAGTAAACTCTTGCTGTAAAAGAGACAAATTTGTTTTACAGGCTTGCTCGTAGAAATCAACGTATTCCTTCATTAAGGAGTTAATACGGATTTGATAGAAATAATAGGGTTCTGGTAGTATAATAAAACGACAACCCTTTAACAGACAGAAGAAAAAGAGAACGAAATCTTCTTCGTATTTCAAAGATTCATTAAATTTTAGATTTTGCTGAATTAGAAAGTTTAGCTTGATGAGAGGTTTTGTAATACTAAGGTATCGCTCTACAAAGTAAATCAGATCGATTTGTTTCGGCTTGTCTAAGTGTATTCTATTTTTTTGAAAAACTGTTATGCTCCAAGGAGTATCTTCCCCTTCTGGAATTAAATACAAATCATCAGCAACAAAGTCAGCATTTTCCTTCTCAGCTACCTGTAAAAGCCTTTCCAATCTTTTGGGCGCATACCAATCATCAGAATCAAGTAAGGCAATCCATTCACCTTTTGCCTCTTTTAATGCACGATTTCTGGAGTAGCTCGGTCCCTGATGTGATTCATTTACTAAAAGTTTGATGCGAGGATCGGAAAAGCTACTGACAACTTCTACTGTATTGTCCGTGGAAGCATCATCTACTACAATCACTTCAATATTCTGCTCGACTTGAGCTAAGGCTGATTCTATTGCTTTTTTTATATAGCGACTGGTGTTGTAAGCAGGAGTGATAATAGATACTTTTGGGTTGACAGACATATTTGATAAAGCCCTATATGAAATGAAAATTTTTACGGTTCTGTCTTTTAAACCTCCACCTACAAAAATGTGTTTGCATTGAGATATACTTGAGTGATAATATTTTTGATGTATATCTCTATAAATTGTTCACCGTTATCAACAGGTGTGATAGCACCGATAGGATTTATTGAACTTTAATTCAAACACAACTTAAACACGTTCAGTTTCATATCTGTGTCTTATATTAAATTAAATCATTGATGGTTGACAATTCGTTTATAGACTTTTGCGGTATCAGCAGCACATTTTGACCAACTAAAATTTTGCGATCGCGCAAAACCTTTTTGACGGAGTTCTTGAACTAAGTGACTGTCTCTCAGCAAGTCGAGCATCGCCTGACAAAGAGCATCTTCATCTTTTGGATCGACCAAGATACCTGCATCACCTACAACCTCTGGTAAGGATGTTGTATTGGAAGCGATAACAGGAGTACCGCAGCGCATGGCTTCTAAGAGAGGTAAACCAAAACCTTCGTAAAGAGAAGGGTAAATAAAAGCCGTCGCACCGCTATAGATGGCGCTTAAATCTTCATCAGCAACGTATCCAGTAAACAGCACTCTGGAACTGAATTGAGGAAAAAGGCGATCGATAGTTTCAACAGATTGAAAGCGTTGCGAGCCGACTAAAACCAAATTAATATTGAGATTGGGTTGCTCGGATAATAACCGCAAGAAACAACGAATTAGATGAGCTAGATTTTTGCGAGGTTCGAGTTGAGTCCCAAGACTTAAAAAGTAATCACCATCAGGAATACCATAGCGCTGACGAGCGGTATCTATCCGAGCAGAGTCAGTCACTCGATAAAAGCGATCGGTCGCCGCTAGTGGAGTGACGAACGTGCGTTCAAGTGGCATTCCCGTGTATTCGCAAAACTCTTGCTTGGTGTATTCAGAGTTACATACGACCCAATCTTGATGGTGGTTTATACTGTTAAGGACTTCCTGAAAATAAGGAATGAGAATTGGATTGACCATTTCAGGCATAATGATGGGAATAATGTCATGGACAGTAATAACTCTAGGTACACCTTTAGTCAATTCTTCAGAAGGTAATTTATGATAAGGGGAATGAATAATATCAAAGTTATTCTTATCAAAAGAAATATATGCATCAAACTTTCTTAGAAGTTTAAAATTCCTCTAATGATGATGGCTTTTGGTAAAACTTTGGCATTCTTTGAAATTCTTCAGACGAAAAATGGGATATATTTCGTCGTGAGACTTCAATAAATTGTAGGCTCTTCAAAAGATCGGTCGTTTTATAGGTATTTAAATAAGGTTCATTTTTTAAATAACAAGAAAAATCAAGAGCATTAAATAAAGAATTATCCGCACATATTTTGACTAATGATAGTTCAATATCATCTCTTTTATTGAGTTCATCCATTACCTCTTCAGTAACTCTGTAAACTCCACTCTTCCTATCGATGTGTTTTGCTTCAATCAACAAGCAAGTTATGTCATAAGCTACTCGAATTGTCATCTTAACTCCTAAAATTTAAAGAAACTTGTTTGCCTAGATGAGTTAACTAATATAATCTAAACAGCTACAGCTTTCTTGTAAGCTTTTACAGTTTCTCGAGCGCATCTCTCCCAACTAAAACGTTTTGCTTGCTCGATTGATTTCAAAGACATTGTTTCTCTTAAAGATGAATTGTTATAGATCTCTAATATGCTCTGACAAAGCCCATCTACATCCAAAGGGTCAAGCATAATAGCTGCATCCCCTACAACTTCAGGTAGGGAAGAGGTATTTGAACTAATAACTGGGACACCACATTGCATAGCCTCTAGTGGTGGTAGACCAAATCCTTCGTAAAAAGAAAGGTACGTGAAAGCAAGTGCGCCACTGTAAAGTGCAGCTAGGTCTTCATCAGCTACATATCCAGTTAGAATGACACGTTCCTTTGCTAAAGGAAAGTTGGCAACTTCTTCAAAAATCTTGTTGTAACTCCACCCTTTAGTACCTACTAAGATAAGATATAGATCTTTAATATTTTGTTCTTGAATCAGCTTTGCAAAACAGCGAATAACGTGGTCAATATTTTTTCGAGGTTCTAAAGTACAGAGGCTGAGAATGTACGCAGCATTAGGAATATGATATTTATTGCGGATACCGACAAGTTTTTCTGAATTCGAACAAGGATAGAAAACATCAGGTGCAGCAGCCAAATGGGTCACAAATACTCGTTCGGGGTCAATGTTTTTTAAATAGTTACATAAATCATTCTTGGTTGAGTTTGATACACAAGTCACATAATCTTCAGAATCAATACTGTTTAAGATTTTCTTTAAATATTCCTCATTATTGTGTTCAAATAAATTTGGATATAAAATGGGGATTAAATCGTGAACTGTCAAAAACTTTTTAACATTTTTAGATTCTTTTACTTGAGAAGTTAGGGCAAAGCAAGGAGAGTGAAAAACATCTGCATTTTGTAAAAGTTTAGCATTGAGGGGATGTATGTGTTTTTCAGCTAGTCTATTGGCTATTCTATAAAATTTTTTGAGAACTTTAAGCGGTAGTGTATCGTGTGATTTACTCAGCTTAATATTATAGTTGTACAGTTGTCTCGCAATAAATTCTTGTGGCTTTGAATAGGCAAGAGTTTTTTTTAAGAGTTTTTTATTATATGTCAAATAATCCAGGCATTCTACCAGCACTGGTAAATTTTGACTGACACAAA
Organism: Tolypothrix bouteillei VB521301; assembly: GCF_000760695.4. Classification (GTDB taxonomy): domain Bacteria; phylum Cyanobacteriota; class Cyanobacteriia; order Cyanobacteriales; family Nostocaceae; genus Scytonema; species Scytonema bouteillei_A. Next base: position 2,514,658 of record NZ_JHEG04000001.1, on the reverse strand, counting down.
ATTTTAAATTGATGTCTTTTAAACTTGCCAGCCCGCATGCCATATTTTCAACAACTCTAAACGTTCCGGTTCGATTGACAGGATCGTAATGGCCTATTCCAAGTAATGATATATCGTAAAGAATTTTCATTATTTTCTATTTCAAATATTCATGGCAGTTGAAAACTTAAGCGGATAGAGCGGTTTTGTAAGCAGCAAGTGTTTGTTGAGTACATTTTTCCCAACTAAATTTTTTTGCCTGCTCCAGAGATTTGTATGACATGGACTTTCGCAATCCGGGCTGGTTGTAAAGTTCAAGCAAGCTATGACAGAGCCCATCAGCGTCTTTGGGGTCAAGGGTGATTCCCGCATCACCAACCACTTCAGGTAACGAAGAGGTATTGGAGGTAATGACAGGAACACCACATTGCATGGCTTCCAAGGGAGGTAGACCAAATCCTTCATAGAATGAGGGATAAACAAAAGCGATCGCACCACTATAGAGAGCCGCCAAGTCTTCATCAGCAACGTAGCCTGTGGTAATAATGCGGTCTTTTAAGACAGGGTTTTTAGAGATTTCCGCAAAAATTTTGTCATACTTCCAACCTTTTGCCCCAACTAACACGAGATTTAAATCTTGAATCTTTTCTTGCTGAATGAGCTGAAGAAAACATCGAATGGTCAGGTCAATATTTTTCCGGGGTTCCAAGGTACTTAAACTGAGTATATAGGGTGCGTTTGGTATGTTATATTTACTGCAAGTGGCTTTAATGTGTTGGGAATCCAAGCAGGGATAGAAAAGTTTTGATGCTGCTAGATGTGTGACAAAAACTCTAGAAGGATCGATAATGCTTGAGTAATTGCATAAGTCATCTTTAGTCGATTGAGAAACACATAATACCCAAGACTCAGGATCTAAACTTGATATAGCTCTTTCAACTGTATCGTTATCCTGTAAGTCAAAAAATTCCGGATGTATAATTGGAATCAGGTCGTGTACTGTCAGAAACTTCTGTATGGGAGTTGCTGCTTTTCTTATGTCATCTGGAATTGGCTCATAAGGTGAATGATATATATCTGCTTCAGCAAGGTTATGCCATGAGATTGGTTTATACAAAGAGTTTGCAGTTTGCGTTACATAAGTCAAAACTTTTCTGATCGTCCTAAGCACTAATATATCAGGCAATAATTTTTGTGTCAGTGGAAGATTGTCCAGCTTTTGATTGAGTGGATGATAAACATTTTGTAACAATCGCCTAAATTTCAAATCTTTGCTCTGGTAACCTATTGGTACTCCTGCTAGTTCTGAATTCGATTGTAAGTAGTCGAGAACATCGAATAATATCTGAGGAGACCCTTGGGAGCAGAAAATTAAATCGCACTCATTTGAATTTTTTAGACCATAAGCTAGATTCTCAATAACTCTAAAAATTCCCGTGCGAGAGAGAGGATAGTAATACCCTGCACCCAGCAGAGTTATGTTGTATAAAACTTTCATAAGTTATTAACAATTACAGATCGACAACAGCTACCAAGCCAGTAGGTATTTTTCTATATGAAACTTTTTCTAGTATAGTAAGAAGTATTTTATAAATTATTTTTATACAAATGCCTCAAATGAGTTGTATTTGGTTTTAATATCATCTCGTTAACAAGTCCTTGAGTTGGAACAAACAGTTCTGAAAAATATTTATCTTTGTACAACCATTACTTAAAAAAGATTTTTAATGAATTTTCTGTGTAGTTTCTTAAGTGAGTTTTATCTTGATAGTGCAAGAATGTTAAGTTAAACTTTTTCATTATTTCATCTTCTTGTGGTACTGCAACAATCAGTCTTTTAGAAGTTACTCTAATCAATTCTTTTATAGCAGCTTGGTCATCTATATGTTCTAAAACATCATAGCAGTAGGTACAATCAAACACTTTGTCAGGGAAAGGAAGATTAGTGATATCAGCTTGAATGTAAGTACCTAATTTTCCTTTTTGTCGTGCTACCTGCAAAAAATGCTCATATTTATCAACACCTGTTACTTCTAAATTCTTTTGAGACAAAAATTCTACATATGCACCTCCACCACAACCAGCATCTAAAATCTTTTTACCTATTAAATACTTGTCCAGATGAGACACGCGTTCTGGATTTAATTGACCGCTAACAGAAGACCAATTAAATTTTTCTGCATTTTCAATTGTATAAAGATTATTCATTTTATACTGACTCCAATAACGGCTAATGAAATTAATATCCTAATTTTCCGACATAAATTTTAGACATAACGTTAAAAAATTTTCTTTTAATTTTTTCTAAAAGGATCGCAAAATAATTATAAATCTTCCATTGAATAGTATCGCGTTTTCTCATATCATTACCTTCATAGTGATAATCAAATGTGTATTTGTCAGCAGTGACATTTCTAATCACGTTAGGTGGATGCTTTATTGTCCAAATATCATCTACTGGTAGTTTTGCCCAAGGACTTTTATGAAGAGCTTGTGTTGCATCCTCTCTAAAACCAAGATTTGATATTAGGTTTACGTTAGGCATCACTGACAGACCATTTTGGGTTAAACAGGCATAAGCCCATTGCCAATCCCAATCTTGCCTACGATTAAATACATGCTCAAATATGTCGATCCAAAACTTTTTTTCATAGTTATCTTCTATTAGAGCGCTTATTGCTTCCCTAGACTCCGGCCATGTTTCCATATTAGCATCGTAGTAATGCCAAGCTCTTCTCCAAGTTGCCCAACCCCATATATGAGCATATTTTGAAAAGTAATAGCTATAGTTAGTTCTACTTTGTCCTAGTTGAAAATTATCTCCACTAATCATCATTATTCTTTTGTCATGTCGATAGTATTCAAGTAAATCCTGACAAAAAGTAAAGAAAGAAGGTGCCGGAAGACAGTCATCTTCTAAAATAATTGCTTCTTCAACAAGCGAGAATACCCAGTTTAATCCACTTACTATTCGCTCTCTGCATCCTAAATTCTTGTCTGAGAAATTAGTTAAAACATCACAATCCCAATCTATTTTTTGAATAATTTCTCTGGTTTTACTACATTTTTCAGCTTCTTCAGGAGAGCGGGGACCATCTGCAATAACTAAAAGCTTTTTCGGTTGAGCTTCAGCAATTTTTTTAAATACAATATCTGTCAGGTCGGGACGATTAAAAATTATGAAAACGACTGGAGTTGAGAGAGACATAGCTACTTAGTAATTTGAAAATAGTTAATCCGTTGTAGAGAATAGCTAAAAATGACAAAATCTAATTTTTGAATTGAAATTTTCAGGACTAAAAAAAATTATTTTCTACAGAATTTTTAAGGTTATTTTTAAACTTAAAAATCCTGAAAATATTTATACTTCCGCTTTAAGGAGTTGTTCTACACGCCAGTTCAATTTAGGTCTTATAATTCCTGGAAGTTTTTCATTGAGAGGACCATGTCCTTCAACATCTTCAATAGAAAAACTTATGCAATAGGGAGTTGTTATGAGAGAAGTAGAGTAGGGTGGCACATCAGCTCCAAAATAAATTGAATACTTACCGCTATTTAAGGTATAACCAGGGAAAAAACACCGACTTACGTAAGTACCTGGGCTTTTTTCTAACTTTAACCAAGCTGTGGGATCGTTAGAACCACAAATAGGTAATCCTTCTGAGTTCTGCATAAAAAAGCCAATTCTTAAACCATTTAAAGGCTTTATGACTTCATATTTCAAATTTATAAAAAAGCCTTTACGACAATCAATTATAGAAGTATAATTACCTTCATCACTCGAAATATAAGCTTCAAGAAAGCGAAGTTCTGGAGATTGAGGAGCATCTTTTTGGTTCCAGATAATACGTGCCTCTGAACTACTATCCTCAGCTAGGTAACTACCGATCGCTGTTTCAATCTCCGCGTCCATCTGCAATTGACCGTGTTTCATGAGTATTGCCCGACTGCAAAGCGTTCTCACAGCTGCCATATTGTGACTGACAAATAAAATGGTTCTTCCCTCCCTACCGACATCTTCCATCTTGCCCAAACATTTTTTCTGAAATTGAGCATCTCCCACCGCCAGCACTTCATCTACAATCAAAATTTCTGGTTCTAAGTGAGCGGCTACTGCAAACGCCAATCTTACATACATACCTGAAGAGTAACGTTTAACAGGTGTATCTAAAAACTTTTCTATTTCTGCAAACGCCACAATTTCATCAAACTTGCGTTGAATCTCTGCTTTGCTCATCCCCAAAACAGCACCGTTTAAAAAAATATTTTCCCTTCCTGTCAATTCTGGGTGAAATCCTGTTCCTACTTCTAATAAACTAGCGACTCGTCCCTTAATCCGAATGGAGCCTCTGGTTGGTTCTGTAATTCTGCTCAAAATTTTTAAGAGCGTTGACTTCCCCGCTCCATTGCGACCTATAATACCAATGCGATCGCCTTGTTGAATTTTAAATGAGACATCCCTCAGCGCCCAGAACTCTTCTCTCCCTAAATTCGATTCCTTTTTCCCATTAGGTATTAGAGAACTAGCAACGAATTTTGCTGCATTGGTCATTGCTTCGCGAAACGTTTTATAATTCCCGGCTTTTTCTTGATGGGTAATAACGTACTTCTTAGCTAAATTTTCAACTTGAATGACTGTTTTTGACATCTACTTAACTCCTAACAACATTAAACTGAAATTTCTGAGACTGGTTTGATACTTGCTGTACGTGTTGGTGAATGTAGTCTACAAAAGGTTGATAGGCGGCTTCAGGAGAAAGCTTTTCGCGCACGTATCTATAAGCTTGTTCCTCCATCCATTGGCGTTTATCTGGATTGCTTAAAAGCGTATGCACTGCCATTGCAAAACCTTCAGCAGTATCTGCTACGAGTGTTGTTGTACCTACTGTGTCACCCAATCCCTGAACTCCCACACTCGTAGAAACACAAGCACGACCGTAGGACATTGCTTCCACAAGTTTAATCTTTAGACCGCTACCCGCTAGCAAAGGAACCAGACAAACTTCAGCAGCGCTGTACAGAGGTTTTATATCGTCTACCCTACCCAAAAGACGAACATTAGGAAAACTACCTTGAATCAACTGACACACGGTTCCGCATACATCAAGACTGCTTTGTGGGTTTAACTCTAAGATTTTTGGCCACACATTCTCCAAAAACCACTGTAGACCGTAGTAGTTGTGATCGACACGACTACCAACAAATAAGCAACGACCGGGGACTTGCTCGATCGCGTGAGAGTGACATTCCACAGATATAGGCATACAAATCACCTTACACTGCGGTGCCATTTCTTTAAAGAGGTTAGCATCTTCTTCCTGAATAGCTAACAGGAGTTGTGCTTTGCTCAACTCTAGAGTTTCTCGTTCCCGGTTCCAGCAAGTTTCAAAAGAAGTCAGCCCTAGTTGTTGGAATCGATCGCCTCTTTGGTGGCGTACATCGTGAGTTAGTATAGCTTTTACTACGTTCTTATCTAAAACAGGAAATTCTAAAACATTTGCCAAAAAGGCATAATTAGCGATGACAACATCAGGTTTGAATCGAATAAACTGTGAATTTATAAAATCGCTTTCCTCAGACATGATTGGAGCATCCCAAACATTAGAGGTGACTAAATACAGGGGCGTTAACTGTCGTTGCTCTCGGGCAGAACGATACATATTTTTCAGAGCTTCTGGCAATCTATCGTAAATTAATCGCAATGACTCAATCACCCAATCTGATATCGAGTTAAATCTCAGCAGAAGACGCCCTATCCTCAAATTATTCTTAACTGAAATATTAGCCAGTTTGAAGAAGTTAGGTGAAATTACACACCAAGGTGCTTTGACATGAAGCGATGGTGATGGATTTGGTATTATATATTTAATTTGAAAACCAACTTGTCGTAAGTAGCTTAGGAAATTTAGAATATAAGTAGCACTCCCTATTGTATTCTCTAGAGGAATTTCTCTGCTAACAATTAGAATTTTGATAGGTCGTTGAATACATTTTGATAACCCATTTTGTCCGCTCGTCATAAATCTTTTGACCTTATTATCCCTTATAGATATTTGAGTATAAAACTTTCCTTGAATGTCTGTAATGGTTTTCTTTCATGATTGTTTGAATTTGTTGTTTGGTTTGTTACTGAAAACTTAGAATGATATGGCGGTTTTGTAAGCAGTCAGTGTTTGTTGAGTACATTTTTCCCAACTAAATTTTTTTGCCTGCTCTAGAGATTTGTATGACATGGACTTTCGCAATCCGGGCTGGTTGTAAAGCTCAAACAAACTGTGACAAAGCCCATCAGCGTCTTTGGGGTCAAGCATGATTCCAGCATCACCAACCACTTCAGGTAACGAAGAGGTATTGGAAGTAATGACAGGAACACCGCACTGCATGGCTTCCAAGGGAGGTAGACCAAAACCTTCGTAGAAGGAGGGATAAACAAAGGCGATCGCACCACTGTATACAGCCGCCAAATCTTCATCCGCAACGTAGCCTGTGGTGATAATGCGGTCTTTTAAGATAGGATTTTTGGAGATTTCGGCAAAAACTTTGTCATACTTCCAACCTTTTGCCCCAACCAAAACGAGATTTAAATCTTGAATCTTTTCTTGCTGAATGAGCTGAAGAAAACATCGAATTGTCAGGTCAATATTTTTCCGGGGTTCTAAGGTACTTAAACTGAGTATATAGGGTGCGTTTGGTATGTTATATTTACCACACGTTGCTTCAATTTCTTGAGAATCCAAGCAAGGGTAGAAAAGTTTTGAAGCAGCTAAGTGAGTGACAAAAACTTTAGAAGGGTCAATAATGCTTGAGTAATTGCATAAGTCATCTTTAGTTGATTGAGAAACACATAAAATCCAAGACTCAGGATCTAAACTTGATAGAGCTTTTTCGACAGTATCCTTATTAAATTCAAAAAAATCTGGATGTATAATTGGAATTAAATCGTGTACTGTGAGAATTTTTTTTATAGGAGTTGCTGCTTTTCTTATTTCATCCGGAATTGCCTCATAAGGTGAATGATATATCTCTGCTTCAGCAAGACTGTTGGGTGTAATCGGTTGATAAAAGAATTCTACACTTTGCGCTACGTAAGTCAAAACCTTTCTGAGCGCCCTAAGCCTTAATATCTCAGGTGTTAGTTTTTGTGAAGCTGGAATGTCTGTCAGTTTTTGGTTGAGTTCTTGATAAACCTTGTAGAAACTTCGTCTAAATTTTACGTTTTTGCTGTTATAACTTAGAGGGACTTTCGCGAGTTCTGGATTTGATTCTAAGTAACCAAGAACCTCACATAATCTTAAAGAAATGCCATGCGTACAGAAAATTAAATCGCACTCTTGTGAATTTTTCAGACCATAAGCCAAATTCTCAACAACTCTAAAAATTCCCGTGCGACAAGGAGGATGATAAAATCCAGTTCCCAGCCATGAAATGTCGTACAAAACTTTCATACATCAAAAATCACACACCTAAATCACATCGGCAAAAGTGCGTTCCATCTTGCGGAAGTACCAAATACCACTCCACAAAAGTAGAGCCACAATCACTAAAGAGAGTGCAAAACCTGGTAAATATATCTGGGACTCACCGCCTAAAATAGCCCACCGGAAACCGTCAATAACTCCTACCATTGGGTTAAGTGAATACAGCAGACGCCATTGTTCGGGAACAATCTTGCTGCTGAAACCCACAGGCGAAATGTACAAACCAAACTGTACTAGAAACGTCACGATATAGCGGAAATCTCGGTACTCCACAGTCAAAGCTGCTAGCCACAATCCCACACCTATTGAAGCAGCAAAGGCAATGAGAATAAACAGCGGAAGTGTTAATATACGCCAATCTGGTATAAAATTGTACCATGCCATCAATGCTAGCAAAATCATACCCGAAATCATGAAGTCTACAAAGCTGACAATAACAGCACTTGTTGGTACAATCAGACGTGGAAAATAGACTTTAGAAAGTAAGTTTGCATTGTTAATTAGGCTGTTACTGCATTCGGTTAACGCGCTAGAGAAAAACTGCCAAGGTAACATAGCAGCATAGACGAGAATTGGGTAAGGCGCGTTGCCTTCACTGGGTAGCTTCGCTAAAGTACTAAATACAATTGTGAAGACTACCATCGTTAAAAAGGGTCGAATCAATGCCCATGCCATGCCAATTGCAGTTTGCTTATAGCGCACCAAAATATCGCGCCATGCTAGAAAATAAAAGAGTTCTCTATATCTCCAGAGGTCTTTCCAGTACTGGCTTTCAGTCCGACCTGCTTCAATAATAAGTTCTTCTCTGTTTGCTAACTTACCCGTGTTCATCAACTTACCTATTTTTTTGTTTTTCTAAATTAGACACAGTAAAATTCTTGGAAAATAAGCCGAACTGAAATTTCTGAAGAAACCATTATGTTGCTATTCATTTATTACTTCTTTTTTCTTAAAAACAAATCGACTTTTGGGAATATTTTGTTACCGCTCGCCAGTCACGGGTCTCCCGAGCCCTAACATACGCAGTCGCAGGGAATGGGTGAAGGTTCTCACTCCGTCGTAACCTTGCGAGCCAAAGAAACGTATCATTGCGATCGCCAAACTCAATCGCAGGTATTGTTCGGAAAACTTTACTGGTGAATAGTGTAATACAGCCTGCTCTCGGAAGTGAGCCGCTTTTTTGCAGTCTCCGTCATCTACAGCTACCCATGCTAATTTAAGAAACATATTGGCGTAACACCGATTTCTCAAATACAGCAGTTCTAGGGGAAGTGATTTAAATGTTTTTTCGATTACTTGGCGCAGATCCTCCACCATTTTCTGACGGTTTCTCGAGAAACTGTTAGGGAGTTGTCGGTAGCGGAGTAGAGGTTCTTTAACAACCATAATGGGATACTGGAGCGCAATGCGAACCCACATATCAAAATCAGGTGCATAATACAAGGTGGGGTCGAACAATCCGACAGTGTCAAAGCAAGAACGACGCACCATAGTAGAACTTCCACTAGAGATCATGTCATTTTCAAGAATCTTATCCCACGCCTTACCTTCAACATCGGAAGCAAAGACTCTTCCTGTGGGATTGTTATCCTTATCGACTAAGAGCGTCCAAGTATATACCAAACCGACTTCTGGATTTTCATCCAAGCAACGCACTTGTTTTTCTAACTTGGTTGGTTCCCACAAATCATCAGCATCTAGAAAGGCTATATATTCCCCTTGAGCGTTGTTAATTCCCGTATTGCGTGCTACGGATACGCGTTGGTTCTCTTGAGTCATCAGTTTCACTCGCGCATCTGTGACTTGAGAAGCCCATTCAACCACGTTATCTGTACTGCCATCATTCACAATCAATACTTCAAAGTCAGTGAATGTTTGCTTGAGAACGCTATCGACCGTTTCTGGCAGATAAGCCATAGCATTGTAGGCAGGAATAACAACAGTAACTTTTGGCATATTTTTTACCCCCTAATAAGAAATGCACGCAATTGCATACCAATGACTTCAGGCGCAAAGTATTCTTCTATTCGACGACGCGCACGCTTGCCTAACTCACGCCCCCAAGTTTCATCATCTAAAACTTTCCCAAGCGCGTCTGTCAGGGCTTTTACGTCTTCTCTTGGAACGACAATCCCACCAGAAACTTCGCCTCCTTCGAGGATGTCCGGTACACCCGGTGCATCAGCAGCGACAACAGGTAAACCACAAGCCATAGCTTCAAGAGGTGCGATGGGAAAGCCCTCTTGTCTCGATGAAAGGGTATAAACGTCAGCCGCCGACAGATAAAGTCGAAGTACGTCGCGAGAATTGACAAATTCGTCGCGCCACATAACACCCCGCAACTGCATCTTTGCAATACACTCGCGGAGTTTGTCCGAATCTGGTCCCGTGCCTACTAAAAGGAGTCGCAGATCCCGATCTGGACGCTCGCAACAAATTTGCTGCCAAGCTGATGTCAGAATATCTAAGCCCTTGCGATAAAAATCGATCCGACCGTGACATACCAAGACACGGGCATTGAGTGGTATATCAAGTGCAGCTCGTGCTTCATCTCGGTTTAAAGCATACCATGACATGGTATCCATTGGATCGAAAATCCTAGCTATCTTAAATGCTGGGAGCTTGTAGCGATCGCGCACTCGCTCAATTTCTTTTTGTGTAGAGATAATTACGCCCGTACATCCTCGAAACGCTATTTGTCGCAAAGGATACTCTAAAAAACTATGAGTCTTGTCGCCTCCTTGAAAAGTGGCAAACACTGGCAAACGCATCAATTGCCCTAAAAGTACGCAACTATCAAAGCGGGCGTACTCATACTCCTGACACAAAATCGCCTTACAGTCCTCACGCCTTATCTCTCGTGCAAGCAATGCTAACGGAGTAGACAAGTAAGTCCCCAAACTCTGGGCAATATTTTTCAACCTTGTCAGTAAGGAGCGACGAGTAACATTCGAGTCTTGGATATCTTTAAACGCCTGCCCTTCACCTGCACCATAAACACTGAGCGCTTTCCGTCGAACTGCACGGTAAGCCATATAGCTTTTAGGCGCAGGTATTACACATATTGTAGCACCGCTAGGGACGTGGGTAAAACGCGAAACTTCAGTAAAACGAGCAGAAATGCAGAACAATATTGTCCTGACACCCACTCTTTTCAAGGCTTTGATGTAGCCGAACATCCAGCTCCCAACAAACTCATGACAATAAGTCTCAAAAGAAATATCAATATGATCTAAAAAATCATCAATCAAATCCATACAATGCAATAACGCGATTGCGAGTTTTGCTTGCTCCTTTGAATCTAGCGGTTGCTGTTGAATTACATTATGCTTTTCCAGGCTTTTATAGTTCAACATTGTTTTAAGGATGGGAGAGTCGGAAATAGGGACACTTAGAGGGACACTTATACAGAATGAGTAGATTTCTCAATAATTTTGGAACTACGAATAGCAGTCAAACTTAAGATTTTACGACGCAAAGCATAAGCTAGTTCTAATAACTTGCTATAACCATTATTACCAAACAATTGCAATGCTCTTGTTGCCAAACTCAAACGGATGTACTCGCGAGAGTAACGTAGCTGAGGATAGTATACAAGAGCTGTGCGACTAAATTGAATCGCCCGCTTGTAATCTTTATCGTAACTTTGCAAAGCTTTCCACCCCAAACAGAGGTAAGCATAACCGTAACTGCGGTTTTTTAAATATAGTAACTCTTGAGACACGGAACAAAATGTCTTCTTTATAACAAAATCAAAGGATTGTTCCAGCACTGCCAAATTTTTAGACAAACTCGTAGGAATTTGTCTGTAGTAATAAAGAGGTTCTTTGATAACGGCAAAGGAGTAATGAGAGGAGATACGAATCCATAAATCCCAATCTTCAGCAAAGTGTAAATTAGGTTCAAATCCACCTGCTTTTTCCAAACAACAGCGACGAACCATTACTGAAGAACAAGCTATTTTATTTGACTCCACAAGTTCCTTCCAGACTTTTCCTTGTGCGGAAGAAGTCATGATTCTTCCTGTCAATTTCCCTTGAGAATCCACTAAAGCCATACTTGTATGTACCAAACCTATCTCTGGATTCTCATCCAAACAACGGGCTTGTTTTTCTAATTTGGTTTGCTCCCATAAATCATCAGCATCTAAGAACGCTATGTACTCCCCTTGAGATTTGGCAATACCCGTGTTTCGAGCAACAGATACGCCTTGGTTCTGTTGAGAAATCAATTTCACTCGCGGATCTGCTATCTCAGAAGCCCATTGAATTATACGATCCGAACTCCCATCATTAATAATTAATACTTCAAAATCGGTAAACGTTTGCTGTAAAACACTCTCCAAAGTTTCTGGGAGATATTGCATTGAGTTATATGCTGGAATTACAACGGAAACTTTTGGCATAAATTTTGTTACTAGTTGTTAGTTGTTGGTTGTTGGTTAGTGGTTGTTCTACTAACCACTAACCACTAACATAGAAGACACTGTTTTATGTGTCATGCGAATAATTTTTGCCGGATTGCCTGCAACAACAGCACCTATAGGAACATCTTTGACAACAACAGAACCAGCGCCAATCACTGCATTATCGCCAATTGTAATTTCACCGAGAATAACAACGTTAGCACCAATATCTACATTGTTGCCTATTTTTGGAGAACCACTAATTGACCCATCTAGGAGTTTTTTGTTCCCTATAGTTGTAGAATGTCTGAGAATGCAATTGTTCCCAATTATGGTTTCCTGATTGATAACTAGTCCCCGCGCATGATGTAGTTTTAGTTGTGCTCCGACTTGGGTATTCCAGGGCAATTCAACACCTAAAATCCAATCGACAAGTAGTAAATATATACCACAATAAAACTTTGATACCCAAGAAAAGGGAGTTGGTAAATAGCTAAGTTTTTGGGCTATCCGAAACATTAATAATATGAGACGGCATTTTAAGCTTGTGTCTTGATTGATTTTCCAATCTTGTAGTATGTCATTCATAAATTTATTCATATTTTTCACTCCAATTCCAACCTACGACTGCAAATAAAGCCCACCAGTAAAAGAAAAGAGTTGTATGACTCCAGATATTTTCTGTAATCATTCCTATAGGAAGAGATGCTAGAATAGCTAATAAAATAAAACACAATTCATATTGTCGGTTGTTACGAGGTGTTTGATACATTAACTGAATTAGACGGAATCCTTGAGCTAGGAAAAAGCCTATATAAGTCACAAAACCAAGAATTCCTCCCTCAATCATCGCCCTAATGTAGTCATTGTGTGGTAAGAATCCATTACCAGCGACTTGAACGCTCAAACCCAAACCGTAGCCTAAAAATGGATACTCTTGCCATCGGTTGAGTAGTAAATTCCACTGAGAAAGCCTCCAGTTAAAGCTATTATGGTCTCCCTCAGATAACAGTATTGCCCGTGATATATCAATATCGGGATTGAGAAGTGGTGTGTTGGCAATTGAAGCGAGGCGTTGTTGCCCAAATTCCGAACTGGCAAATAAGGCAATAACAATCCCAAAGAGCAATATTCCACCAATTAAATTCAGCAAGCTCAATCTCGGAGCAATCAAAACCAAGACAAAAACGGCAAGCATCATCAAGCTAAATAAAGACTTGGTACTGACAAACAATAAAGTCAGTATGCCAAGCAATACCAACCACAAAGCCCGATGCTGTACCCATTTCAGTTTCCACCATGTTAAACCAATAAACAATAACAAGAAGGTGACAAAGGTATTTGCCATACCAAAAGTACCTCTAATGCGCGCACCTTCAGATGCCAATGCACCAAAACCGCCTCCACCCCCACTAGAAAGCATGGGAGGTAGCAGCGAGGGCAGAAACATCTGCATTAACGCTACTGATACTGGTACAATGAGAGCTAAAAAAAGTCTGGAAACAAATTTCTCTGGCGAGATTTTATCCTTAAGCTGCATCACGAGTAAGTACACCATTGCCCAAGTTAACAAACGCACCCACTCCCGAATAGCTTCTGATAAAAATGGAGCCCCCAGCCCCAATGCTCCTAATGGTAAAAGTATGACCCACAGACTTTGTATTATCAGCCAACCCACAAAGAACCACCAAAACTTATCAACCTTCACTGGTTGACCTGTTAGTAACTTCACTGTTACATAAAGTATGGTGAGAGCGTCTACTGCGATCGCAAAAACAGCCGGTAATTGTAGAGACGAAAAAGCATCCAGAGAACTACGCAGGATTAATAAACCGATAACTGCTTGCTCAAACCGCGCAAAAAAGTAGAAAAGAATTGGGATTGCACACAAAGCCAATATCAGGTATAGGGGCTTGGTACCAACAAAAAATCCTATCGCAACACCAACCCCGACACCTGCTAACCCAATTAACAGCCCCAAATGATTGGAACGACTTGAGCTTTGATGCATCCACATTGTTATTTAGACCTCGAACTTGTCAATTGCCTTCGCGGTAGATAACCGTTAACAGAATACTGGTAGTATTTTTCCGTCTGATTTGTCATTCCATTGACCACAACTCCTAATACAGGTATGCGATTTCGCGTTAACTCCGATACACTTCGGGAAAGAATTTCCTTCAAAGTAAAGCCGGGACGTGTAACTAGCATGACTCCATCACTTTGTTTGGCGAGGGTTGCTGCATCAGCGCAGGCGCTGAGAGGTGGCGTATCTAAAATCACAAGATCGTAATTTTCAGACGCTTCTGCTACTAAAGACTTCATGGCAATTGACTCTAGCAACTGTGACGGGCGTCCGTGCAATTCCCCACAAGTCAGTACATCCAAGTTCTCAATATCTGTTGATTGCACTGCATCCGCTAGAGATATATCTCCTTCGAGCACATCACTCACCCCTGGTTTACCAGCCAGATTAAACAGCGTGTGTTGTTCCGGTCTTCGCAAATCTGCATCAATTATCAATGTCCGCCAAGACAGCATACCCGCTATAGCTGCTAGGTGCGAGGCGACGATAGATTTACCTTCTCCTGCAATGGAACTGCTGACAACAATCACCCGCATCCGATCGCTGCGAAACTCCAGGGTTTTAAAGAGCATGCGATATGGCTCAACCAAGCTCATATTATCTAAGAATCGTTGCGATGGTTCGAGAACGAGTGTCTTTGAAGGGAGTCTTGGCAGAACTCCTAGCAATGAGAGCTTGAGTAATTCTTCTGCTTCTGATGCATCGCGCAAGGTATTGTCCATCATTTCCAGAAGCAGTACTATGGAAGTGGCAAGCAACGTTCCCAATACAGTTGCAAGTACCAGTACCGCTGGTTTTTTGGGAGATGTGGCGGAGGTTGGGGGTTGAGCCTCTTCAATTATGCGGAGATTTCCAACCTGTTGCGCTTCTGCAATCCGTGCTTCCTCGTATTTACCTTGTAGCAATTTTAAAGTCTCTGCCGCTTCTTCTCGCTGACGCGTGAGAGGAGTTAGATTTTGCTGTTGAATTGGGAGTTGTGCAAGGCGAAGTTGGAGATTAGCGCGTTGAGTCTGAACGCTTTTCAGCTTATTTTCCACCGCCGTGCGTTCGATATCATTGGCAATGAGTTGGGCGGAGAAATTTTGGCTCACCTGGTCTGCGGCTACATTGTTGGGAGAAACTGGTCGCTCTCCAGAAGAGACGCGGTTGAGTCCCTGAATGTACAAGTTGCGAATGGTGTTTCTCTGATAAAGTAACGATCGCACATCTGGATGGTCTTCTGTATACTTTGCACGAGACTCAGCCAGTTTTGTTTCTAATTCTGTCAACTTAGTTCGCAGCTCTTTGAGTTGTTCGTCTTGACCGCCGCGTACAGATGCATAAGCACTTTTAAGGGCTGTCGCATTGGTAATTTGCCTCAGTGATGCATCTTGCGATCGCAACTCTCGCAATTGAGCAGACAAAGTCCGCTCCTGGTTTTCTAAAGCTGCTAGACTATCCACCAAACTCTCGCTTTGCTTGGTAAAAGAAATAATACCACTACTTCGCCTGTATCTGTTTTCGGTCAGTTCGGCATTCTCTAGTTTCTCGCGAGCCTTGGGGACTTCCATTTCCAAAAACTTCCGCACGTTAGCGGCTTCTTGGCGGATTGTATTGGCACTTTCTTCTTCCATTGCTCGAGCAACGGAATTTAGTAACTGAGCAGCAAGTTTTGGGTTTTTACTTTGATAGCTTAATTGCAGGATGTTAGTCGCAGGGACTATTTTCACTCCCAAACCTTTATTCAGGTCTTGAATTTTGACCTGAGTTGTGCTTTTGTAAGAACTTTTAAAGATTTGCAGGGCGCGGTTTAAAACTCGTTGGGACTTGACTAATTCCGCCTGATCGGCTAGCGGACTGGGACCACCTGGCGTATTTGAAGACACTTGCGATAGGTTGCGACCCAATTCAGAAACGCTTGTTTGCTTGCTATCAAGCATCAATCGCGCTGAAGCTTCATACTGACTTGGGGTAACTGCAAGGTATGCGATCGCACCACCAATCGTAGCCACAAACGCTGCGACAGCAGGTAAACTTCGCCTCTTTAACACTCCTAAAACAGATGAAACACTTTTTTCCATACAATACCTTCCTTGTTAGGCGTTGGTCGTTCTTCAGAAATAACCACCAACCACTTACTTTTTACCTAAAACCTCGGCTAACTCTGTTTGGTTTTGTTCCAATCCCCTCAAAGATGCAGGTGATTCTAGAAGTGTTTTGTAGAGGTTCAAGTTGTCAGTAGTAATGCGTTCCCAGCTGTAATTCAGTGAAATGTGCCTTTTTGCATGGACTGCCATGGATGCTATTTCATGAGGATGAGCGATTGCCCAATCCAAAGATTGAATGCAAGAATCCAAACTTCCAGTGGTAAAAAGCGTTCCTCGACTTCCACCGAGTAGTTGCTTGTGGGGAGGAATATCGCTAGCCAAAACTGGTACTCCTTCCCGCATAGCCTCCAACATGGCAAGAGGTAGCCCCTCTAGATCGGAAGGCAGAGCAAATAACCCCGCCCCCCGAACTATTTCCCAAAGACGAGGTCCTCGAAGTTCGCCTGCAAATACGATATTTCGGTTGTGAGCTATTTTTTCTAATAACTGTGAGGTGAAAGATTTGGTATCGCTTACACCTCCAGCCAAGACGAGTTTCCAACCCATGGGTTTCAAAGCATTAAAGGCATCTACCAGTAAATCGGGGCGCTTTTCCGGTACAAGCCTACCTAGAAACACAACATAGCGTCCTTTCTCAAGCCCTAACTGATTGCCATAGCCAAAGTTTGGATCTGACTGACCATAGCTAGCTGGCGCGTTGGGGATATAAACTGTATTCCTGCCATAGGTTTGCAAGAAATAGTTTTGCAGTGCATCCGAGACAACGACCAATCCGTGAGCAAAACGCACAGCTGCCTTTTCACCGGTTTGAATGACGCGAGTGGAAACACTACCCCACTTGGCGCGTTGCCAATCCAGACCCTGACAGGTTACAACAACTTTTGCAGAATTGATAACTCTTGGCAAACAAGTAAACAAAGATGGGCCGAGAGCGTGGAAGTGGATAATATCATATTTCTTGGCACTAACAGCCACCGCTCCCAAAGCTGAAGTGATAAAAGCATCGATACCTCTCAAGTTCAAACCCGGTACGGAAATGACTTGCACGCCCTGATAATCATAGCGTTCCAGCCACGAACAATCTGTGTAAGAGCAACGGGCAAATAAATCAACAGAATGCCCTTGTTTTACCATTCGAGGATAAACTTCCGCACAATAATGTTCAATTCCTCCTTGTTTGGGAGGTAAACCTTTAGCACCAATTACAGCAATTTTCATAAGAATTCAGTCTTTACCTGTAATCTGAAATGGGTTAGTAGCGGTCCGTTTAAATCAAGCGTTAAAAGTCTAAAAGGAGAAAAACTCCAGCACTTTTAACTATTCACACTCCCACAGCCAAACTCGCTTTTTGCTCCCAACGACTTAACATATCGCTGTAAACGTCACGAATTACTGTACGAGCTGCGTAGGGCTGCGCCTCACGCACGCACGCTTCTGCTGGATAGTCCTCTGGATGTATTAGAACTTTGCGTATAGCCTCTGCTAAACACGTCGGAGTCCTTTCCAAACAGACAATTCCACTTTTCACTCCAAGTAGCTTTGGAGTTTCACCACATTGAGTGGTCACTACTGGTGTCCCACTAGCAAGCGCTTCTAGAACGACCAAAGGTAACCCTTCATATTCACTGCTTAAAACAAAAACATTGCAGATACGATGCAGGTGTGCAATTTCCTTTTGGGTAACTGCTCCAAGCATCGTAACTTGACTGGATAGTCCTAATTTAACAAGTTCTGCACGAACATCTGCTGCTAGCTCTCCATCACCCGCAATTAATAAGTGAACGTTGGGATCGCTTAACGCCGCAATCGCACGTACAAGTAAGATAGGGTCTTTTTGGGGATGAAGCCGACCGGCAAATAACACAAAACGCGTCTGCTCAGCCAAACCAAGTTGAGAAGCTAGTTCCCGCCTTTTAGCTTCACGCTGCTCTCCAGTCAAAGAATAAAAAATTTCGTTGTCAAAAGAATTTTTTATATATTTAACACGGTCTTGGAGGGTGGGGTATTGCTGTTTGTACAGCTTGGTTGCATCAGTATTGCAAGAGAGAATTTGATCGAATTGACGAACTAATAAGCTCTCTAGGGTATAGTACGCTGCAGGAAATCGTCGCCAGAGAATGGCTTTTTTGTCACCACTTGCCTGCATTTGTGTCCTAATATCGTTGTGGATAAAAAGTGTTTTTTCTCCCTTCCAAGAAAAACTAGCTAGTGTTGGCTCAATCCTGTGAAAGTGCATAAAGTCTGACTCAAAACACTTTCCTAAAAGATTCGCCGTATATTTTAGTGTTGTTGGTATCAAGTTCCTAACATTATCATTTTGCAATGTGAATAACGGTAGAAAACTAATTTCTTTGCCAGCAAATTCTGCTTGCTGCCATACACCAACAGGTTTTTCCGGACAATCCCCTGTTCCTACAAGTCTTACTTCAAACTCGATTGGAGCATACTTAATAAAGGTCTTTATAAGTGTCTGAATTCCTCCGATTGTTGTGTTCCAAGGATTGAACTGGTAAAAAATCGTGAGAACAGGCTTACGCATTATGACCACCCTGCACAGTTAGGTGCAATCGCTCTAATGTTTTTTATTTTTAAAAAAAACTTTAAAAAACTTTAACGATTTCCTCCTACAAACTAAATAAATTTATGAGTTTTTGCATTCCCCCAATAGTAGTATTCTCGATAATTGAATTGTAAAAATCCTTCGTGCCTCCCTGTATACTTCACTGATGCTCAAACTTTTCTTTACGTAAAATACGTAGAGAAATCTTTTACTTAACTAAGGGACGCGATCGCAGACTGCGATTGATTCAATAAATTTGATGACGGTCTTCAAATAATCTAGTATTTTCTACCATTAAATTTAGTGACAAGGTTAAATCTTCACAAAATCTTCACAACTCTTGTCTTAATTTTTACATCGCCTTTCTGAAAAATAAGCTATATTAATATATTTTATATAAATAATCCGACACAGAATTTAATGTTTAATAGGAAAAAATTATCATAAGACTGAGGGCAGGGATCGGGAGATCCGTTGCCTTCATCTGCAGTTGCCAATACTGCCATACAGAATTGGGGCATATAGAAAGACGCGCCGTGGCGCGTCTGTACAAAAAAGATATAGCTGGGCAGATTGCCTTACTTAGATTTCGCTTCTAAGTTCTCTAAACGACTTCTCAGTTCCTGATTTTGTTGCCTGAGTTGATCGACTTCAGAACGCAGCTGACGCAACGCATTATCGGAACCAACACTCTTTTGAACCCGAGAAATTTCTTCTTCAGCATAGCGACGCACTCGCCCATCTGGTGTTTGATCTGCTATGGCTTGCAGTGGCGCGATCGCTTTTGGTGTTTCCATTTGCCCCAAGGCTGTCACCACTGCTAGTTCAGTCAAAAAGAACGTTTCCCGTGATATCTCTGTCAATCGTTCCAAAATCTTTTCTAAATGTGTCGTTTTTTGACCTACAGAAATCTTTCCTAAAGCACGGATTGCAGCTAAACGAAGCGGTTGCGGGACACCCTGCTTTGTATACTCCATCACCAACTCTAATGCATCTTCCGAGGTTTTGAGTTGTGATAAACCTGCGATCGCGCCACTTCGCACGACTTCATTCCAACCACCCTTGTCTTCCAGAACAGATTTCAGCAACTTAATAACCTTGTCTTCCTTTATTTTCAAAGACGCGGATGCTGTTGCAATTGTACCGACAGCACGAGCCGTTGCTGACTCCACATAATAACTAGGATCGCCTTTCTCAAGCAAATCCTTCAACGCCTTGTAACTGTTAGAAGTTTTAATTTCACTCAGTGAGTCTACAACAGCACGACGCACTTGAGCATTCTTGTCTTGCAACCCAACAACTAAAGCATCAAAAGCTTGATCTAATTTAATTTCTGCAATCTGTTTTGCCACCTCAGTACGGACGCCCCAGAAAGGTTCCTTAACGAGTGCTGCAGACAGTCCCTTCAATGCTTCCAAACCACCTTTCTTTGCCAAAGCCTCAGCCGCATAAATACGAGAAATGGGGTCGGGGTCAAATTCCAACTGTGCTTTCAACTCTGGGATCGGGTACTCCAAAGACACCGTTTTCAACCAATGATTCCCTACATCAAAGGTAACAAATTGGGGTTTTTCTTCTAACGGGAAATAAAAACTTTGTTCCCGTTCATAGACGCGCACGGTGAAAGTCTTTAAGTAAGGAGATAAGAAAGAAATGTCTCCCTTGTCTCCCTTGTCTCCCTTATCCTCTTCCTTAACGTATCCAAAAGCGATAGGAATTCTCAGGTCAAACAAACTGTTATTGCTACCATTGTTATCCAATTCTGCCTGAGTTTGAGTGACTGTCACCTTAGCTAATTTGGAATCTCCATCCCAGGAGTAAACCACTTTAAAATCTGGATGACCGCCACGATAAACGTACTGGTCAAATAGGAACAGGAGATTGCGCCCGGTTGCTTTCTCAATCGCCCGCAGCAAATCCACTGTTTCTACGGTATTGTGAGCGTTATCCCGCACAAATGTTTGGATTGCTTTCCAGAACAACTCTTCTCCCAATTCCGCCCGAATCATGTGATAAACACACGATCCTTTCTCGTAGATATGGCGATCGTAAAGTTCAATTGCTTCTCGATAAACGTGAGTTACCATCGGGCGGCGGTAACGCCCGCGATCTTCCGCCAGATAACTCCGAGCTTCTAACAATCGATAATATGCTGCTTCTTCTGCACCATATTCTCGTTCCGTCCACATAACCTCTGAATAAGAAGCCATACCTTCCTTAATCCAAGCATGAGACCAATGCTTGATCACCACCAAATCGCCAAACCACTGGTGCGCCAATTCATGGACTACCAAGCTTTCCGTATTGCGGTTATCGAGTGCGGCGCGTGCATCCAGCAAACACCTATCTGTCAACAGTGTCGTTGATGTGTTTTCCATTCCGCCAAAAATGAAATCATCAACACACACTTGAGCATACTTGGGATAGGGGTAGGGATAACCGTACTTCTCACTCAAAAACTCTATCATTTGCGGAGTTTTGCCCATACTCCGCTTGGCGTCTTCCTCGCGCCCTTTTTCTACATAGTATGTTACGGGAATGCCATTCCATTCATCGCGAATTTCCGTAAAATCACCAACAGCAAGAGTCATCAAGTAAGTTGGATGAACCTGCTTTTGCAACCAATGATAAATTTTGTCATCGCCGTCTTCATCTGTAGCGATAAGTTCGCCATTGGAAATTGCAATTAGAGGTTTGGGAACGCGAAGGCGAATTTCTGAAGTTGATAGCTGTCCGGGATAGTCAAAACACGGGAACCAAAAACGAGAATCTTCGTCTTCCCCTTGAGTCCAAACTTGAGTGGGTTTGTTGGGGTAGTGTTTGTCTGCTTCTATAAAGTAAAGACCCCGTTGTGGTTTTTCTGCTGAGTAGGCAATCGCGATCGCAAGCTGCTTGTTAATCTCAGTTGGTACATTGAGGTAGATCGACAACTGCTTTCCGTCGTATTCAAACTGTTGTGAGTTGCCATCCACTTGAACCGACTTAATATTGAGATTAACGGCATCCAGAACCAAGCGCTCCAGACCATTACGGATAGGTGTTAAAGTAATGCTACAAGTACCGTGGTAACTTTTGTTAGGAATATCTAAGCTGAGGTCAAGAAAAATATGCTCTACCTGTCCGGGTTTATCTGGATTGTAGTGCGGTTTCGCCCCCGGTAACTCAAAAGACTTGTATCGGTTACTTTCTGTATCAAAATAAGACTGCGACATCGATGTTTACTGACCTTAGAAACCCTGAAAACTCTTAAATTCAAACATTGAGGCGACAACACGATCGTTTCGTGCTGTTCCCCAATTCATCCCATACACCCTAATACTTTGCACCCTGTTATCTCTGTACGGGCATTTTGTACCAAGAAAGTTTAACATTCTGTAAAAATATCCTAAATCTATATAGCTTAGAATAGCTTGCCACTATCTTAAGGAATATATTTTTCAGATAAAGAACTTTCTTTTGCGGATTGGCATTTCAAACTGGTGTAGTCACTCTAGAATCACTAGAAGACCTGCCCTGTATAGAAGTATTCATTTTATCAGTAATTACCGAAAAGTTAACAGCAAATGAATTAACGATTCCGAAAACTCCACAATGACGTTTTTACTAACCTCTAAGACAATTTGAAGAAAATAGGACACTTTAACAATGCCTGAAAGTAAATCTAAGAATAATTTTTTAATTCCTGCTATAGGGACTGCCACAGTTATAGTAGGAGGTATAGCTGCCTACATGTACTTTAAAGGTGGTCCTCAAGGAAATGTCTCCGATGCTCTCAATGCTGCCAAAATCGTTCCAGATGAAGCATTAATGGCAACTTATATTTCTACCGATCCAGCAGTTTGGGCAAAGTTAGAACAGTTTGGGACACCAGAAGCACAGAAGATAGTTGCCAAAGGGCTAGAAGACTTAAACAAAAGCCTCTCAACTGACAACAGTATTTCTTATGAAAAAGATTTAAAACCTTGGGTAGGTGGCGTAATGATTGCCGTACTCCCGCCTAAGACAGTCAAGCCCGCGCAGAATAGCCCGCAAGCTTCCCAACAATCCAACGTCCTCATGGTGGTAGGGATCAAAGACAAAATTGAAGCTTTGAACTTTGCTACGAAATTAAAAGGACAAAAAGACTTAAAAATCAAAGAAACTGACTATAAAGGCGAAAAAATTATAGAAACTTCTGGGAAAAGCTCACCTACGTACACCGCTATTTTAAATAATACATATGTAATATCGGCAACAGAAAAGCCAGCAATAGAAAGTGCGATCGATACATTTAAAGGACAGCCTTCCTTTGCTAATAAGGAAGGTGCAAGTAGCTTGCTAACTCAAGGTGTCAACGTTGAAAATACTGTTGCCCAAATCTACGTACCAGATTACGCTAGCATGGTACAGCAACTGATCGCTACCAACCCACAAACAACACAATTACCTCCACAGACATTGTCACAATTGAAACAAGTGAAATCTATGGTGGCAGGTATCGGTATTGACAATGCAGGTGTACGGATGAAAGCAACTGCTAAATTAGATCCCCAACTTGTAAAATTCCAATACCAAAATACTGACTCTAAAGTTGTATCGGTATTTCCCTCAGAGACAATGGCAATTGTGAGCGGACAGGGAATCAGTAGTTGGTGGACAACAGTTGTCGAACAATCAAAAGAGGTTCCTGAGTTAAAACAAACCCTTGAAACAGCCCGTCAACAACTGAAGTTTGTTAATATTGACCTCGATAAAGACGTTTTTAGCTGGATGGATAGGGAATTTGGAATTGCTGCTATCCCATCTAATCAAGGCGTGTTGGCACAAATTGGCTTTGGCGGAGCATTTGTCTTTCAAACAGGCGATCGCAAAACGGCAGAAGGTACCCTTAGCAAATTAGACACACTTGTCAAAGGACAATCATTAAATGTTGGCAAAAGAAATGTCGGCGGTAAAGAAATCACGGAATGGCAAATTCCCAAACAAGGAGCATTATTATCACACGGTTGGCTCGATAGCAATACCTTATTTGTAGCGATCGGCGGTCCAATCGCAGAAATGATAGCAGATCGTAAAGGTCCAAGCTTAGATAATAGTGCAAACTTCCAAGCAGTCACCAACACCTTGCAAAAACCCAACGGCGGCTACTTTTATATAGATATGGATAAAACTGCATCCTTAGTCAATCGCTTTGCCACCGCACAAAAACAACCCATTTCCCCAGAAGCCAGTGCGATCGTGAGTTCCATTCGTGGTTTGGGCGTAACGGCTACTAGCCCAGACAAATCAACCTCTCAAGTCGAGATGTTATTAGCATTAAAACCCAAATCTGGCAATTAAAATTTGTAGATGCCCCCCAGGTCTTTCCCAGGCGGAGCTTGGGAATGCCTTCTTAATCTTGTATTCACGCCAATAAGATTTTTCACATACTCTCGTTTCCAAGCTACAGCTAGGGAACGAGAGAATCACCAATCGTCGCTGACCAGTCACTAGTCTCTGTTAAGAAGTTGATTCGAGAGTGAAGATTGCATCGCGTTGAGCTTTATCATATTTGATAGACAAGCGCATTCCTCATTCCAAAGGTAGATCGAGATTAGTGATGAACACGGCTGTCAAAAATACTTCAGGATTAGCTTCACGCTTCATAAATGGAGTCCTTGCCATCAAGCCTCTCGCCAACCTAGCCAAACATCAAGCTAGGCAAATGATGATCGAACGTGCTGAGAAAATTGGTGTCAATTGGACACAAGAAGTACGCACGCTACAAACACGAGATTGGACAAAGGATTTTGCCAAAGTACAAAACACACAAATAACTTACCCAGATTACTATTTGCAGTCTTTCCACGCTTACGACAAAGGAGACCTCTGTTGGGAAGCAGCGTTAGAGGTAGAGGTTGCTGCTCAAACCGTTCATGCAACTTTGTGGGGCAATGCTACAGCAAAAGGAGATGCTCTACTACGCCAAAGTTATCATAATATCGTGGCAAGGCAACTCCCCAAGGCACCACAAGCTATTTTAGATATTGGGTGTAGTGTAGGTATGAGTACATTTGCACTGCAAAAAAATTATCCTCATGCCAAAATTACTGGCTTAGACTTGTCTCCTTACTTTCTCGCTGTTGCCCACTACCGCAGTCAACAACGCAATGCCAATATCGACTGGGTTCACGCCGCAGCTGAATCAACAGGGCTGCCAAGTGCTTCTTTTGATTTTATATCCATGTTCTTGATTTGTCACGAGTTACCTCAACTAGCAACCAGACAAATTTTTGCGGAAGCCAAGCGTCTGCTGCGTCCGGGGGGACACATAGGAATCATGGATATGAATCCCAAATCGGAAGTGTATCAGAAAATGCCTCCCTACGTTATGACTTTGCTCAAAAGTACGGAACCTCTGATGGATGAGTATTTCTCATTCAACATCGAGCAAGCGTTAGTGGATGCTGGCTTCGAGACTCCCACCATCACTCCCAACAGTCCGCGTCATCGCACAGTCATAGCTCAAGTGCGTGGTTGATGTACTGCTAGTCTTGTTGGCAGTGCTACCACCACTGCTTCTTTTGGTGTACTACTACAGCCGCATTCCCACAACTATCTCTTTAATGCGGCTGCTGTTATTCTTTGCTCTTGGGGCAATATCTGGGTTTATTGCCCTTTACTTGGAACTGGTTTTTGAAACAGTAGTCCAGTGGGTTGTGAATTGGCGTATCATTCAGCGATCGCTATTTGGTGTTGTCCTGCGACAATTGATTGAAGTGGGTCCAATTGAAGAAGGTTGTAAGTTAGTTACGGTCATTGCTTTAACTAAATATTTTCAACATCGGTATCGCTTACGCAGCAGCACGGTTTTCCTTTTTTGTCTGGCTGTGTCATTGGGTTTCACGGCTGAAGAAAACTGGGTTTATCTTTTTCACGGCTTTCAAGGTATACCATCAGTTGTAGAACGCTTGATAAGTACACCCGTACACGCCATGTTTTCTGCACCTTGGGGATACGCTTTGGCGATGCTTGTAAACGCCAGTATTTACTCAAGCCGACATAACGGTCGAGTTTCTCAAGCATGGTTAAACTCTGTTATTTGCCATGCTTTAGTCAACGTTTTATCAATCGGCGGTCGCTACTCTTTTCCCTGGAGCTTGCTCAGTTACGGATTATTTCCGTTCTTGCTATGGATGTTTTTGCGACTAGAAAAGTACTTACAAAAGCTGCAAGGTCAAGATCCAAGGACTCTTATCTCTGGTTTGACATCCAAACAACACCTGTGGAGAGAATTTTTGATGCTATTAACCTTGATGCTTGGTGGAAATGCCATCTTTGTGCTATTCACCTTAACCAGAAATTTGAGCGTCCTGAATAGATTGCAACTTTTTGACATTGACGTAGCACTGTTTGTTCTGAGTCGCTTATCACTCAGCTTGATTCTCGGGCTTTCAGCGTGGGCTATCTACCGCTACTTGCGTCGCTTAGCTAGCCGCCGCCGATATTTTTAATTTTATCTATATAGCTAGAAATTTACGTGCTAAAGGACGAGGAACGAGCGACAGGGCGAATGCTGCGACTGTTCTGAGGTTAAACTTTTGCCACCGTAGCGCGTGCAAAAGATAAGGTCTTGCTTCTTGAGTTTGTTCGGCTTTCAGTAAACCTATAGCCAAGGTTGTGTGTGCTTGCAACCATTTTTCTTGGAAGTAATCCTTGAACTCTTGCAAGCGTTCATCCTCCATAAATTGTCGGTAGCAGTAAATCCCTGCTTTTCCTGCACGAATTTTTGACTGAATACTTGAAGCGCCGCTAACAAAGGTTTCTGATTGAGTGTGTACGCGGTACCTGCTGAGCCTTTCAGGAGAGTAATATGCTCCTCGTCCAGTACGACATGCAAGGTAAGTTAAATATAAATCCCAATAAGAGCCCATTTGGGGTGGAAAATCATCCCAGTCAATGGCATCTTTGCGAATTATAGTAGCCACCGCACTCGGAACAGCTTGATGAACGAGTCCAATTTCATAAAAAGGTTGGTAGACTCCTTCTTGTAACTGGTCTCGCTTCCAACGTAGGGTATTTTCCTCTGTAGCCGCAGTATCAATCTTACCTTTTGAATCTATTATGTAGTGGTCGCTGAATGCGATCGCTAAATTCGCATCTGCTTCTAAATGTGGAACTAGCTTTGCCAAAAAGTCTTGATTCCAAACATCGTCATCATTCAAGCTGGCAACATATTTTCCTCGTGCTTCCTTGAAGGCACCAATCACGTTTAAGGCTATGCCTAAATTCTTGGTATTGCGTTGGAACCGAATACGCGAGTCTTGAAAAGAATCCACAATATCTTGTGGGTTCTCTACACTACCATCATCAGACACAACAATCTCTAAATTTTTATAGGTCTGGTTGACAGCACTTTCTATGGCTTCTCTAAGATATTGAGGGCGATTGTAAGTAGGAATAACGACAGTAACTAGTGGTTCTCGTAATTGGTTCTGTGCTTGTAGCATTTTTACTCCTTTCGATTAACTTACCTTTTGCCAGCAGACGCAACTTTTTTTTCTTTTCTTAGATCTGCATTTCAGAAAAATCAAAAATCAACAAACCTTGCTTTAAATGATAGCATTCACTCGTTTAATATAGACGTTTTATTGAATTTTTGTGGTCTCTATATCCTTTAATTGTCATTTTGCTACAAGAAAATAAATTATATTTGCAGATGAAATGATAAATATTTCACGACCTAAAAGCCTTTATTTTCAAGCCTTTATAAATTTTTTCAATCTCCTATTGTGTTAGCGTCTAAAGAACTCGTTTATTTTTTTGTTATTTTTATTTCAACTCTATTTGTAATTCAAATTACAAAAATTAGAATATGTTTTTTCTACAACAGTACTGGTGCTAGCAAAGTATAAATCTAAACTTATTATATTTGACTCAATCCTTACAATATCCGTCTTAGGGAAGAATTCTCTCAAGATTTTATTAACTGAAGGTTAATAGATTCATGACGAACTTCACTTAAAAAAAGTTGCACAATTTAGATTTTTTAAAGAAAAAAGTATCTTCCCTTTAGCTAAATATTGTTTTAACAAATAAATTTACAGGCATAACATTTTAAAAATAAAGGGAGATATAATCAATAAAAATTCCTGCTATATTAATTAGAAAACAAGGCAACAGAGTCAGCTAATGTCAGCAGGCTTGCTCAAGCAAAATTGTTAGCTAATATTCTATGTAAGTGCAGAATTTAGATGATTGCCAAAAGCTTATAAAATTACAAAAGCCTATCGCAATGAAAAATCTTTGGATAGGCTTGATAATTCTTTTGTTGTTCTTTGTATGAACGCTAAACTCGTACTAAAACAGACTCGTTCTGTAAGGTGTTGGCATTCGAGTCAGAGTCATTGCAGTAGATTTCACAAGAATTGTTAGGGCTTTCGATTAATTTAACTTTATAGAGCTTTGCACCTAATTCTTGAATAGGCGATCGCAATAATTGACTGATGTGAAGTGCAATATTCTCAGCAGTGGGAACCACTTCAGCAAAATAAGGTATGTCTTTATTGAGGAAGGTATGGTCAAACGGCTCAACCACGTAATCTTCAATGATTTGATTGAGTTCTCCCAAATCCACAATCATGCCAGTGCGGGGATTAATTTCCCCTTTCACAGTCACTTCAAGATGGTAGTTATGCCCGTGTCCGTTGGGACGAGCGCATTTGCCATAAATCTCGAAGTTAGCTTCATTGCTGATATCGGGATGAGCAAGCCGATGAGCGGCGCTAAAGTGAGTGCTAAGAGTGAGGTAAGCTTCCATTGCGTTTCCTAAATAATCAGCCCAAAGTTCAGGATGTTCGTAAAGCTGCACGCGAGCAACAGGCAGATAAGGTGCCAATTTGTGCCAAATGACCCGTGCAATATTTTCTGTAGTAGGCAGAGTTTGTTGAAATTCTGACCACACATCGTTAAGATAGGAAAAATCCAACTGACTGGTGACTTCGCGCTTGATAACTTGTTTCACATCAGACAGGTTTAGTACCATGCCATATTTGTCTAGTTCCCCAAAGAGAGAGACATATAAAACATAGTTATGCCCGTGTCCGGGAAATTTAGAGCAAGCACCAAATTGCTTGATATTTTCTGCATCGCTCAGTTCTGGTAACCAATAGCGATGGCTTGCCGAAAATTGAGCGCGGCGATTTACAATGCATTGCATGAGTATGTGGAAGCAAAACTTAATATTTCTTAAATTTTTCTGCTTCCAGCATAAACTAATTTTGACTTAAATTACACCACTTTAGGGGGCAAGGAAGAATAATCGATTGACAAATAAAAACAATACCTTAATGTCCCGTTCTAAGCGTATGCACGCATAGATTCCTGGGCTTCACGATACAAACGATTTGCAATGCGGAACATTTCTTGTCCCGTATGGAGATAATTCTCGTCATAATTTAGAGGGTAGTATTTTAACTCATCAAGTCCATCGCCAATTTGATTGAGGCAATAGTAGAGATGGGCAGCGGTTCTTGCTAAGCTTGGAGGATTGGGTAAAGAACGAAATTTAGTTTGCGCTTGCTTGAGATCGTCACGACAAGCGTCCAAGTAATCTTGAAATTCATCTAGAAGAACGTCATCAAAGGGATCGGCAGAAAGTTTCTCTATTTGCTCTTTTAAAGAATAAAGAATACGGTAAACCAAACGGTTCACAGGCTGATAAACAAAGTGCAACCACTCTTCGATTTGCTCATCTGCTTCTTTTCCTGTTTGCCGAGTTGTTTGGTATTGCTTTTGCGCTGAGGCTGTACGCTGTTGGCGACTTCGACTTGCTTTGTCGGAACGCTGGCGCAGTTTTTGGTCGTAATTTTGGCGATTTTGAACATCTCCCAAAACCTCATAAGCTGCATTAATGCGTATGATAGCGTCTGAGTCCGAGGTTTCCTGGTTGCTGTCTGGATGAAACACTTTTACCAAGCGACGGTAAGCTTGTTTAATTTCGGCTTGGCTAGCGTCAGGACGAACTTTAAGTGTTTCGTAGTGATTGTTGTAATTGTTAGTCTCTGCCATTACTCAAATTTAACTGGTCACTGTTTACCAGTCACCAATCACTAGTCACTGGTCACTGGTTACTGGTTACTCATGAGACCAGTGTGCTCCCTTGTGCGTGACATGCTCATTGCCATAGGAGGGTTATCCTCTACAGGACTTCTCCTGTTGGGGGTTCCCACACCGTAGTGACTGGCGTATAGCCCTTGCGGGCAAACAAACACAGCACGCAGCATCACCTGCATCCGCACATTGCGTCTCCGATAGGAGATAGGGTCACTGGTCAAGTCTTAACTTATGCTAGCGGCTATTTTGGGTTCCAAGTCTTGGAACAATGGTGTACTTAAATACCTTTCACCAAAGCTGGGCTGAACCATAACAATCAAGCGCCCTTCGTTTTCTTTGCGTTGAGCAACCTGAATGGCCGCACACAACGCAGCACCACTAGATATTCCTGAAAGAAGCCCTTCTTCTCTTGCCAAACGACGACCGTAGGCAATAGCTTCATCATCTGTAACAGAAATCACTTCATCTATAATGTTTACATTCAGAACTTGAGGCACAAATCCCGCCCCAATTCCCTGAATTTTGTGAGGACCCGGTCTTCCCCCAGCCAAAACTTGGCTGTTAGCTGGTTCAACTGCGATCGCTTGAAAACTGGGCTTGCGGGCTTTAATCACCTCTGCCACACCTGTAATAGTACCGCCAGTACCCACTCCAGCTACAATTATATCAACCTGTCCTTCCGTATCTTCCCAAATTTCTTCAGCTGTAGTTTCCCGGTGTATTTTAGAGTTAGCCGGGTTGCGGAACTGCTGCAACATATAAGCATTCGTTGTTGTTTCAACAATTTCCTGTGCTCGCCGAATGGCACCACTCATGCCCTCAATTCCCGGTGTGAGTTCAAGTTCAGCGCCAAAAGCCCGCAGCATAGCCCTTCTTTCAGAACTCATGGTTTCAGGCATAGTTAAAACCAAGCGGTAACCCCTAGCCGCCGCTACCATTGCCAAAGCAATCCCCGTATTGCCAGAAGTCGGTTCCACCAATACCGTCTTCCCTGGAGAAATTAAACCTTCTTCCTCGGCATTCTTAATCATGCTCACGCCAATACGGTCTTTCACTGATGCAGCTGGGTTCATGCTTTCCAACTTCACGACAATTCGAGCAACACAACCTTCTGCTTGAGGAATGCGATTAAGTTGTACTAAAGGAGTTCGCCCAACAAGTTCTGTAATGTCGCGTGCTATTCGCATATTTTTTTCCTTGGTTAGTAGTTAGTAGTGAGTGGTTAGTAGTGAGTGGTCAACGACTAACCACTCACTACTAACCGTTAACAATTAATTAAATGTAGTACATAATGTCCAACTGCCGACGAGAATCTCGCTTTTCACATAAATCAGCAAGTGTATACTTTTGCAAAACTGCATTTGCTGCTTCCATTGCTTCAAGCCAAACATCTTCGACAACAGCGTTATCTACAGTTTTAGGGTTAACGTCCTCCTCAGCAGTTCGCACGTCCAACCCTTCCAAACAACCTAAAATCTCAAACAGAGTTATTTTCCAGGGGTCTCGCGCTAGCAAGTACCCACCTTTAGAGCCGCGCTGGCTTTTGACTAAACCGCCACGTCTTAAAGTTGCTAGTAGTTGTTCTAAATAGCGATCGGGTATATTTTGCTGTGCTGCAATTTGTCGGATTTGTAGCGGTTCCCCGCTTTGGTGGTGAATTGCGAGCTCCAGTAAAGCAAGAATTGCGTATTCTGACTTACACGATAGTTCCACAGGCAACAAATAAAGGATGAAGGATCTAGGATGAAGAATAAAGATTTTTTATACTTTATTACTTTATCCTTCATCTTATTCCCATTATACTCCGGTTATCCACTAGGGTTTGTTCTTTTTAAAGGTAAATTTCCAATAAAAAACCCCACCACAAGGTGGGGTTTTTTGCTAATGGCTAATTGTTAATTTACGATTAGCCATTACCAACTAGCAATTAGCCTAGAACGTAAATGTTGTTCTCAAAGTACCGACGAAAGCATCGTCATTGTCGCTGTTTTGACCGGGTGCTGTCAGCCAGATAACACCAGGAGTGATGGAAATGTTTTCGTTGACTTGATACTTGTAGAAACCTTCAACATGGTACGGTGTATCGTTACCAGTAAAACCAGTACGGTTGCGGGAATAGGGCTCTGCACCAGCAAAAATACCTAAAACGTTACCTCTCTTACCAAAGTCAGGTAGGGCGACGCCTACTCCGTAACTCCAAGCCTCAAAGTCATCATTGGAACCGAAGCCTGTTACATCATGGTAGGAAATAAAGCCACTGATGGAGAATTTGTCGCTTGGTCTGATGGCTGCGGATAAACCGTAGGAGTTACTTGAAGATGCAGTGCTCAATCCATTGGCTTGTGCAGTACCTACCACAGGAAGGTTTGTGTTACCAGCGGTACCTGCTAGTCCACCTGCATCAAATAGATTGCTACCAGAACCGTGATAACCGTGAACGTAGGTTGCAGCTAATGCAATTCTTTGACCCAGGTTAAAGTTCAATTGTCCTAAAGCAGCATAGTTACCGTTGAACACACCTGAACCCAAACCGGGGTTATTTGGCTCTGATGCCAAGTAACCTACAGTTAAAGAACTGGGTCTGAGGATACCGCCACCTTTACCAAAGTTAATATTTAGCGCTCCACCTGCACCCCCACCAATCCGGTAGATGGGGTTTTCAGAAGCGAAGGTAGACAATGCACCATTACCACCGTCGTAGTCTTCAAAATAGGGGTTATTGGTGGCTGCATAGTCACTGTGAATACCGCCAGTGGCTGCTACGTAAAGTTGAGCAGGTCCAATGGGAACGTAGTAAGCCAACCAATCTAGCTGGACATCATTACCGTTGTTGTTGAGGTTGAAGGTCTGCAAACCTTCAGCACTGGTGTTATTGTTAATACCACCAACGTTAAACCTATTGGCATTACCAGCCGCAAGACGAGTGTGCAAAACGTCTTTACCTGTGAAGCTAGTTTGTAAGTCCAAACGAACTCTATTTTGGAAGACAGTGTTGTTGTTGTCACCCGTGGTATCTCCAAAAGCATCAGTGAGAGCGAAGATTGCTTCACCAACGAGTTTGGTTGTGGTTGAGAACTGGTTAGCTTCCAATTCTGCAGCCCGTGCTTCTAATGCATCAACTCGACCGCGTAGAGTAGCCAGTTCTGCTGCAAATTCTTCTTGCAACCTTTGTAAGGTAGCTAAATCTTCTTTTCTTACCAAGTCAGCTGTTGCTGTTGCAATCAGTTCATTGACTCTATCCAAACAAGCGTTTAAACCAGCCGCAAATTCATAACGGGTTAAAGCCCTGTTACCGCGATAGGTTCCGTTAGGATAACCAGCAATACAACCGTAACGTTCTACCAAAGACTGCAATGCTTGGAATGCCCAATCTGTTGGTTGTACATCAGAAAATTGAGAAACAGATGTTACCTGAGCTTGGTTTTGACCTCTGCCCTCGTTGGTGTACTGATTGACTTGGTCTAACACGTTGTTTTGTGTTGCAGGCTGCGCTTGAGCCACTACTTCTGGCTTTTTGGCAACTTCAGCAACACCTGAAGCTGTTGATGGGGATGTGAAAGCCTCTTGAGTCCCTACTTGTGCGACTCCTGCTGTCACAAATTCACTCTCTGTGGGATTTTGAGCAGCCATTGCAGTTGCGGACATCAACAATGTTGCGCCTAAAACTGCAGGACTTACCACTAAAGATTTCCACAAGATATTAGCCATTTTTCCTCTTCTCCTCACACCTTATATAGATAACTTTGTTTGTTACAACTATTCCGGATTCGCCAGTTTTTGTTGATACTTGTGGACTAGGCATATACGCCCTCTACACACCATTTTAGTTTTTGCCAAGCTAACGATTAGTTAATTTTAGGTAAAGAATTAATGTAATTAACTTATGCAAAAACATAGCTGCATAGTTTGTAATTATAGTTCACTTGAACCGGATGACAAGATATCAGCGTTCGCCTTCTGAACTGTCACATAACTTGCATTCACTTACGCAGATACAACTCAATGACATTTTGTAAAAAATACTCTCCAAACGTTATCTAAAATAGATAACGCCTTTGACAAAACAAGTAACATTCGCAGCACTTATTAGATTTGAGAAATCACTTTTGCCAAGTCAAAATCTTTTTGTGTCAATCCACCCGCATCATGGGTAGTCAGTGAAATTTTGACTCGGTTGTAAGAAATTTCTATGTCAGGATGGTGTCCTGCTGTTTCAGCAGGTTCAACAAGCTTGTTTACGAAATCAATCGCTTCAACAAAGCCCTGAAACTTGCGGGTACACTCCAATTGTGACCCCGACACCGTCCAACTTTTCAAATAGGTTGCCTGTTCTTGAATTTCAGTCTGAGAGAGTAGCTGCGCCATATCACATCATCCCAACGACTCCGACTAGATCCTTTGTAACACTTTGTACTGAAAATGTCTTGTTATTTTCCTCACGTACTTGTGCCTCCCCTACTACGGAATACGCTCAAAAAAGATTTAAGTATAGAGGATAAAAGAAATACACGCTCTTAAAACTTACGCAACCCCAAGGATGTTTTGAGGATTTTAAACTTTGCAGCTCCCCCAACCCCCTTAAGGTGATTTCCTAAAAATAAATCACCGAGGAAACAATCGGTAACTTATCGTAGGAGGCAAAGAATTGCCCTCTTATAGAGGAACAATCTTTCTCAGAAATCGCCTCACAAGGGCGCTGTGTGTAAGTCCTATCCTTTTTCTGTAGGTACTAGCTACAGGTTAAACCCGAGCTACCTCTCTTTATCCTTGATACTTCACACCTTATCCCTTAGACATGGTTCCCTGGTATGACTTTTTTTTATCAAGATGCACTGGTTCTCTGGATTTGAGACATCAGTGTTAATTTTAGTTTGTCAGAGATTACGACGTTATCTGTCTTAAGACGTTCCCACTCAAGAAGAGTGAATTTGAGCTTTTTCTGGATCGACTATTAACCGTGTACGGGCGCAAGACGTTGCGCTTCTACTAACCCTTCATAAAACTATCCGCTCTAACTTAGATTAAGGAATCTAACTTAGAGCGGTCTAGCGGGTCTTCAGGTTGCAACCAGACTGCCGGAAGGAACTCCAACTAGTCTAGCTGCTTAGCTTTTAGCAATGCTAAAAAGCTAAGGCTAGCTCTTAGAGAACAGCCCCGGCACACAGCCGATATTCAGCAACCTGATGACCCATGCATTTACTACTTTCTATCATGGGCATCACCTCCTTGTTGCCTGAACGGTCTTAATCTCAAATAAAGAGGATTGAACCTCTGGTTTATTCACTTCAACCAATATAACACAAGTTTTTGGAAATGAGGGTGGAGATTGAGGATAAGCGATCGCTATTTTTCCCTTGTTTCCGCTATCCCCCTTGTCCCCCCAACCTCTAAATAAAAAGCCCCGCTGGAGGGCAGGGCTTTTTTATCTACAAAAGGTGTTGAAATAGAGAGCTATTACAACGCATTACCACGAGGTAGAACTTCTTCAGGGAAGACAAATTTCTCGTGAGGCTGGTCTTGAGGAGCCATCCAAGCGCGGATACCCTCGTTCAGCAAAATGTTTTTGGTATAGAATGTTTCAAATTCTGGGTCTTCTGCCGCACGCAATTCTTGCGACACGAAGTCATATGCTCGCAGGTTAAGTGCCAAACCGACAATCCCAACAGCACTCATCCACAGACCTGTCACTGGTACAAACAACATGAAGAAGTGCAACCAGCGCTTGTTGGAGAACGCAATCCCGAAAATCTGTGACCAGAAACGGTTTGCTGTCACCATGGAGTAGGTTTCTTCTGCTTGGGTGGGGTTGAAGGCGCGGAATGTGTTCGAGCCTTCGCCGTCTTCAAACAGAGTATTTTCTACTGTTGCTCCGTGGATCGCACACAGCAGCGCTCCACCGAGTACACCAGCCACTCCCATCATGTGGAATGGGTTGAGTGTCCAGTTGTGGAACCCTTGCAAGAACAGCAAGAAGCGGAAGATCGCTGCGACGCCAAAGCTTGGTGCAAAGAACCAGGATGATTGTCCCAAGGGGTACATCAAGAATACGCTCACGAACACTGCTATCGGCGCGGAAAACGCGATCGCATTGTATGGACGAATCCCTACGAGTCTGGCGATTTCAAACTGTCTGAGCATGAACCCGATCAGACCGAAGGCTCCGTGTAGCGCTACGAAGGGCCACAACCCCCCAAGCTGACACCAACGGGTGAAATCTCCTTGTGCTTCTGGTCCCCACAGCAGTAACAACGAATGTCCCATGCTGTCTGCTGGTGTGGATACTGCTACTGTCAGGAAGTTACATCCTTCCAAGTAGGAGGACGCCAAGCCGTGTGTATACCAGCTTGTTACGAATGTTGTACCGGTCAGCCAACCGCCGAGGGCGAGGAATGCACAGGGAAACAACAGTATCCCCGACCAACCTACGAATACGAAACGGTCGCGCTTCAACCAGTCGTCTAGAACGTCAAACCACCCTCTTGTACTGGGGGCACGTCCAACTGCGATGGTCATTGCAACAAATCTCCAAACTTTTATGATTACAGGTTTGCTATCCCTGCCTGCCGATAAACGGTTAAGCGCCCCCGACAAGCAGAAATTTAACAGGTTTGTCAGTCAAGTTTACAATTTTTAACTGACACTAATTTAAATTCTATGTATAAATCGTGAAATTTTCCAGTGTATTTTCAAAAAAATTTAACTTCTTAATCTAATGTATAATTCCGTCAACTCTTGAGATCCCCCTCATGTCCTACTTTTTCCATCTCCGCTTTGCTAACGCTAGAATGAGACCTGAGCCTGAAGTTTGACGAGTAATAGATGTATACCATTGACTTAACAGTAAGAAACACAGCCTTCCCCATATCGGTGGAACGTAAGTCAGCTGAAGACGCTGAACAACTGTATCAACTTATTTTGACAGCCATGAGATCGGGTAATCCTGATATTGTGGAATTGCAAAGTGAGGGGAAAACCGAAAAGAAAATTGCAGTCAGAGCCAGTGAAATTGCAGGGGTACAAGTGATTCAGAAAGATGGCTCAGCAGCGGGAACTGGCAGACCGCCCGGTTTCTTTGCCCTCGCATCTGAGTAGCGATCGGGGATTGGTGATCGATGACCTTGGGGACAAGGGGGACAAGGCAGACAAGGGAGAATAGCTCAATTCCTATCCCCCTAACCCCTACCCCCTATCCCCCTACCACCACCACCTATCTCAGAACAAATGACAGAACTTGGTATTGAGGTCAAAGATTTAAACTTTAGCTGGTCATCGGGAAGCAATATTATAAAAGGTTGTTCCCTGGAAGTGCCTAAGGGAGAATTTTGGATGCTCTTGGGTACGAATGGCAGCGGTAAATCCACCTTACTCAGACTCTTAGCAGGAACGTTAAGTCCTCAGTCAGGGGAAGTTAAACTTTCGCACCCTGTCGGCTTTGTTTTCCAAAACCCAGATCACCAACTGGTCATGCCAACTGTTGGCGCTGATGTTGCTTTTGGGCTAGTGGAAGAAAAACTTCCTCTAACTGCTGTTAGGGCAAGGGTTGAAGAAGCTTTAGACGCTGTAAATTTACTCTCACTGCAAAAGCGCCCCATCTATGCCTTGAGTGGAGGACAAAAACAGCGAATTGCGATCGCGGGTGCTTTAGCTCGTCGGTGTGAAGTCCTTTTATTGGATGAACCTACTGCCTTACTCGATCCAGATAGCCAATTGGAATTGGTAGATGGGGTTCGCAGTTTGGTAAAAAACCGTGGGATTACTGCTCTTTGGGTAACCCATCGTCTGGAAGAATTAAATTATTGTGATGGTGCTTTTTTATTAGAAAAAGGTTCTTTAGTAGATCGAGGTGAACCCGATCGCTTGAAACAGCGTTTAATGGAATTGCATGAAGAAAAGGACGAAGGCTGAACTGGCATCCTTCACACTTCATCCTTTGCCTTTAGCTTAATACTTTGTTACAGCCTGTCAGAGCCGATTTGGAATAGCTGAAGCATTTTTTTGATTTTGTAACATAATGTTACAAGGCATGATTGAAGTACTATAAAAGTTATGAATGAATTTGGTTAACTTTTGAAGACTGTGAATAAAAATCATGCCGCGTTCCTCACCCCAAGCCGTCTTATTAGTAGACGGCTACAACATAATAGGCGCTTGGCCTTGTTTAAGGAAAACCCGTGACAAAGCAGGCTTGGAACCTGCACGCTGGGAACTTATAGAAGCTTTAACCAGTTATAGTGCTTTCCAAGGCTACGATACCCAGATCGTTTTTGATGCTCAATACCAAAACAGTTGTAGCAACAGAGAAACGATTACCGAGCTTCTATCGGTTTATTATACTGATTTTGGGCAAACTGCAGACACATATATTGAAAAACTCTGTGCGTCTTTAAGACACCAAGTAGCCCAATCCATTATATCTCGCGTGATTGTTGCCACATCAGACAGAGCACAGCAGTTAACAATTATGGGATATGGGGCAGAATGGCTCTCAGCACAGCAGTTGTGTTATGAGGTAGAAGCTAGCGTTTGTCGAGCGCGGCAGAAGTACCAATCCCGAAAACAATCTCACAAAAGATTTTTAGCAAACTCTATTGATGATAAAGCACGTCAACGATTGGCTGAATTGCGAATGGGGGTGACGAAATCTTGAGATCTCGCGCTCAATCCCAAAAGCCATAACTATAGAGGTTGCTTCAATCCAAAATATGTTTGAGCCTTTTGAGGCTAAAAAGGTCTAGAGCCAAGCGCATCTAAGCCAAAAGTGTTATTGTGCTTTTGACCTCTGGTATGCTGCGTACACAGCAGGCGCTACGTGTTGCCGTAGGCTATGCCCGAATGGTTATACGCGAACGCAAGTTCAAAAGAATTTCCGAGAAATTTTGCAAAAGTACTTGCCATTTCTATTTTTCTACTTTACTATAAGTAATTGTGACTGACGTTCCTCAGTAGCTCAGTGGTAGAGCGATCGGCTGTTAACCGATTGGTCGCAGGTTCGAATCCTGCCTGGGGAGTTTAAAATTTCTAATAATATTTTTCTTTAACTTCTGCTAGAACGGTTTTGATGAGATGGTCTGGGTTAAAGCTTAAATTAAAAGCTTTTGCACCTTCTGCCCCAGTCGCGAGCGTTCGGCGTTGCTTTCACGTACTCGGGCGGATACTATCACCCGTTCTTTACTGTCTGTCCCTACAGCTATACATTAGATGGCAAGCATACAGGCAAGAAAAAACTCCAAAATTTCGTTCTTGTGGTAGAGGCTTTTAGCTCGTCACATTTAAAAAATGGGAAAATATACCCCTTATTAAAGATAAGGATTGATAGTGAGGCTTTTAGCTCGTCACATTTAAAAAATGGGAAAATATACCCCTTATTAAAGATAAGGATTGATAGTTGGCAAAGTTGAAAAGCTTTACTAACTATCAATAACTAAGCTGTTGTGCCTAAAATTTAAGAGATTTCAGTATTTTTTATATTTAGAGTAAAAATTGTTGTCATTGTACGAATAAATGCTGAAAGGCTTCTAAATCATGCATATAAAGCAGGATTAATTAACAACAATTTGTAAAAAATAAATTAAGAATATGTATAACTAATAAAATTGTATTTCTCTGTTTAGAATTTCTCATCAAAAAAACTTCATAATATCTTTCTATTGAGCACCGAAAGTGGGAACCATACTTTTTCAGAGGGTGTCACTCTCGGTAACTATACAGCAGTCATATAAAGCAAACTGTCTGTAATGAATTGCTATTTGACCCCTAGAACTTTTATTTCAGTCTGTCAACAACAGCACTATAGGTTTTATTAAGTAATGGTTTACCTCTCGAATCAAACTACCCAAAACGAGCAACAGCTCGTTGACTCTGATGGTTGGAACGTTATTGAAACTGAGTTCAACCCCGCTCAACTGCACCACAAAGAAACAGTCTTCACAACTGGGAACGGTTACTTGGGAACGCGGGGTACTTTTGAGGAAGGATATTCCAACGAATTAAGCGCAACATTCATACATGGTATTTATGATGACGTTGCGATCGCGACTACAGAACTGGTGAACTGTCCCAACTGGCTAACCCTAGTTGTGAATGTGGGAGGAGAACGCTTCCGACTCGATGCTGGTGAAATTATGTATTACGAGCGTCGGTTGGATATGCGTTTGGGTATAGTCAATCGTGAAGTGCGGTGGCGTTCCCCAAAAGGTCACACCATAGACTTTCACTTTGAGCGATTTGCCAGTCTTGCAGATCGACACGTTTTAGCTATCAGATGTCAAATCACATCACAAGATTTCGAGGGAGAAGTTTCTGTAGAAATTGAATTCGATCCCAATCCCCACAACCACGGGGTCAAACACTGGAAAACCCTCGATGGAGGAAGTGCGGACAATACAATTTGGCTGCACAGCCAAACCCTCCATTCAAAAATGCAGCTTGGGATCGCCGCTAAGCTTTTAGTAGAAGGGAATTTTGAAGACAAGGGGGACAAGGTAGAATTGTCCTCACACCCTCACACCTCCATCTCCTTCCACTGTTTGCCAAAACAAACAGTGACAGTAGAAAAAATTATCACCGTCTTTACGTCACGGGAAACAGAAACTCCCATGACCACTGCTTTAAATAGATTGGCGGAAGTACCCAGCTATAGCACTTTGTTAGCCGCTCACATTGCTGCTTGGGAGAAAGTGTGGCAAGACAGCGATATTGTTATTGAAGGTGATATCAAAGCTCAAATTGCCGTTCGCTACAATCTCTTCCAGTTAATTGTTGCTGCGCCCCTCCATGACGATCGCGTCAGCATTCCTCCAAAAACACTTTCTGGATTTCCCTATAGCGGTCATATTTTTTGGGACACAGATATTTTTATCCTTCCCTTCATGACTTTGACTCAACCAGCACTGGCGCGGAACTTGCTGACATATCGCCACCACACCATTGAAGGAGCAAGACGCAAGGCAAAAGAAGCCGGATATGCAGGTGCAATGTATGCTTGGGAAAGTGCTGCAACGGGTGATGAAGTCACTCCCCGTTGGGTACCCGGTTTAAACGGTGAGTCCATCCGTATTTGGTGCGGCGATATTGAAGTGCATATCAGCACTGACGTAGCTTATGCTGCTTGGCACTACTGGTTGTACACGGGTGATGATGAATGGATGCGCGATCGCGGTGCTGAAATTATTCTAGATACAGCTAAGTTTTGGGAAAGTCGGGTTGAGTGGAACCCAGAGCGCAATAGTTATGACATTCGTGATGTCATCGGACCTGATGAAAATCACGATCGCGTAGACAATAACGCCTTTACCAATTTGATGGTACAGTGGCATTTACAATCGGCTCTAATGTTGTGGGACTGGTTGTGCCAAGCTTACCCTGACACCTCAGCACAATTGAAAACAAAACTAAATTTGGAAGCAGAAAGGTTTGAAAAGTGGGCGTTGATTGCCAACAAGCTCTACGTTAACCAAGATCCAAATACTGGTTTAATGGAACAATTTGAGGGATTCTTCCAACTAGAAGATGTCAACCTAGCTGAATACGAACCTCGGACAAAATCAATGCAAGGTCTTTTGGGAATTGAAGCCACAAATCAAAAGCAAATTCTCAAGCAGCCAGATGTGTTGATGCTGATGTATTTGTTGCGGGATCGCTACGATCGAAAAACCCTAGAAACCAATTGGAATTACTACAGCCCCCGTACCGATCACAGCTACGGTTCCTCACTAGGTCCCGCCATTCACGCTATTCTCGCTTGCGACATCAACCAAACAACGGAAGCTTACAGTCATTTTATGCGAGCCGCGTTAGTTGATTTAGAAGATGTACGCTGTAACGCAGCCGAAGGAGTTCATGCTGCTAGTGCGGGTGGAGTTTGGCAAGCAGTCGTTTTTGGGTTTGGAGGAGTCCGCATGACTCAGTTTGGTCCTATTGCGTGTCCCAATCTTCCCCAAGGTTGGACTCGCCTTAAGTTCCGCTTGAACTGGCGCAATGAATGGTACGAGTTTGATTTGACTGGTAATCATACGGTTGAGAAGAAAACAGAACAAGAAGAACAAGAAATGGTCTTTGTTGAGGCTGTAGCTTAACAACTCAATCAGTTACTGACCCTTTAGGAACAGGGAGTGTCAAGGCGAGAGAATGTGGATAGCACTGCTCGTTCAGTACTGTTTCGTTCTCAGCCAGAGGCGAACACAGTCAGTAAGGCTCTGCCTCACTATACCTACGGTGGTGTACAGATCTCTAGAAAAGAGATAAAACATCGTGAAAAGGAAGAATTGGAATGAATTTCCCCCCTTTTTTAAGGGGGGTGAGGGGGGATCGAAACCGCAATGAATGCACTATATAAGACTTGTGTACACCACCGTAGCTCACTATACAGTGAGGCAGAGCCCAATACTGCTTGGGTTTTAAAAATTTTCGAGTGAGACAAGCAGCTTTGTGCAGCTGACAAGCCCAACTTGTTCATCATCAAAGACCCATGTTTGATGATGTCGATAAGGAAAAATGACCGCGATTGAATTAGCCATAAGCTGTATTTAAACTTCTGAGCATTTTGAACAAATTTAAAGTAACGTTGATATAATGTTAATTTATATTAAGTTTTTTCATAAAATTTTTTTATTATGCAATAAAAGCAAGCTCCAGGGCAAATTGCACTGTAAATTTATTGGAAATTCAGGAAATTCTCAGCAAATCAACTTAATTTCAAATTGTGGAGAACAAATTCCCCGCTTATGTGCCGATTACTTGCTTATCTTGGTTCCCCCACTTCTCTCGAACCTCTCTTATATCAACCCGACCATTCACTCATAGTTCAAAGCTATAAACCACGTGAAATGCTTTCAGGAGTGGTAAACGCTGATGGTTTTGGTGTTGGTTGGTATCATTCTTATCAAGAGACAGAACCATTTATCTACAAAAATACACTCCCCATTTGGAATGATATTAATCTACCAAGCCTCAGTCGTTATGTAGAGTCGGGATGTGCGATCGCCTATGTCCGCAGTGCTACCCCCGGTCAAGCTTTAGATTTTAGCAACTCTCAGCCATTCCAGTATCAGAATCTGTTATTTATACACAATGGTAGAATTGACAAATTCCGGCAAACTCTCTACAGACCCATACGCAATCAATTAAGTGATGAAGTTTATAAATGGATTGGTGGAAATACAGACTCAGAACATATTTTTGCTTTAGTGCTCAACCAGTGGTTAGCTAATCCAGGGAAAAGTTTGGAGCAAGCTTTACACGCAACATTGCTCCACCTTGCAGAGTTAGCACAAAGCCATCAAACCTATGTCCTTGCCAATATCGTTATCAGTGATGGAAAACGTCTCATAGCTTCTCGCTTTGGGACGAAATCACCTGCGCCATCTCTTTACTGGTTGTGTAACGATCCAACTTTTCCCAACTCTACGATTGTTGCATCCGAACCACTATTTACTGGTAACTGGATTCCTTTTGAAGAAAATAGCATCCTCAGTTTTGGAGAAAATTGTGATATCAGAATTGAGCAAATCTAATTTAAAAGAAACCATTTGTAGTGCATACCATCAATGTCGCACTAAAACCCTCACTCTATTTGAAGAAATTGATGAAGTTAGCTTTTGTCAGCAAGCTCATGCTGACTTTAGCCCTGTTGGTTGGCATTTAGGGCATATAGCTTACACCGAGTCCTTATGGTTGTTAGAACGCACTGCAGGTTTTCCGTGCTTGTTTCCACAGTACCGAAAGTTGTTTGCTGCTGATGGCTTACCAAAAACAGAGCGAGTCAAATTACCCAGCTTGGAAGAAACTCGTTATTACTTAAATGTTGTTAGAGACAAAGTTTTACACTATTTGGAAGTAGCCCATTTAGAAAAACAAGATCGTCTTTGGCGTTTCATACTGCAACACGAAAGTCAACACTGCGAAATTGCTACCTTCTT
The DNA here is from genome assembly GCF_000760695.4 of Tolypothrix bouteillei VB521301. Lineage (GTDB taxonomy): Bacteria > Cyanobacteriota > Cyanobacteriia > Cyanobacteriales > Nostocaceae > Scytonema > Scytonema bouteillei_A. The sequence continues at coordinate 2,471,074 of NZ_JHEG04000001.1, read as the reverse complement.
GTTAGAAATCCTGAAGAGGGATAAGGGGGAGAAGGTGACACGGGGACAAGGTAAAATTTTTTCTCCCAACCCCCTCCTCTCCCCTGACACGATTGAGATTCCTGCAGGCGAGTTTGAGATGGGAAACAATTCAGTGGATGCGTTAGATAACGAACGTTCGGCGCATCGGGTGTACCTAGATACATATTGGATCGATCGCTATCCGGTAACTTGCGGCCAGTATAAAGTATTTATGGAGGCAGGCGGTTATCGGAATCCACAATGGTGGTCAAAAGCGGGTTGGGAATGGCTGCAAACAGCGCAAGTGACACAACCACTTTACTGGTCTAGCAATCGCGATCGGGAAAAACACCCTGTTTGTGGTGTCAGTTGGTACGAAGCAGAAGCTTATGCACGGTTTGTAGGGAAACGATTGCCTACAGAGGCGGAGTGGGAAAAAGCAGCTAGTTGGGATGCTCAATTGAAGCGTCGTCTATTATACTCTTGGGGAAACCAAGAACCCACGCGACAGGTTTGCAATCATAACAATTTCAACAAAGGAACAACCCCTGTCGATGCCTTTCCTAACGGACAGAGTGCATACGGTTTGTACGATACTCTAGGCAATGTTTGGGAATGGACAGCGACTTGGTTTGATAGTTACCCCGGTTTCCAAAGTTACCCCTATATAGGGTATTCTCAAGTTTATTTTGACCAACAGCATCGTGTTTTAAAAGGTGGTAGTTGGGCAACACGTCCTTGGGCATTGCGCTGTAGTTTTCGTAACTGGTATCATCCTCACGTGCGCCAAATCCTGGCAGGATTTCGCTGTGCTCGCGTGTAAGAAGCGCTAGGGCGGGGCAGCTGTGCAGAGCGTCAATCAAATATTGGGTGCATATAATAGGAAATGCGATCGCAATGGGACTTTGCTCCTCAAACATCCCATAGGTTAAAATTTCTGTGATTTTCGCTACACAAAGACAAGCAATCATGGTCGAAGCAAAGCTGGTTCAGCAGGAAAATGCACTAAGTCCCGTACAAAATAAAGTTGGGCATTGGGTGCTACTATCAACAATTCTTGCCTCAAGCATGGCTTTTATCGACGCTTCCGCCCTAAACGTCGCCCTCCCCGCTTTACAGAGCAATCTTGGAGCAACTGGTGTAGAACTGCTGTGGATTGTCAACGCCTACCTACTCATGCTCGCTGCTCTCATTTTAGTGGGCGGTTCGCTTGGCGATAAACTGGGGCGAAAAAAGGTGTTTGCAATTGGCATTTGCCTGTTTATTCTGGCTTCACTGGCTTGTGGTTTCGCCCCAACTACCAAATTTTTGATTGCAGCACGTATCTTGCAAGGTATTGGAGGTGCAATGATGATTCCCGGTAGTCTGGCTATCATCACCGCCTATTTTGAACCGGAACATCGTGGTGGAGCGATCGGAACGTGGTCGGCTGCAACTACAATTGTGACAGTTGCCGGACCTGTACTGGGGGGCTTGCTATCAGAGGCTGGATTTTGGCGTGGGGTCTTCCTAATCAACCTACCTATAGGAATCACAACGTTAATCATCCTCTACTTAAAAGTTCCAGAAAGCCGGAACGAAGAAGCTTCTGTAAAAATAGATTACCTGGGCGCAATTCTTGCAACCCTTGGATTGGCAGGTTTGACATACGGTTTTATTTCCCTACACGATTTTGGCATTCACGATCCCCGCATTTATGGAACACTAAGTGGTGGGGCGATCGCGCTATTGGCTTATATCTCAGTCGAAGCACGTTCTGCCCATCCAATGATGCCTTTGTACCTTTTTAAGTCACGTACCTTTAGTGGGACTAATTTGTTAACTTTATTTCTTTATGGAGCATTGAGTGTCGGTACTTTCTTCTTGTGTCTCAACTTAGTCCAAGCACAGGGTTACAGCCAGTCAATTGCTGGATTGGCAGATATGCCATTTGCCTTACTCTTAAGTGGATTGTCTCCTTGGGCTGGTCAGTTGGCAGATCGTTACGGTCCCCGCATACCACTGATTGTTGGTCCTTTTCTTGCTGGGCTTGGGTTTCTGTTGATGGCTTTTGTGGGGTTGACACGCGGAGCTTCCGAATATTGGACAACATTCTTTCCGGGAATTGTCGTCTTTGGCTTGGGTATGGCAATTACAGTGGCTCCGTTGACGACTGCTGTGATGGGTTCAGTGGGAACAGAGTATGCGGGAACTGCATCGGGAATTAATAACGCAGTCTCGCGAACGGCTGGGGTGCTGGCTATCGCAATAGTTGGTTCGCTAGCGCTGTCTACCTATTCGCTTTCGTTACAAGAGCATACAACCTGTATTCACTTATCCAATGCTGCACGGCTTCTACTACAATCTCAAGCCAGACAACTCGGTCAGATAGCACCAATTGTCGGGGTTGCACCGGAAAATGTGGATGCTGTGGAAACAGCTGTCAAATTGGCTTTCGTTGATACTTTTAGATTGGTAATGATAATTTGTACCGGATTGGCTTGGTTGAGTGCAATAATGGCAGCACTCTTGGTTGAGAATCCTCGCAAGCAACTACATGGTTGACATACTCCCCAGCCTAAAGGCGTGGGGATTCTAGGCTCAGACAGCGATTGCAGGCACAGCCCGTCTTACATCACCTAACCCAACAGTTGATGCCCCAACTGCACAAATATTTTTAGCTGCATTTTCGTCCCTCCCATTCACTAACTGACAGGACGGACAGCGCCACTCTCTGACGGACAAATCCAGCTTTTCTAGAACGTGTCCACAACTAGAACAAGTTTTAGTAGACGGATACCATCGATCTATAAATATGACAGAATTGCCTTTCTTTTTGGCAATCCACTCTAAAATTTGTAGAAATTCTCCAAAAGCTAGGTCTGATATTTTCCGCCCCCAAAGACGTTGCATTCCTTTGAGATTGAGCGTTTCAAAACACAACACATCAAACCTATTAGTTAGACTGTGAGCTAGTTGCCAAAACCAATCGCGTCTAGCGTTTAAAACATCCTCGTACTTGCGTACCAGATTTTTTCTGGCCCTTTCTCGGTTGGATGAGCCTTTTAGTTTTTTGGAATGCTGTTTGCTAGCTTTTTTAATTGTGCTGAGAGACTGTTTGAGAAATTGAGGAGATTCAATACTCGAACCATCAGAGCAAGTGAGAAACGTCTTTAAGCCAAAATCAAATCCCGCTATTCTACCAGTCGTGAATTTGATTTCTGGTTCAACTACACCGTCAACTACAACCACCATAAACAATTCACCCAAAGGTGTGCGCTTGATGGTTAGTGTTTTGACCGTTCCCTCCCAACTTCTAGACTTCCAAAATTGATAAACTCGATTTCCAATCTTGACTCTATTGCCACCTAAAAACTTGTACCCTGCTTGCTTTAGGGTGAACGATTTGTATTTCTTGACTTTCTTGAATCCCGGTGGACGAACCCCCTTCTTGTTGTGCTTAAAAAACAATTGGTATGCCTTCTCAATGCGCTGACAGATATCCTGTACTGCCTGAGAGCCTACCGACTGCCAAAACTCACTACGTTTCCGCAACTTGGCAATGTGTGATTGAAGTTTCGTGCAACTCAAGTGTTTACCCCACATACGATAGTATCGTTTGTGCAAGGCAATGCAATGATTGTAAATTACCCCAGAAGCGTTAATCATCCGCTTGAGGTACTTATTGCGCTTGTGTTCGTACAACTTAAACTTCAATGTTTTCATGCTACTATTATACCACCATCGACGGCAATATGACGGCATGAAAAAATTAACAGTGCGGTGTTCAGACGAAGAGTACGAGATACTAGTAGCGCATTGCAAAGAAACAAATCGCACTCAAAGCGATGTGATTCGCGAGTTAATTCGGAAATTGAAGAAAAGCCGTCCTAGAAGGACGGGGCTTTAAACCCAGATTTTTGGTAAAGTAAAAATTTTTTCTAGAATACCAGTCATTGTGTATAAGCGATCGCAGTTTCTTTATCCTACCATTAAATAGAAAAGGCAGCCTTTCTGCTTAAATTTTTGTAAAGACCACTCTCAACGCGAATTCAAGTTGAGAGTTCCAACCGCCCAAGTCAACGGAGGATAAATGACTACATCTCAGGCTGTCGGTAGCAAAGAGACTTCCCAAAATTCTCACGAAGAACGCTTGCAAATACAGCGTTTGCAGGAACAAACTTTGGTTATTTCTTCTAATGTAGGAAGTGATGTTGTCAAGGGATTAACTCAAAGAACTAAATCCTTACCCCCTCGTTACTTCTATGATGACCGAGGCTCTGAGCTATTTGAGCAAATTTGTGAATTACCAGAATATTACGTAACGCGAACAGAAACAGCAATTTTACAAGAATGCGCTGGTGAAATTGCTCAAATAACGGGTTCTTGTGAATTGGTAGAACTTGGCAGTGGTAGTTCTACCAAAACCCGTATTCTACTGGATGCCTATTATCAAGCTGGTTATAATTTGCACTACGTCCCAATTGATGTCAGCGCTGGAATGTTGGAAAGTACTGCCCTACAACTACTAGCAGAGTACCCCACACTGAAAATTCAAGCCCTAGCTGGAACCTATGAATTAGCGTTGGCACAGCTTGAACCCACCAAATTACCTACCAGAACAATCTGTTTTATCGGTAGTACGTTGGGTAATTTAAATTCTCAAGAATGCGATGAGTTTTTTAATCAAATCATTAATGCTTTACAAGAAGGAGAATATTTCCTCCTTGGTATAGATTTGCAAAAACCAAAACATTTGTTAGAAGCTGCTTATAACGATCGCCAAGGAGTCACCGCAGCATTTAACCTAAATATGCTGGCACATCTCAATCGGCTGTATCAAGGAAATTTTGACATAACACAATTTGAACATTGGGCTTTTTACAATGAAACGCAAAATCAGATAGAAATGCATTTACGCAGTTTGCGATCGCAAACCATTGAACTACAAGCTTTAAACCTCACAGTTTCTTTTGACCAAGACGAAACCATTCTCACTGAAATTTCTCGCAAATTCGACCTCAATAATATTCAGCAAGAATTGAAAGCAAAAGGTTTAGTCCCGCAAAAGGTATGGACTGATAAAAATCAGTGGTTTGGATTGATATTGTGTCAAAAGAATTGGTAATACCACTGGGAGTGAATCTGTCCGCGTTTCCATACTCTTGTTGACCTCGTTCCCAGGCTCCGCCTGGGAATGCCTGCTTAGAGGCTCCGCCTCCTGTATTGAATGTACGGGCGAATGGAATTCGCAGCTACACAGGCAAAACCCGCCTTCGCGGGTTCTCATCTCGATCCGGTGGCTCCGCCTCCTGCACTCAGATAGAAAACAATCCAAAAGTCAAGCATGACAATTCCATCTGAAAATGTTCGCACACTTCAACAAGAAGCCATTGACGAAAACACATCACGCGATCGCCTGCAAGAACTCGCTGCCTGTAATCTTGAATTAGCACAACTTGTAGCTAGCAATTCAAATGCTCCTGCAGAATTACTCGCAAAAATAGCAACGAGTAGCGATATAACGATTTGTCGCCATGTCACAGCTAATCCTAATACGCCAACAGAAATATTATTGGAATTAGGAAAAAAGTTTCCCAAAGAGCTGCTCAACAACCCTGTCTTTTCTCTGCTAATGCTTGAAATTCCTAATTTCCTTAATAATATGCCTGTAGAAACTCTAGCAAGTCTGCTTAACTATCATATCAGTAGCACAACTTTTATTCCTGAGGATTGGCTTGAGCAATTGGTGAACCATCAAAGCTCCTTCACCCGTGCCAGAATTGCCGAACAGCCTAACCTTTCTCTTCATCTTTTAGAAAAGTTAGCCCTACAAAGCAACTTAGTAGTTCATATGAGTGTTGCCGAAAACCCCAACATTTCTGTTTCTCTTTTAGAAAAGTGGGCATTAGACGACAATTGGGAACTGCGTGCCAGTGCTGCTTACAGTTCCAAAACTCCTCCACACCTATTGGAAAAGTTAGCACAAGATGATGATATCAATGTCACGATCGCTGTTGCCACAAATCAAAATACACCATTACATTGTGCCAAACTGGCGGTGTCAAGATGCGATCCAACGAGCCGTTACAAAATTGCTTGTATGCCGAGAACCCCTATTCCTATATTGGAATATTTAGCAGAAGATAAGGCTGAAAAAGCTCGTGAAGGTGTTGCTTGGAACCGAAATACTCCAGTCTATCTTTTTGAAAAGCTAGCACAAGATGACAATTGGTCTGTTCGCTATGCAGTTGCCCGTAATCCCAGCGCTCCTGTTCGCGTGCTGCAAAAGTTAATGCTTGATAAAGATGCTTCCGTTCGTCAAAGTGCTGAAACTACCCTAACATCTGGTTAAGAAATACTGATTTTTTAAAGATAATGACCTTAGTTAAATACTACATAAATTCCTGAGTAGCATGTTCAAATACAAATGCTCCAGGAAGCTCGCTTAACTGCTCAACAACTAAAATGTAATCGTTGAAATGAGCCATACTTGGGTCTGAATCAGAACTAATTTCAAAACGGGACTTACAAGTAGCAATGACTGCTCGATCGGGATGGTTGTGAGCAAAAGTACTTGCTATTTCCTGTGATTCTTTGAGAACCTCCGGTTCGGAGTTTAAATAAATGTATAACGACCAATTATCAAAGGTGACTGCTAATCTATTCTCAAAGAATAGGGTACTTACTGAGCGCTCCGCAAGTTTATGAGTGAAGAAGCGCACAAGTTTCATCTCAGCATCTTGAAGCGATCGGCGATCGCCAAGTGCTAGGAGAACAGAAGCTTTATAGAACACAATATTTCTTTCTCTCAATCTTAATTGAGATGGTTTTACCACATCAAATTTAGAATTATTGCAAAATATTAATAAATTTTAAAATTTATTAATATTTATTTTTCTCATTCTGCTGGTAGATAACTTTAACTATAGTTATAGAGTTTAATCAGAATTACTCAGACTAGCGAATGAAATTGTATTGATTGTACTGAAAGTAATCCTTGTAATTGCAGTATGTTTTTGTCAAACAACCTACTAAAGCTTACTATGGCTTTACTTGCTAATCAAACTATATAGAAGTGTTTAGGCGTATGGAGAACGTACAAGTCCTAGACGGTTTGAGAGTATTGGCAGTAGATGACAATGCCGATACTCTAGACTTGCTCAAATTCACTTTTGAAGAATTTAATGCACAAGTCACAACAGCAACGTCAGTGAGTGTTGCTTTAGAAGAAGTTGAGCGTTACAAACCAAATATTCTAATTAGCGATCTTGCTATGCCTGTTGAAGATGGCTATTCACTTATTCGTAAAGTGAGAAGTTTAACTAAACCAACAAGACAAATTCCAGCGATAGCTTTAACAGCAATGGCAACTGAAGAATCGCGTACACTTGCTCTCAATGCTGGGTTTAATTCCCACATAGTCAAACCTTTCGATCCCGAAGAGTTAATTGCAGTTACTTCCAATCTTGCTCTAGTTGCTTTGTATGATACCTGTCCGGCTTGTGGCATAACAAAATTATCGTTCATTGAGTACGAGTCAAAGAACAAAATTTGGTTTCAATGCCCCAGTTGTAAGTGGAACAGGTTTTATAAACTGAATACAGTTAAAGATGCTGGATTTGTGAATCCCTATCATTAATTGCACTTAGTTATGCAATCTTGACCAAAACCTCAACTTACAAGCAAAGCTTGTTGTTTTAGTTTTGGCATAATACCACGCATCACCTCCGATTCGCTCGATCGCTTCACGGACTTTTGTGCTTCTACAATTAACCAATGGGAAGATTTCCCGAATTAACCGCATGAATGTACTCGCTACCTGAAGTGGGAAATCCTCGCTTATAAGAAGCTTCTTCTGGCTTACCCCATCCTAGTTGTAAAATTATTTCCAAAAAATTAGAATTTTCCCACTTCCATAGACTTGCCCATTCTGTTCTTTGAGTCATTCTATCTACGTCAGATATCATTATTTGTCTGTATTCTTTACTATTATTAATGCTTAAGTACAAATCCAAGCCTAAAGAAACATTTCTCCAAAACTCTAATACAGAATTCTTTGCAGCTTTTAGAATTTCGATATCATTGGGTAAAGCTATAAGCTGTGCATCGACTTCTGGATAGCGTAATGTCTTTTCTCGAATAGTTATTTCACGCCACACAATACCTGAAACTTGATGTTCTCTTTGGTATTCGTGGATAGCGGCTTTGAAATCTTGATAAGCAGTAAACTTTTGCAATCCGTCTGTTTTGATAAATTGGTCTATAAGAGGATTACCGGAGACGGTGACTGCTAACTTTAGACGCTTTCCTTCGAGACAAGCTTGGCGTTCGGAACGCAGAATTTGGATGAGATCTTCTGTAGTGTAAACCTTTGACATATAAATTATGAATTATGAATTATGAATTATGAATTGAAGGTTTCATCATTCAGCATTCATCACTTAGGATTCTCTTATATATTATCCCTGAACTCATATTTTTAGATGTATTTAATATTACTAAAAGATAGGGCAGACTATTTTGCCTGCCCCAAAAGTCATTGACTGGTTAGCTCGCTGTTTAACTCATTAAAGGAGCGTCTCTTTAATTGCACTGATTCGGAACGAGGTAATAAATCAAACACAACCCTAAATTTGTCATCTATTTCTTCATAAGGGACTTGACCCTTCTTGTTAAGAAGGACTTGACCCGAGCGATCGAAGACCACGACTTGAGGAACACCTCCAGAATAGTAATAACCTGCTTCTGTAGGGTCATAAGTTGCTTTAATTGGTAAGGCGTCCACATTGACAGGGATGATCTCTGTTACCCGACCGTAAAATTCCTGTACTCTTGAAACAATTAGGGCATATTGCTTGCAATCACTGCTGTCCTCTACGTAGAAAAATAGCAGGGCAGGTTTATGCTCTGATATAGCTTGGGAGAGTGTTGCTTTAGGGGGAACTAATGAGCCGTTACCGGCATAAACCACAAAAATGTTGCCATCGTATCTGTCGTCTTTTAGACCTGCAAATGCCGATTGTGTATGAATAAATAACAAGCAGGAAAGGAGTAAGAACACTGACAAAACCCGCCGCCAGTCTGGAATGAGATTGTGTAAAAATTGCCACTTGATGCCATTCATTCAAAAGAACCTTTTTATGTTTGTTTTTCCTAAGTTTGTGCTGAATATCGCAAACTGGGGTGGAATTATAATGACACCTGCCACCAAGTTTTAGGATAACGTCTTTTGGGGATTGGGGAATGGTCAAGACAAGGAAGAAGGGAACAGACATGGTAGACGAGGGAGAAAATTCTACTTTGTCTCCCTCGTCTCCCACTCCCTACTCCCTACTCCCCCTCATGGGTTATAAGTTATTAACTGCCAAAAAATTAGGATACTGATGTGGGAAACAAAATTCAACTTATAGATAGACTGCGGCTGGGTTTGGCTGTCTCAGTTGCAAAAAGTGTAACGTTTGTGGTGCGATCGCTGCGACTGGGTGCGGCGAGTGTTTTACCGGGTTCCATCGCCCGTCGCATTGAACCGCGCCTCTTGCAATTATTGAGCAAGCAAGTAAAAAATGGAGTGATTCTCATTGCTGGAACCAACGGCAAAACTACGACATCGCTGCTTCTACGCACAATACTGGAACGCAAAGGATATCGAGTTGCTCATAACTCCACAGGCGCTAATTTGGAAAATGGTCTGATGACTGCGATGTTGGAATCTACCAACATAGTAGGTGAATTGGACGTTGATTACGCAATATTAGAAGTAGACGAGAATATCATACCGAAGGTGTTAGCACCGATTCAGCCTCGGATCGTTCTTTGCTTGAATCTATTTCGCGACCAATTGGATAGATATGGGGAAGTCGATGTCATTAGCAAGCGCTGGACAAAAGTGATTTCTACCTTACCGCGAGAAACAGTCGTTATTCCCAACGCTGACGATCCCACACTATCGCTTCTCGGTCAGCAATTACCCCAAAAAGTGTTATTCTTTGGCTTGAATGAACCGGAGAATTATTTAGAAGAAATCCCTCACGCTGTCGATTCCATCTTTTGTCCTAGCTGCGGACATTCCCTCAACTACAAAGGAGTGTATCTGTCGCACTTAGGAGATTTTCTCTGTCCCAAATGCGGTTTTCAAAGAAGCCAACCGAAACTAAATAGTAATGAATGGTCGCAAATTCTTGTTGGTTTGTACAACAAATACAATACATTAGCTGCTGCTACTGCTGCCATTGAATTAGGTGTAGATGAGGCAACTATTCGCGATACAATTAATAACTTTCAAGCTGCATTTGGTCGTGCAGAAGAATTAGAAATTAACGGGAAGCGAGTCCGAATTCTACTATCAAAAAATCCTGTAGGAACAAATGAAACAATTCGAGTAGTGACTCAAAGCAGTGACAAAACAACATTGCTTGTCTTAAACGATCGAATACCAGATGGAACAGATGTGTCTTGGATTTGGGATGTCGATACAGAAAAATTAGTAGAGCGAGGAGGGACTTTAGTTGTCAGTGGCGATCGCGTTTACGATATGGCACTGCGCCTCCGCTATAGCGAAAAGACACCTGAAAGCCATTTTAAACTGATAGTAGAAGAAGATTTGCGCCAAGCGATCGCAACCGCACTGGAAAACACTCCAGATAATGAAACATTACACATCCTCCCCACCTATTCCGCCATGCTAGAAGTGAGAGAAGTTCTAACTGGCAGAAAAATATTATAAATATGCTAATAGCTAATAGCTAACAGCTAATAGTGTTTTGACCATTAGCAATTAGCAATTAGCAATTAGCAATTAGCAATTAGCAATTAACCAAAGGAATTTTATGAATAATCAACAATATGAATTAACAATTGGTTGGCTTTATCCAAAACTGATGAGTACTTACGGCGATCGCGGTAATGTTATTTGTATAGAACGCCGGAGTCAGTGGCGGGGGTATAGTGTCCGCGTATTACCTCTCGATCAAAGTTCTACTGCAGAGGATATTCGTTCGGTGGATGTTATTGTGGGTGGTGGCGCACAGGATCGTCAACAAGAAATTGTCATGCGCGATTTACAAGGTGCGAAAGCAGAAGCTATGCGGGAGAAAATAGAAAATGGGACTCCTGGAGTGTTTACTTGTGGTTCGCCCCAGTTGTTGGGACATTATTATGAACCTGGGTTTGGACAACGAATTGAAGGCTTGGGCATATTAGATATGGTGTCCGTACATCCAGGCGAAAATGTGCGGCGTTGTATCGGTAATTTGGTTATAGAAGTCAGTGCAACTCGTTTAGCACGGGACTTGGAGGAGATGACGGGTAGCAAGCCCTATTTGATTGGTTTTGAAAATCATGGGGGACGCACCAAGCTAGGAAAAGTGGAAGCCCTCGGGCGTGTTGTTTGTGGATTGGGTAACAACGGTGAAGATGGAACAGAAGGGGCTTTTTATCAGAATGCGATCGCAACTTATTCCCACGGTCCTTTGTTACCAAAAAATCCCTTTGTTGCTGATTGGCTGATTCAAACTGCATTGCGGTTGAAGTATCAACAGCCCATTACCCTGTCACCTCTAGATGATACCTTAGCTATGCAAGCGAGGGAGGCGATGTTTAAGCGGTTAAAGGTAAATCCGCCAACTGTCGCTGCTGCTAGAGTTTAAATCTCTTTCTTGTAAAGCGGGCTGAAAAGCCCGCTTGAAGTATGATGGTAACTCTATACTCTTTCTTATTCAAACGGTTGTTAAACATTTAATTTTTCTTTTAAAATTTCTCGAAGTATACACTCGGCTCTTACTATAAAGTCTTCTTTAATCTCCCGTCTCTTTGGCTTACCTATCTTGTTACTTAAGGTAGATACAAGAGCGTAACTTGTTACGTAATTAGCCAATTCTTTACTAAATTGACCTGTTTTGACTTGTACATCATCATCTCCAAATAATGTAATGGCAATAGGTGAGATAATGTTTTGAATACCAATAGCTATGGAATTTTTTATAGCAGGTAGATTGAGAGATTTGTGTAAAATTGGTGATTTTCTCCAACTATCCTCAAGCCAAAAATCTTCAAGGTCTTCAATTTTTGTTAATTTAAATATTTTATGATGATATTTATAATACTCATAAAATATTTTAGCAAATTCAATATTAATTACTTGATTGATTTCTATTTTGAAATTAGGGGAAATGTTTTCCCATATATTAAATAAATGCCAGAAAACAATTGTATAAGAATCTAAAACTAGCTCGTACTCTATTTGAGTTTCATTTACATCTAACTTGGATAAAAAATCAAGCTTTTTCATTAATGTACTTCTTGTATGATGTCTGTTCATCAGACTTCTTGCATAAGTTTTTTTTCCACGCAAAGCTGCAACAAGTCAGAAAAAAATTAACTTTTTTAAGAAATCCATTGAAATTAATATACAAAATTGTCCTTAAGCTCGACTATGGGATTTTTACGGAAATTCTCACTTGTGAGATTTTTTCTCTAATTTTTTTTAGAAGAAAATTCACAGGACAAATATTATGTTTTCTACTAAAATATCCTCTAAGCTGTGCGCCCTTAAATTTTCTCATGTTGACTGACAGAGAGAGGGGGAGGGTGTTGATTAATTTTTCCCCAGTTTGAGAATCTACAAATTATATGGACCAAAGCTTACTTACCCTATTTTCCATGTTCTTCTCGATTGACTATTCGGTAACGCTCGTACCTTCTAATTGCCATAACTAAACTCAACTTCATACGTGTAAAAGCTTCTATCAAGCTACCTATTTCATCATTTGCTACCTTCTCAAACTCAACATCAAAATTACCAGTACTGACTGCTTCTGTTACCCGAACAACCTGTTTAATAGGTCTAACAACATAACGTTTCAGCCAAAAATTAGCTATATAAATAGCACTGGCAAAAATCAGAGTAACAATTCCCATGACTATAACCAGCGACTGTCGAGCTTTTTGTAAAACTTCATTAGCGGGAATAGAAACAATTTGAGCACCATTGACCATATTTAATTTCCAACCAAACCCATTGCGATCGCCATACATATCAATCATTGTTTTAGGAGCAACATCAGGTGTGCTGTGACACTGCAAGCAACTAGATTCAGTGATAGATAGAGGGAGCGCAATGTAAAAAAAGTTTTTTCCCAAAAGAGAACGAAACCCTGACAAGTTTTTCAGATTTTTATTCTTTTGAAATTCTTTAACAATTGTCGCTTCAAAAGTATCGGCTTTATCTCGAATATTTGTAGGATTTAGCATTGCTTCTTTATAAAGAAAGTCTTTGAATCTTTCATTTTTCTTTTGTAAATCTTCCAAGACTTTTCGTGAGGAATAAGCTGGAATTGCCTGCTGTAAAAACTCACTATTATCCAAACGAGGTTGTAATTGAGGAACGACTTCAGTTGTTGTATAAGAGCGAACAGAGTTGATAGTCTGAAGCAATAACCAGGCGCTTGAGCTAATTTCGTCTTGAGTTTTGTAATTTAAAACGCCAGCTAAAGCTATTCCGCTTAGAGCAATTCCTTCAATAAATACAAGTAACAGGAGTGCAGTCAGTTTTTTAGCTAAAGTTAAATTGTTAAAAATTAATAAGCTTTTTTTTAAGAGATACATAGAATTTATTTGTTATGAATCATTTCTGGTTTATTAAGTAGGGGGGAAACGATCCACCCCTGTCTGACTTTTGGTTGACCTACATAATTATTCATTTACCCGATGTAATGCTCACCTTTCCGGCTCAACTCAGGTTTGTGTACTGTTCCTACTAGGAAAGAATTCAGCACTATGAATGTAACCAGGGAAAAAATAGCGCTAGCATATAAAGCTCCTTGAACTCCTATAAATCCAAAGGCAATACCGACTAAAGCGGGACCAAGCGCCCTTCCCAAAGATTGGAGAGTCACATTCATTGCCATAAATCCAGCACGATTATCCTCTGGTGCAAGACGTGCAAAGACTGTTTGGATAGATGGTAGTGCAATACCAAGACCTGCACCAAAGATAAGCACGGGGATAAAAAGCAACCACACATTACTTATTAAGGGAGCAATGAATAGTGCTACAGCACAGATGACGAACGAGATTTTAATAAGTGTAACTTCCGAGAACTTCTGAGCAAAGCGCCCCAATTGAGAAGCAAACAAAGCAAGAGTTATTTCCATACTGGCAAGGATAATACCAATGACTGCACCAGATGCACCGAGATGATTCGCCGCTAAAAGTGGAATGCAGATAAAACAAGCACCAAATTCTAAGATAAATAAAGACAATACCGCAAACAACAGCACTAATACAGAACGGTTGTTAATACTTTGCCAAGTACTGCTCACATAAGCTTTGATATTGAAATCTTCAACAGACCTTTGGCTTTGCGTTTTTGGTAGTTTTAGCTTTGTCAACGCTAATAACGCAATTGGGAGAGCAAGAAATGAGAGTAAAAATGGGTATTGCCAACTAAGTTGCGCCAATCCACCCCCAACGAGAGGATAAACTGTTGCACTAATGCCAATCATACTGGCGTTAAATGCCATAGCAGCAGTCAACATCTTCCCAGAGTAAACATCCGCAATGACAGTAAGAGACAAAGACTCCAAACTAGCAGCGCCAACGCCTTGCAAAAATCTCCACTCTAATAAACTGCGAAAATCCCGTGCAAAAGCACTTAAAATTCCGCCAAGTGCAAACAGCAGTAAAGAAGGAATAAGGATTTTCTTTCTACCAATACGGTCAGCCAAAATGCCAAAGATTGGAGTTCCAATTGCAATTGGGATCAGAAAGCTTGCCATCACCAATCCAATTTGTTCATCTGGAACCTTAAAAGCTTCCCCAATGGCTGGTAGTGCTGGATTGATAGCCATCACACCCATAACTGATATCAGTGTTATACTGATGATGATATAGAGATTGTTATCTTTATAGATAGGATTTGATTTATCTTGTTGAAATTTCATAGTAGTTAGTAGTTGTTGGTGATACTTTTCAGTGATTGTCTTCTGTATTTAACCAACATCCAGAATTGAAGCATTTTCGCAAATTAAATAGCTCTGGAGCTTAAGTTCAGACCTTTTCAGACCTTTTCTGTCTTTTTATGACTCTTGTCTACAATTGAGTAGCTAGGTCAATTTATTTATATATCTCTAGAACCTAGAATCACGATTACACAGGTATTTCAGGCAACATGAAGAGAAAATTAATTTTCACGGGTACTGACTTTCTACAAAATTCCCGGCTTCTTCAAGAAGTCGGGAATCGATAGGAATTTATACATTGCTAGGATTGTGGATTATCCATTGTTAGTCTAATTTCATGAATAATTGCCTGCTAACCACTAACCACTAATACCAGGTTCGCCTAAGTAATGACGATAAGAATGACGCGGAGATTGGGATACGCGGCGACATGCTTAATTTTTAATCGTAAGCCATTATCCGAACACGATATAACTCATTAAGCAATTTGAAATTTAAAAGAGACTGCATCTCGCCTACCGATACTGAAGGTCAAACCGGGCTTTAACTTATACCAAATTCCGGGTAATAGAGGATATTTATTAATGTAAGTTCCATTAGAACTGCCCATATCTTGAATGTAGTATTCTCCTCCCTCAAATTTAATTTCTGCATGAATCCGAGAAACAATATCAGAATTGGGTAATCCAGATAAATCGATATCAGGAAAGCTGCGTTTGTTAGGTTTTCCTATGCGAATGAGAGAGAAATTATCGGGTAATTCAATAACTTTATTGCTTTGAACATGGAATAATCTGGCAACAGGTTTTTCTGCAACTGTGGGAACTTCAACAAAGCTAGGCTCGAAACTAACTTGTTCTGCATTCACAAAGCTGAGAGCAACCGAAGGACTATCCGACGAAGGACTGGGGCTTGGTTTTTTAGTTGCTAGCAGAGCATTGAAAATGACTAATGCGATTAATGAAATAACCGCACTAGTTGCAAAAACCGCCCGCGTTCCTAAAATCATATCAACAATGCTTCCAAGCAAAGGACCAAGTGTTTGTCCCCAGGATTGTACTGTTGAATTTACTGCCATAAAACCGGCTCGAGATTCTTGTGCAGCAAGCCCTGCTAGCAACGCTTGCGTGGATGGAAACGCAAGACCTTGGGCTGCACCAATTAACACAATCGGGATAAATAGCAGCCATACGTTATGAACAAAGGGAACAATCAGGAATGCAATAGCAGCAAGAATAAAAGAAAATTTGATAAGCTTAATTTCAGAAAATTTCTGTGTCAGCCGTCCTAGTTGAGAAGCAACAACAGCAACAGCAAGCGATATAGCAGTCAGCAGAAAACCATTAAAAGCTTCAGATGCCCCTAACTCATTTCCTGCCAAAATTGGAATGTAAGTTAAGCAAGCTCCTACTTGCAGCATGAATTGTACCATCACTGCAAACATCAGCCCTACAACTTGGCGGTTGTTAATGCTACTCCAGGTACTTTGGAGATAAGGTTTTAGTTGAAAATTTTGCTGGTTGGTTTGTTGCTTTGGCAGTTTGAGTGTGAATAATACCAACAGAGCAATCGGAATGGCAAGCAATGATACTATGAATGGATACCGCCAGCTAAAACCAGCTAAAAGTCCACCAATGAGAGGAAAAAGTGCGGAACTTATGCCGATTAATCCAGCATTAAACGCCATAACAGAGCCCAGCTGTTTTCCTCTGTAGAGATCGCCAATTATAGTCAGTTGTAAAGATTCTAAGCTTGCAGTACCAATACCTTGTATAAGTCTCCATTCTAAAAGACTGCGAAAGCTTTGGGCAAAGCCGCTTAAAGTTCCACCCAAAGCAAATATAAGTAGGGAAGGTACTAAGATTTGCTTTCTACCAAAAGTGTCAGCTAAAACTCCAAAGATTGGAGTTACAATCGCACCAGGGAATTGAAAGAGCGTTGCAACCAATGACACCTGTTCGCTGGAAACACTAAAAACTTTTGATATAGTTGGTAGTGCTGGATTAAAAATTGTTCCACCCAAAATTGCTATAAGTGTTATCGCATTAATAATGTAAAAGTTTTTATCCTGGTATATCTTACTTGCAGGTTTGATTTTGGTTGGACTTATAGAAGAACTCATCCGTTTTCTTCCTTAATTTGCAAAGATTTTCTAAAAAATGTGAGTTGGAAGGAAAATCAAAAATACGATTTTGTGCTTGTGAGATGAAGAATCTCAAAAAAATCAATATATTTATTATAGAGAAATATATTCCTCAAATTGTTTGGCAAATATTTCTAGTTGCCAATTAGCAAAATCTATTGATTCAATAGAACTTTTGTCTTAGTTATAAGGAGTTATTAACAAAGACAAAAGTTATAGTAGTACGAAACTTTGTATGGAGTAACAACACTTTAGTAAAAGTTATCAATCGCTGTGAGATAAAAGTGAAGAGTTGGCTTAACTTGCGATCGCACAATGCTCAAGTCCGGTACTCCACTCATTAAGCCCTGTCCCACTCCAAATAGAGTTGTGCGTAACCTCGGTTAAGCAATGCAGGAATATGTGTTAGTTGTTGGTTCGGACGAAGCCGGAGATTTGGCAGGCGTGAAGACAAAACTTCTAGAGCAATCCGTCCTTCCCGACGAGCCAAATTAGAACCCGTGCAGTGATGAACTCCATGACTAAATGCGAGATGGTTAACAGGTGTCTGTTTGAAACGTTCAATGTTGAAGCGATCGCTATCAGGATACTGATTTTCATCACGATTGGCAGAACCATACAGCAAAAGGATGCGCGTGTCCTTAGGTAATGTGGCTCCGGCGAGGGAAACCTCTTGTGTAGTAACCCGAATCATTGATGCAGCTGGAGTATCGTACCTCAATACCTCTTCTAGTGCAATAGGAATAAGAGATGGTTCATCACAGAGGCTTTGCCACAACTCAGGCTGTTCTAACAAAAGTTTTAAAGCTTTGCCAATTAAATTAGCAGTTGTTTTATGTCCTGCTACAATCATCTCACATAAAAGCAGCACTATCTCTGGTACAGTTAAGTCACTAGTTAATAGATCGCTAATCATGTCGCCGTTAGGTGAAATGTGTCGTTCTTCAACTAAACGTGCCATAAAATGCTGTAAATCAACATAGCTGCGAGCACACTCAACTTGTCGTTCTGGCGTTAAAGGTGTAGAAAACAAAGCTGTAACTTCACTACCCCAATGCTTCACTTCTGCCATCTTATTTAAAGGAACACCGTACATATTGAAGATAACTTCAAGGGGCAGAGGATAAGCAAACTTTGATAAGATTTCTACCTGACCATCATTGATAAAATTGTCTACCAATCTGTTAGCGATCGCACGAGTTGAGCCTTCCATAGCGACTAGTTTTTCTGTGGCGAAAGCTTTCAAAAAAGGAGCACGGAAGCGCCTGTGTTGTTCGCCATCACTACCAATAAGTGAAACAACGGGAAAGCCTTGACGCAACACTTCAATTGTCTCAGGAGCAAAGTCGCCAACAGATTGGAGACTTTGTGCAGAAGAAAATCGTACTGGATCTTTCAGTACTGTTAAAACATCTTCATATCGCGTCAGAACATAAGCATTCAATAGTGAACTGAAAAAGATTGGTTCTTCATTTCTAGCATGCTTATAGAAGGGATAAGGGTTATCCAGTAATGGATTAACAAAGGGGTGAAACTCTTTTCCAAGATGAGGGCAAGTCTTTTGCTGTTTTTCTATTCCTTTCTCCTCACTCAATTGTTCATCTTGTTGGTCATTGAACGCTAGATTGTGTGCTTGCAGGGTATCAACGTTATCCATTTTTTCGTCTCTTAAACTTACAAAAAATCTAGAAAGAAATATTTCCACCAAGGATGAAGCAACCTTGTGAATCATCTATTGTTAATTAACAGCTATGGCTGAGTGCTTTTCGCAAACGGAATCGCTTTATAGCTTGAGTTCAGACCTTTTCTGACTTTTTCTGTCTTTTTATGACTCTTGATAGTAAATCGAGAAAGGGTTACCTTCTGGGTCAAAACCATCCGCTACTTTTAACCCAGGTCTGCGGGAACGAATATCACTTAATTTTGCACCGCGCTCAGTCAACATCTTGTGAGCAGTTTCCATGTCATTGACGCTAAATGCGAGCTTTGGTCTATCCTGACCGAGTGGCTTCTCTTTGTCTAGATGGAGCACTAGGCTGCATTCCCCTGTGGCAAACTCTACCCAAATTACATCCTTGTAGTCATCCACATTCGTCGGGTCGATCGCTGTCAAGTTCAGTACATCGCGATAAAAGCGGGCTTGGGTATTCATATCCTTTACATAAATGATAATTTTTGTCAAGCCTTTTACAATACTCATTTGATTAACTCCTTATGATGTGATATTTATTTGAAGTAAGAAACGTTTGAAAGAGATATATGTAATGGGTTTCACCTTTGTTGAGGGATATCCCACTCCACTTCGAGACGTGTAAAACCACGGAAGATCATTGTTGGCACGTGGGTAAATTTTTGGTTTGGGCGCAGTCGCAGATTTGGCAATCTCGAAGACAAGATTTCCAGAGCGATTCTTGCTTCGCGACGAGCTAAATTTGAACCAATACAGTGATGGACTCCGTGACCAAATGCGAGATGGTGAGCTTGTGGTTGTTTAAAACGTTCAATCTCAAAGCGATCGCTATTACTGTACTTAGTTTCATCGCGGTTAGCGGAAGCATACATCAAAAAGATACGAGTCCCTTTGGGTAGTTCAACTCCCGCGAGTTCCACATCTTGGGTAGTTGTGCGACTCATTGTTGGGACTGGAGCATCGTACCTGAGTACTTCTTCCAAAGCAGCAGGAATGAGCGATAAATCGTTACAAATAGCCTGCCACGATTGGGGACGTTCCAGTAGGAGTTTTAAGGCATTCCCAATCAAATGGGAGCTCGTCTTATGTCCTGCTTGTATTAAGCCCATTAAAATTCTCACCAACTCCGGCATATTCAGGTTAGAGGTAAGTACATTGCTAATTAAGTCGTTGCAAGGTGCATTCCGTCGTTCCTCGATTAAACCTGCAACGAAATGCTGCATCGCCACCATACTGCGAGCGCATTGCACCTGTTCTTCTGGCGTTAGAAAAGACGATATCAAAGCATTCATGTCATAGCACCACTGCTTGAGTTCTGCCATCCTATCTAATGGGATACCGTACATAGTGAGGATAGCCTCAAGAGGCAGAGGATAAGCAAATTGCGATATGATGTCTGCCTGACCATCATTGACAAAACTATCTACCAGCCTATTAGCAATAGCGCGAATAGAATCTTCCATAGCCTCAAGGCGCTCTGGTGCAAACACTTTCATCAAAGGAGCGCGTAAGCGTTTGTGTTCTTCGCCATCGCTATCAACCAAATCGCGTACCAAGGGAAAGCCTTGACGCAGTACTTCAAACACCTGAGGCGTAAATTCGACAATCGGGCTGAGAGTATCTGTCGAAGAAAAGCGTGCTGGGTCTTTCAATACAGTTAGGATCTCATCATAACGAGTAAGAACATAGCCGTTTAACAACGGGCTGTAAAATAGTGGCTCCTCAACTCTTGCATGTTTATAAAATGAATAAGGTTCCTCCAATTGTGGATTAGCAAAGGGTTGGTAAGCTTCTCCAAGATGGGGGCAAGTTTTCTTCTCAGGCTTTGTTGAAAGTTGTTCAATCATTTCGATCCTTATATGTATTACAATATTGCCAACAATAGTTCTATTGCCTTTGAGAATCAGTTCTGGCTGGGAGCGTAACATCTCAAGTGAATCTCATCTATGTTTAATTACCATCAAGAACTAAAGAGTTTTCGGAAACCAAATAGCTCTCCAGCGTGAGTTCAGACCTTTTCTGACTTTTTATGACCTCATGCAAAATTCCCGACTTCTTCAAGAAGTCGGGAATCTATGAGTGAAAAATGCTCTTTTGCAATAACTATTTAACCCGATACGTCCTTAAGCTACAGGTTTATTAAAAGCAACCCTGAGATGATTGGGACCGTGAAACACGATATTGTTAGCCCACTGAATCTTCTCGTCTAGCAAACGAAGTTCTGGTAAACGGTTGAGCAGGACATTTATAGCAATTTGACCCTCAGCGCGGGCTAACGACGAACCAAGACAGTAATGGATACCGCCGCCATAAGCACTGTGTTTGTTGTCTTGACGCTGTATATCTAGAACATCGGGATTCTTGAATTGAGCGGGATCTCGGTTAGCAGAGCCAAGCATGACGCCTACACTGTCCCCGCGCCGGATTAACTTCCCACCAACCTCAACATCTGCATAAGCCCAACGTGTTACCATCTGGATGGGGGTGTCGTAGCGGACGAACTCTTCTACTGCCGCAGGGATAAATTCGGGGTGGGAGCGTAACTTTTTGAGTGCTTCTGGATGGTGAAGTAACGCCAGTGTCCCCTTAGCAATCAGATTGATTGTAGTTTCATGTCCCGCCGTCAACAAGTGAGTACAAGTAGCAACGATTTCAAAGTCACTCAATTTGTCGCCTTCATCAGCAGCCTTAACCAAAGCTGAGATCAGATCTTCCCGTGGATTGGCACGTCGCTCTGCAATTAGAGGAGTAAAATAGTCGATAAATGATTGAGCACCACGGTTTGCCTGTTCGTAAACTTCTGGTGGTGGTTTCAAACGGGAAGCACTGGCATGCTGCATAGCAAGAGCCCATTCACGAAACAATGGTAGGTCTTCTGGGTCAGCACCCAGCATAATAGCAACTACCTTGGTTGGCAGAGGGAAAGCGAAATCCTCAACCAAATCCAATTCTCCACGGTTTTGAACTTTATCCAGCAGATTGTCTGCAATTTGGTAGATGGCTGGACGAATGTTTTCGACAATTTTTGGGGTGAATGCCTTGCTAGCTAGAGATTTTAGCCGTGTATGATTGGGTGGTTCCCGGAAAACTATCCAGTTACTTACCAGAGAGAGGAACGCATTATATGCCGTTGGTACTGGCGTAGTTTCAACATCCTCTCGTTCGTTCAAAGTTTCGCGACCAAATCTGCGGTCTTCCATCACTTGCATAACATCGTCATAACGGAAGATATACCAAGCACCAGGCAATTGAGGATTTGCAGAAATTCCCCAATGCACGGGGTCTTCTTCTCTGTAGCGCCGATAGACTGCATAGGGATCTGCGATGACTTCAGGTATAAATGGGTTAAGTCTTTCAATTGTAGAAACGGTCATTTTTGGCTCCGTTAGTTGTTAATTGTTAATTGCTAATTGTTAATTGCTAATTGCTAATTGCTAATTGCTAATTGTTAATTACCATTAGCCATTAGCCCTTCGGGTTCGCCCTTCGGGTTCGCCCTTCGGGTTCGCCCTTCGGGTTCGCCAGTCCCCTACGGCGGGAAACCCGCCTGCAGGGCTGGTCTCACCAGTCCCCTACGGCGGGAAACCCGCCTTCAGGGCTGGACTCACCATTAGCCATTAGCCATTATCCAATGGCATTAATTCAAGAGGGTTTTTTAACGCAGACAGCATTTGTATCATTTGCTCTCGTCCGGAGTTTTGAACTTTTGCCACAGATGGTCTGGATTCCAAACGCCGAACGTAATTTGTTAATTGAGGGAAATGCTTGTAGCTGTAAACCATACGCAGGTAACTTAAGGTGGGTGCAGCCGCACAGTCTGCAAGGGAAAACTCTTCCCCAGCCAACCAAGTTCTATCAGACAATCGTTCTTCTAGTTGCAAGCACGCTGTCTCTAGTAATCGATGTGCTTTTTTTATCTCACTACTGCCTTGTTCTTCCACCGGACGCTGAGTGTCGGAAAATAACGCTTCACGTCCTCGGTTGATGTACGCGTCAACGATCCGTTCGAGCATTCGTACCTCTAAAGCTAGCTTTGGCTCTTGTGGGATGAGATGGGGTTTGTTCTGAAACTTTTGGTCGAGATACTCGATAATGATGCAAGCTTCAAATAGTATTTGACCGGATTCGGTTACTAACGTGGGGATTTTGGCAAAAGGATTAATTTTTGTATATTGCGATCGCTCTTCTTTGTCAAAAAGATTAACTTCTATAGGTGTAAAAGCTGCGTCTTTTTCATAAAGAGCGATGAGGACTCGCTGGGAGTAGGATGAGGCTGGGGCATAGTAGAGTTTCATCATGAAAAGTAGCCTCGGA
Organism: Tolypothrix bouteillei VB521301; assembly: GCF_000760695.4. GTDB lineage: Bacteria > Cyanobacteriota > Cyanobacteriia > Cyanobacteriales > Nostocaceae > Scytonema > Scytonema bouteillei_A. The sequence goes on along the minus strand of NZ_JHEG04000001.1, from coordinate 2,447,988 downwards.
CGCGATCGATAAGAGTACCTGGATCGCTCGGTAAAGTATCGCTTCTCCAAGCAACATGTCCGTCTGGTCGCACGAGTACATAAGCTTTTTCATAAAGTTGGGCAATTTCCGGTTTTTCGATAAAGGTGATTGTCAGTGGAACGCGTCTGTCGTAGCAAGCTTTGGCAAAAGCTTCGGTTCCTTGTTGTTCTTGGAAGCACAGCAGCACATACCCTTGACCAAAAAGATCCAATATAGATTTGTCAGGTGCTAACCATGCATGGGGTGCTCGCGATCCGGGATAACTATTTTGAGTCCATTGGAAAGGATCGCTGTTAGGAGGCGTACCATCAGGGATAACGATCGCTGACTCGTAACGGAATCCAAAATGAACCCCTGGTGCGTCGAATTCGCGCTTAACGTTACTGCGCTCTAAACCTTCAGCCATGGATCTCCGAATTGCTTCGCCTTCGGGAGAATCGCTTGTAATTGCTGGGGGAACAGCACGTTTTTGACCGCGTTGGAGGTTAGCATTTGCTTCTTCGAGGTTTCGGACTGCAATAGGACGTCTTTCCATCTCATAGGTATCGAGCAATTTTTCTCCGCCCCAACCTTTGAGGGTAGCAGCTAGTTTCCAACCCAGGTCGAGTGCATCACATATCCCCGTGTTCATGCCAAAACCACCAGAAGGTGAGAGTGTATGAGCAGAATCGCCTGCAAAGAACACGCGCCCTTGGCGGAATTTGTCAGCAACGCGATGGGTGAGATACCATTTGAGATTGGAAACAATTTCAATGGGGGTATCGATCGCGATCGCTTCTCGAACAGCTTCTTCTGGGTCGCGCAACTCACCGTTTTCTTTTGGTTTCAGAATGAGACGGTACGATCCCCGTCCATCGACAGAGCGGAGTGGTTCTTGTAACTTGGGGTTAACCAGGAAGAAAACCATAGCATTGCGCGAGCCCAATTGACTTGCTAGCTCTGGTGCGTTAAAGACAACGCTTTGAAACAGTTGAGTGGGATGGAATGATGGAGTTTCAACGTTACAAGCTTTACGGACTATACTGCGAGCACCATCGCAAGCCACCATATACTTAGCACGAATGATTTCCGTGTTTCCTGAATCTATGTTTGTCACCTTAGCGACAACTTCTTCATCCGTTTGTTCAAAGCTTTCCAAACGACAAAGAAGTTTAATAACTCCTGATGGATATTGTCCCAAAGCATCCATCAGAACGGGTGCGACCAAATTTTGAGGGCAAACTTGCTCTGGTTCTGGCGTGTATTCAGGTAGGCTTCTCTCAGCATAAGATGGAAAAGGTACGCGGTATATTTCATAACCTCCTACTGCCGTTACCCATGCAACATCTAAAGTATGATCGACAGGCCATCCAGCATTGCGTATGTGCTGAGAGATACTCCATCGTCGGTAAAGCTCCATAGAGCGGGGTCCTACCGTGCTAACTTTAGGGTCAGTGACAACTCCATCGGATTGCTCTATGAGGATACAATTGATACCTTGGTAACGCAATTCAAGTGCTGTTGATAACCCGACTGGTCCGCCGCCAACAATAAGAACATCTGTTTCAATATTATTCATAACTTTTCCCTAAGTTTATTAACCGAATATGTGCTGGGGATTTTTTGCAAAATCCTCAAAATATCTCGCGTAGAAATCAAACATTTCGTAAACCATGCTGGGGATGACTTCGCATTCTCTTGCTTGATGACTCAGGCGTTCAAATCGACTTGCGATCGCTTGATATGCAATCTCTGGTGTGGGAATGTATGTAGGTGGGTGGGCAATCTCAAAAGAAGGACCAGCTGTTTTCCCGCGTTTCCCAGAAGGCATAGTCATCAGCAGTTCACCCAAGGGACGCATCATACCTGTCATCACATCAATAGCTGGATTCATCAGCTTCGATCGCCGCATACTACCATGAGGCATTAACCCGAAGTGCTGCACCATCAGTTGCATCATTAAATAGTAAGACTCGTTAAAAATTTGCATCACGGCCCTGGTTTGGGGAACAGTCACAACAGTAGAACTGTAATCTTTGTGATGGAGCGTGGGGTTACGCAACGCGGGATATGCTGGAGTCCAAGGTAATTTATGCCCGGTAGTCGCATCAATGGTTTGTTCGCGAGCCAGTGCATCTGCAATGCGCCGGAATTTTTGGTAATGAGATTCTTCAAACTTAGGTGAATCCACCTCACAACCTTCTCCCTGTTCGACAATTAAGTCAATGGCAAAGAGAGCACTGTTGACGTCGTCTACTTGGAACTGATAATCGGGATGAGATTTATTAGTATCTTTTCGTAAGAATAGGTGGTGTTCGCCACCAACGCAACCCTTTTTAACAACAATTAAATCTGGAATATTTTCGATCGCAGTACGAATTTGGCGATACAGTTCGCTCAACGAACCATAACTATGCAGCTGATCAACGCTAGGATCGTTGGGTTCAGTTTCATGAGCTAAATCTTCAACTAAAAAGTCAGGCAATTCAAATTGTAAGAATCGTTGCAAGCTAGATGGACCAAAGGGTTCTAGAGCAAAGTCCACTTCAATTGGGAAGCGTCGATTCGCTTCATTCCAATTGGGTATAGCTGGATAAAAAGGTTCGCCAATCGCCATTAATATATTGTTAACCATCAAGAAATGAACCATTTCTTCACGGGAGATATCCAACAACACGCCCCGCATTCCATAGTCGTGTCCCTCCTGACCGTCACCGCAAGCCAGACGCAGTTGTTCGGGAGTCCACAAGCCCCGACGCACGTACTCTTGACCCGTGACATAGTTGGGAATGGAGTATGCTGCGTAGACATACTGCAACATCACTGCAACCTCAAGTTCTGCAGCGTGTCGCAGGGCGGCTACGAGTTCATCGCGAGTTTGAATGGTGCGTTGAGTGCTCTTTGGTGTTGGCTTGGTTTCGGGAACATAGCCCACTCGCTGTTGGTTTTGCAAATATTTACGCAAAAGCATTGCTTGAGGTTGGGACATATCTCGTGTGGGTGGCATATAATAAGTTTTGTTTTTGTTGCAAGGGTCGCACATTTGCCACATGAGGCGAGCGTAAGTTTCGACCTTGCATTTGTCCGCTAAACTGAAGACCTCGGCTTTCATGAAGGAAAAGGAAAGTTCGTAGAAAGCTAGGATATGTTTGTAAATGAGGTTGAAGTCTACTGACTCATCTGGAATGTCTTCTAAGTGCCAATCGTTAGTCAAGACTCGAACGGCGAAGGAACCAGCCCCAGACCAGAAGCCAAGGCGATCTTCGTTATCGTAGCTAACGATCGCTCGGTCTGTAAGTGAAGGATCGCCCGGTATTTCGTCAGCCCGTGTTGATAGCAGTACCCTTGCAGTCCCCGATTGAACTCCCCGCACAGTCACCCAACCGCGTCCTTGTTCATCAGTTGCGATAGTACTTTTAGCAGTAAAATCGCCCATTTCCTCACGCTTACCGGGTTTGAAATGTACGATGTCTAGACTTTGGGGAAAGTGGAAAGTTTTCCCGACATTCTCTGGATTGCGATCGAAGTCATAGCGTAACTGCGGCAAACCTTTAGGATTGTAAAATTGGTGCAAGTAGACTGTTTCCACAGGTGCGGGACGACCCCGGACAAAAGACCTCACCTCTAATTCTACAGAGTAGTCTAACCCACGCTTTTCATCTGGAAATTCAACAAACAAGCAAGCATCATTAACTTGGAGATTAATTTCCTCTTCCCGAACTAAAATCTGTCGCTGACCGTTGGGATGTGTTCCAACAATACACAAGCCCTGATGTTCGATCTCATCACACAGATTTTCAAAGGGTTCTGCTAAAGGTACGTCTACAATTCCACTTGTCAGTTGATGTGCTGGTTGTTGGTATGCTTCCTTGGGAATGCGTGCTACCAATCGCTGGCTTTTTACTGTACGCAGTTCCAACTCACCCAAGTCAAGCTTGGAAGCGATCGCATGAGTAGGTCCCGGTCCTGCTTGAATTGCACGTCCGTTGCAAGGGACTGCTGTCACCATATTCAAGCTAGCGCCTTGAGGGGTAATAGCAACTGTCAGGTTAGACAGCGTTCTGTCTTCCGGATTTTGAAAGATATGACGGGGAGTTAACAACCGACCTTGTGGGTAAGTCTTCAGTTCACCTTCACACCACAAACCGATAGTTCCATGTAAATGCCAAAAAACTGGTGAGTCGGGTTGTAACGGAGCCGACATATTGCTTAAGCTAAACTGTACAACCACTCCCAACACATCTTCTCGCTCCATTGCAGAACGTAATAGGGAAACGGTTGGTGAAAGTGCTGTTTCTTCACCCCAAAGCACATCTTTGGCGTCTTTGGGTATGACGAATTGATAGACTTCTGCACGCTTAAACTCACCGTTCAAGGGATGTTCTGGCAATTCTCGAATGTAGTTAAAGTTTTGCCAGCGAGCGGGTTGCATCCCTTCAACAGGAGCAGAGAGCATATATGGGACTTCATGGGATACACCCTGTCTTCCAAAAGTCAGTTGACCGACCATAATTGTGGTTGTCCAATTGGAAGCAGGATCGCAATCAAAGATCCGGGCGCGATTGAAAGTTGTGGCTAAGTAATCATTGAAGTGTCCCCACATATCAATGCTGCGTCCGACCGCTGGATCTTGCTGGTCAACTTGTCCTGCTTCGCGTTGGGTACTGACAATTTTTGCTTCGATCGCAAAGTGACCGTTTCCGCCAAAATCCCATCCCTTTGCCATACTGAAAGAACCGTTTTCATCCCATTGTCCTTCAGCATTAAACCGAGGTCCCAAGCTTTGAAGATATTCGTGGTATTCAGATAAAGGACGGTTGCGATCGAAACGTTCGCCATTCATATAAACTGTGTTGGTACTCAGATCTACCAAACCGTTTTTATGTCCCGTGGGGGCGTGGGTGCGGGCAAAGCCTTGAAAGTGCAAGCGTGGAAAGTCTAAGATGCTCATAATAACCTTTTCTTTGATTCTTCCGCGAAGGTTCAGGGGTTAGGGGCAAAGGAAAGAAATCTTTTCATTCCCTGGTTTGTCTTACCAATCCCGCTCAATCTAAAAATTTAAAAGATTTGAATTTTGATAAACTTTGGCAAATTGTTAATAGAAGCCTCAAAATTGTTACTGTTTGTTATATTCTTGAGATAAATTTTGTTTTCAATCGTTTCAGTCATTTTAAAATTAGGTTTAAAAAATAGGTGATGTTGACTGATTAACATAAATTAATATTTCCTTTTGGTAGATAAGGTATTATTTACCGTTTGCTTGCAGTCAATTGGTTACCATGGGGGAGAACAGAGTCTCTCGTTGTTTTTCTATAACTTGTCATCAAGAGTTGTTTCCCGTGTTCCGCAAATGTTGCAGCCCCTGCAAGCATCTTAAGACTATTTCCTACCTTTTCTGACTTTTTCTGACCTTATGACAAAATTTCACAGTTACTCGGTTGCGATCGCTTGGACTGGTAATCTTGGGGAAGGAACAGCAAATTACCGAGCATACAGCCGCAACCACGAGATTCAAAGTCAAGACAAACCTATAATTTATGGCTCGTCTGACCCATCTTTTCGTGGTGACCCAACACGGTATAATCCAGAGGAACTGCTGTTGGCATCAATTTCTGCTTGTCACATGCTCTGGTATCTTCATTTGTGTGCTAGTGCAAAAATCGTTGTCATGGATTACGTCGATCGTCCAGTTGGTGTCATGGAAGAGACAAATAATGGAAGCGGACGATTTACTGAGGTTACACTCAAACCTCGTGTGGCGATCGCTAACAGCGCAAACATCGAAACAGCAACCCGTTTGCACGAAGAAGCTCATAAAATGTGCTTTATTGCTAATTCTGTCAATTTCCCAATACGTCACTCTGCTGAAACTGTTGCAGTTGATAACTAGTCGTCCATCGTATTAATGGTGAATGGGTTGGAGCAAGCTCGCAGTTAAGAGAATAAGTTTTGTAACGGGAATGGAGCGATCGCAGTTTATCCAATTCAATAAACTAATACCAATTCTATGTGAAGTTGCACATTATTGCCCTCATTCTAGAAGGGTGGGGCTATACAAACAAAGGGGGCGCTTCGCAGGCTAATTGTATGCATCTTCATAGAAAATTGGTATAAGTCTCAAATTACTTTTTTTCCCAATTTTCTTAAATTCATGCCAGAATCTTATTAATTGAGGCAGTAAACCAAGCTCCTAGTTCAGTTAAGAACTTCTTTTGGCATAGCTATCGTTTTTTAAGATATGAGAATTACGTAAATTTTTAGTAAATTTTATATATTTTATCAGTATGTAGCATACAATTCATATTCACTGTTTAACATTCTTGATTTTATAAAACATAACTTTTTATTTTTCAGGATACAGAAATGGCGATAATTGAATCTCGTGACTATACTTTGGGAGAACTCTTTAAAGATTTTTATGTAGTTAAAGCTTATCAGCGGGAGTATGTTTGGGAAGAAAAACAAGTTGGAGAGCTTCTTGAAGATATTTATCAAGAATTTGAGAGAAACAAATCCGGTACAGGATGGGAGTATTTTATAGGCAGTATTATTGTGTGCAGTTCAGATAGAGCTTATGAATTAATTGATGGACAGCAGCGAATGACAACTGCATACTTAATTCTCTGTTCTATAAGAGATTATCGAGAAAAGCTCAAACCACAAGAAACTGTTGGTTCGGTGAAAGAGTTAATTGCCTCTTCATTTGTGGATCAAAATGGAAATGAAGTATTTCGAGATAGAGTGGAACTTCAATATGATAGTTGTGATGTTTTGAAAAAAATTGCAATGAAAGAAGATTTTGATGAAGTTCCAGATTCTAGTTCTATCAAAAAAATTAAAAAAGCTTATAAATTTATTCTAGATTTTTTTAAAGAAAAATTTGACGAAGATATCCAAGAAATTAAACAGTTTTATGCTCGCTTCACTCAAAATGTAAAGGTTGTTCGTGTAGAAACAAAAAGTGTATCCCATGCACTTACAGTTTTTGAAACAATTAACAACCGTGGAATAGGTTTGGATGCAATGGATTTGCTAAAAAACCAAATGTTTATGCACTTAAATAGTAAGGATTTTGAGAAATTAAAAAGTAAATGGAAAAAAATGATTAGCTTACTATTTAAAGCTGATGAAAAGCCTTTACGCTTTCTTCGTTACTTTATAACTGCAAAATATGAGTCAGGCGAACGGCTTAGAGAAGATAGAATATATGATTGGTTTGTTGAAAATAAAGATATATGCGGGTATACAGAAAACCCTTTGGAATTCGTTGATAGCCTTGTTAATTCTGCTCAAGCTTTTTTATACTTTAAAAATGGACAAGATAAATATGGTCATCTAAATCGTTATTTGTTAAATATATCTTACCTTTCTACCAAACAACATTTGACATTACTATTAGCATCTCAGCATTTATCAATAGAACTTTTTACAGAATTATGTCAAGAAATAGAAAATTTTTTATTTGTTCATATAGTTACACGAGAGGGTACTAGCAGGCTCGAAACCTTATTCACTCAGTGGACTGGAAAGCTACGTAAGGTCTCTAATAAAATAGAGCTAGAAAAATTTATACTCAACGAGCTTCAACCTGCTAAACAAAAACTATCTAAACAGTTTGAGCTAGCCTTCCGTCAGTTCAGTAAATCTTCTATTAGAAAGAAAATGTTGCAATACGTTTTAGCAAAATTAACGCAGTATATTGATGAAGAAGCATACGGAAGTATTGGAGCTTATACTGATTTAAAGAATTATATTAATGATACAGTAGAAATAGAACATATTTTATCTCAAACAGTTAATAAGGATAAATCTTTATTTGATAAACCTGCTGAAATTGAAAAATATATTCAAAAACTTGGAAATCTTACATTACTTGAAGGATCAATTAATCGCTCAATAAAAAATAAATCATTTACAGAAAAAAAGAAAGCTTACCCTAAATCGAAGTTTTTAATTACCAAATCTATAGCAGAGAAAGTAAACATTGGTGTTAATACAGCTGTCGATCGTGCGGTAAGAGATTTAGAGCCATTTAGTGACTGGAATACTGAATCTATTGAAAAACGCCAGGAATTACTAACTCAATTGGCGAAAAAAGTTTGGCGCATTGTGTAAATGAAATAATTTCTTTCAAGTCCTTGTTCAAGTCGCCCTCTTCCTTAGCTTGTTCTCTATTGGGCTGATAAACTAGTTCTAATTGCATACAGCAATTCGCGATTGTCTTTATTTGTATCTTGATTGATTCTCAAATTTTCTGACAGGTTGTCAACTCAGTTACCCGCTTGAAGAAAGCGGAGGTCTAAGGGTTTGTATTCTTAAGATTGATTTAACCAAGTTTGTAAATCAGCCACTTCAGAAAAGTCTAATAAGACTTCTCCCAATGCTTCAAGTTGTTCTATAGATAATTTTCT